>NZ_JABBOU010000081.1 GCF_018853465.1 Acidithiobacillus montserratensis
GCCGCCACTCCCGCCTGCCGCAGAGCATTGACCTGGTCTTCCATCAAGGCGATGAGCGGCGATACCACCACTCCCGCACCGGGCTTCGCCATGGCGGGTATCTGAAAACATAAAGATTTCCCGCCACCTGTAGGCATCAGGACCAGGGCATCCTGCTCCTGCATGAGTGTCTCAATCACTTCCTGCTGCGGCGGACGAAACTGCTCGTAGCCAAAAGTGTGGCGGAGAATATCGAGGGGAGAGCGGGCAGTTTGCATGTTGCCAGAGGATAGCCGCAAAAGCGGACAGGGCCAACTATATCCGTGGACTTATCGGCGGGCGGTCATTATTCCTTGGCGCTGGGCTGGGCATACATGGGGCAGCTGATCTGATGAATTTCCGGAGTTTCCAGATCGATGCGGGCAGCACTCAGCTGGCGTCCCCAGACGCAGCCGCTATCCAGAGCCAGTAAGCGTTCATGCACCAGCAAGCCCTGGGTAGCCCAGTGTCCGCAGATGATGGCACCTTCGTTCTGCCGTTCAAAAAACCAGGTATGCCAGGGCGCATAAGCCGAAGCACCCTCTTTGGGCAGGGAACTTGGCCAGTTGAACTGTCCTTCGGCCGTCACATAGCGCGCCCGGGTAAACACGGCTACCCGAAAGCGCTGGGCATCGTCTTCATTGCGGCAATCTTCCCAGCGATTGGGCGCCGGTGCCGCCCACAGCATTTTCAAAAAGTGTTTCCATTGCCGTCCGCTCAGGGCATTCTGCAGCTCCTGAGCGTGGGCGGTGGCGGTAGCAATATCCCAGTCGGGGTGAATAGCCGCATGGACCATGGTCCAGCCGAGGCTGCTGTCATGGTGGAGCAAGGGCATTTGCCGCAACCAGTCCAGCCAGTCCCCGGCATTTTTATCGCTCAACAGGCTGCCCAAGGTGTCACTTTTTTTAGCCGGAGCAATGCCTGCCCAGCGGGAAAGCGCATATAAATCATGATTGCCCAGCACTATCTGCAAGTGATCTTGCCAGTGGAAAAGCCTTTTCAGGAGTGGCCGACTGTCAGGACCCCGGTTCAGCAGATCTCCCGCCAGCCATAAGTGATCTTCTTTGGCATCAAAATGGATTTTTTTGAGCAGGTCGTTGAAGGGTGCACAACAACCCTGCAGGTCCCCCAGTGCATAAATGGCGGCCATAGTCTTAGAGGGTGATGACCTGGTCGGAAATTTTCATCTGGCGGATCAGGGTTTTCATGCCGGCCGCCTCAATGCTGGTATTGAGTAATGATTTTTCTGTCTGATGCAGCCACTCCAAGCCAACGACATAGGTCCGGGCGCCCAGCTCCTGCAATTCATGAAGGAGATCCTGCTGGACTTTTAGTTGGGCGCCAGCCTGTTCATCCTGAAAGGCTAAAGAAATAGCTTCTTGCGAGAGAAAGATGCTGATCTCGACATCATCTGCCAAAGCCGAAGCGGCCATCCGCAGTCCGTGAAGGACAGGATTACCTTTGGCTTCAGGGTCAGACTTGAGAAGTATAGTCCAGTGCATGTTGATAAACTCTTTCATGTAATTTTGCCAAGCCATTGTTTATTAGGTTTGCCTAGCAGATTTGGAGGCTACTTACTAGGTAACTATAGCATGATTTTGCATGGATTAAAGAATCATCCTCTTGTCTGCTAAGGCCCGACGACAAAGTGAATATGAGCAGATTGCCCCAGTTTTTTGGATAATCCTGCCTTGTTTGCTGTTCACGCGTTTCATTCAAAAAGGCATAATTGCTGACTGGATGACGGTGATTTTCGGGCCTTGGACTTACGACTGCCATGACGATCCAGAATCTCGCGACTCTGGGCGCGGGCTTGTGGACCACCATAAGCCTGGCGTAAGCGTTGACGGGCGATTCTGGCGGCTTTCTCATGATCGACAATGGGCAACGGATAATCCACGCCGATACGACATTGATATGTCTGTTGAATCATTTCCGGCATTCGCCAGGGCTCATGAATCCAATCTTTAGGAACCTGTGCCAGCTCGGGAATCCAACGTCTAATGAACTGACCCGAAGGGTCCTGTTCATAGGATTGTTTGACCGGATTATAAATGCGAAAGGCGTTGATACCGGTACTTCCTGATTGCATCTGCATTTGGCTCCAGTGGATACCGGGTTCATAGTCGATAAAGAGGCGGGCCAAGTGAAGTCCTGCCGCCTGCCAAGGCTGCCAAAGATGGTAACAGGCAAAGGCTGCAAGCATGGCGCGCATGCGGAAATTGATCCAGCCAGTAGCGTGGAGCATGCGCATGCAGGCATCCACCAGCGGAAACCCGGTTTGTCCCTGGGTCCAGGCAGAAAAGAGGATCGGGTCAATATGCTGCCTTTGATCTGCAAGAGCAGGATGCAGGTTGCGAAACTCCAGTTCCGGCTCGGATTCCAGCTTTTGAATGAAATGACTCCGCCAGGCAAGTCGGGCCTCGAACGCCCGCATATTGCGAGCCCAACCCTTTTCTTTGGTAAGATCTTGATTTTTTATGGCATTGATGATCTCCCGGACCGAGATTGTGCCATAAGCCAAATGCGGAGAAAGGCGAGAGCATACCGACGCAGCGCTCAGAGGTGAAGACATGCCCCGGGCATAATCAGCAGCCCGTCGCTGCAAAAAATTCTCCAGCAGACGCATGGCCTCGCGACGTCCGCCAGTTTGGGCTTTTGAACACGCGTCTGGTCTGGTATTAAAAAGAGCCTGAACCTGCTTCTGCACCTGAGGCCAGGGATCAGAGGAGATGGGTGCGACGGTCAGATTGTCTGGAGATAAAATCAACGATGCTGAAGTAAACTTTTTCCAGGCTGTAGACCAGCCATTGCGCGACTTCAGGCCACGGACGACTCCATTTTGCTGATATTCCCGCCAGGGGATTCCTTGTTTTCTAGTCCAGATACCGACAGACCGATCCCGGGCATAGCTCCAAGCATTTCCTGTTTCTTGATGAGACCACAGACCCAGTATGGATGTTTTACGGTGGATGGCTGCCAGTACCGGGATGATCTCCCCAACCCGCAGCACCAAGCCGCTGCCACTCAGTTCTTTGAGGGCTTGATCCAGTTCACCAAGGCTCTGCCATACGAAATGCCAATGCCGGGGTGCGGCATCTGCCTGACGCAAAGCCTCGGGTTCAACAACATAAAGGGGTAGAACCATACCCATGGCAGCGGCTTCGACAAGGGGCTGATGATCATGCAGGCGTAAATCCCTTTTGAACCAGACGATATGGATCCCATGCATGGCAAAGTCCTCCGGCATCATGATGCCGATCTCCCTGCCATTGCGCAAGGCCAAGTGTTTTGGCATGGTGGAGCTATTTTGGATATCCGTCATATGGCAAGACTTGAGGTCTACATGGATAAGAATGTGCTCGATACGGAACTACAGATTTGTAGCAATCGACCCCGGACAGGATTCTACCGGGATGGGCTCTGTCGTGCCGGTGGCGATGATCTGGGAACGCACACCGTTTGCGCGGTGGTTACCGAGGAGTTTCTGCAGTACACCCTGGAGCGTGGCAACGATCTGATAAGCCCGCGTCCCGAGTATGACTTTCCAGGCCTGCGGCCAGGTGACCGCTGGTGTCTCTGTGCTCTTCGCTGGGAAGAAGCCCGCCTTGCTGGATTGGCTCCTCCCGTCGTCTTGGAAGCAACACACCAGCGCACGTTAGAACTGGTCAACTATATCGAGCTGATTCAGTATGCTTGGCGTGGACCTCTGCGTCGCTAGAGTAGACGGAGCCGTAGTTTGGGGATTACGGATTTGGGATGAGCCGGTGCAGAAAATGACGTCCTGGGGTGGTAGAAAGCGACCTGATGGCACTGCTTGGCTGGGCCCGATTCTGGCGGCGGGTGTCTTCGTTTTTCTGCTGGCGCCGTTTGCGGCCCTGTTTTTTGCAACAGACTGGGCGGATTTCCATTTTGCCCAGGGCGATATGGGCGCTATCCGGACATCGCTGCTCTACAGTGGGTTGGCGGTACTTCTGGCGGTACTGGCCGGGACGCCTCTGGCCTGGTGGCTGGCGCGGGGACAATGGCGCGGCAAGTGGCTGCTCGACGCGTTACTCATGTTACCTCTGCTGACCCCGCCCCTGGCATTGGGTATTTTACTCAGTAGTTTTTACGGCCCTTATTCTCCGGTGGGCAGTGTCTTCAGTCAGGCGGGCATCTATCTGACCAATACTGCGCCCGCCTTCATTCTCGCCCAGATATACGGCGCCATGCCTTACTATATCATCGCCGCTCGGGCCGCTTTTGAGGGCGTCCCCCGGGATCTGGAACAGATCAGTCGCACACTGGGCCGCAATCGTCTGCAAACTTTCTGGGGCGTGACCCTGCCGCTGGCCCGCATTGGCCTCTCGGCAGGGGTGGCCCTGGCCTGGGTGCGGGCCATGGGCGAATTTGGCATCGTCCTGATCGTCGCCTATTTTCCCCAGGGCATCCCGGTTAAATTATGGGTGAATCTCCAGGATATCGGACTCGATGCCGTGTACCCCCTGCTGTGGATATTTTTTCTGGTCGCAGTTCCTCTGCCCCTCTGGATCGGGTTGCGCGCCAGGCGTCAGACTCAGGCCCTGTTTTGAATCAGGCACCCGCAACGCTGGGCCTGCGCTGTCAACTGAAGCAGCCCGTCGCTCTCGACTTGCATTTGCAGATCAGGGGTTTTACGGTGCTGCTGGGTGTTTCCGGGGCAGGTAAGACTTCATTGCTCCAGGCCATCGCCGGACTGCTGCCGGCCCGGGTCAGCCCGTTTGGCGATCTGCCGGTAGAACAGCGTCCCATTGGTTATCTTCCTCAAGGCTATGCGCTTTTTCCCCATCTCCGCGCCTGGGAAAACGTGGCATTTCCTTTACCACGTTCAGCCCGGCGCCATACCGAAGCGTTGGCATTATTACAGCGGGTGGGGCTGAAAGAGCTGGCAGAGCGTTTTCCCTCGGAATTATCGGGTGGTCAGAAACAGCGGGTGGCCCTGGCCCGGGCTTTGGCGCGCAAGCCGCAGTTGTTGTTGCTGGACGAGCCGACTTCGGCCCTGGATATGGCTACCCGTGACGAGGTTCTGGATGAGCTGATTCAAGAAGTGCATGCCTTCGGGATTCCCCTGCTGGCGGTTAGTCATGACCCGCATTTGGCGATGCTCGCCGATCACATGGCCATTTTGCGTGAAGGCCGCATCATTCAGGAAGGCCCCCCTGTCGAAGTCTTTGCCAGACCCCAACACCAGGCTACCGCGCATCTGCTGGGTTTTCGTAATTTTCTGTCCGGCCGTATTGAGGCACAGGAAAACGCCATACTGCGGATTGCCGGTGCTGGCTGGCAGTTGCAGGCTGAATCCTCGTCAGCCTTGCCTGTGGGTTCCCCGGTGCAGTTGACCTGGCGGGCCGAAGATCTCTTTCTGGAAGAAAAGTCAGGACTGCCCTGTCCCAATCGTCTGTTAGTCCGGGTGCGGGCCGGTCGTGCTGAAGGGTTGTCCACCCGCATTTACCTGGAAGGCCCCGCCCCCCTGGAAATGCTGCTCTCCCGCCAGCAGGCCGAAGCCGCGCAAATTACTCCGGGAAGCTCCTTAAAAGTCTGTATACAGCCACGGCATTTACAAATACTGGTGGCATAATGCGTATAATCCATTGACAGTGCTGCAAGAAAGTGTAGAATCCCGAGTCTGAATTTTCTGCACTGACCTGCAATGCAAATACACGGAGAGTAAAACTTGGCGAATACAGCTCAGGCGCGCAAGCGCGTTCTACAAAATGAAAAGCATCGCTTGCACAATGCCAGCATGCGTTCACGTCTGCGTACCTTTGTGAAGAAGGTGCTCAAGGCCGTACATGACGGTAATCAGGAAGAAGCCCGCATCGCGCTGCGCACGGCGGAATCGGTTATCGACAAGTCCGCCGGAAAAGGCGTGGTGCATCGCAACGCCGCTTCCCGCACCAAGAGCCGGCTTTCCGCACGGGTCAAGGCCATGGGCAACGTCGCCGCGCACTGAGCAGGCAGCGCAGTACTGTTACATGCAAGGGGCTATCTTAGGATAGCCCCTTGGCGTATAGGGCTGAAAACGCTCACTTCTTCCCCAACATATCGCGCAAACGCGCAAAGGCCGTGGCCGGGTCCATTTCCGGCTCCTCGCTCTGCTCACCCTGCCAGTCCAGATGCTCCTTGGGAATCTCCTGCAGAAAGCGCGAGGCCTTGGGGTTCACGTCCTGCCCATATCGCCGCCTTTTGCGGCAGCGACTCAGGGTCAGGCGAAAACGGGCGCGGGTCATCCCCACATAAAACAGGCGGCGCTCCTCGGCAATCTGCTCGGGCGTTTCGCTGTTGCGATGCGGGAGTAGCTCCTCTTCAGCGCCGACCAGAAACACCTGGGGAAACTCTAGCCCCTTGGCAGCATGGAGGGTGGACAGGCGCAATACGTCGCGGTCATCGTCTTCCTCCCGTTCCAGGACATTGAAGAGCATCAGACGGTTGAGGATTTCCACCAGCGTTTGCGGGCCGTCTTCCTGCTCCTGCAGACGCTTTATCCAGGTCAGCAGCTCCTGGATGTTTTCCCAGCGCCGGGAGGCTTCTTTTTCATCCCCCTCATTGTGCAGATACTGCAAATAGCCGATATCATCGGGCAGACTCTGCAGGGCCGGGAGCAGTTCGGCTTTGTGCAGTTCATCGGCCTTCAGATTGACCCAAGCGGCAAAGCTGCGCAGGGCATTACGACCTTTGTCGGGGATATCGAGGCCGTCTTCCCAGACTGCCGCGAACAAGGACAGGTTCTGGGCTTTGGCAAACTCCCCGAGCTTTTCCAGGGTGCTGCTGCCGATACCCCGGCGCGGCGTATTCACCGCCCGCAAAAAAGCCGGGTCATCATCGGGATTGCTGAGCAAACGCAAATAAGCGAGAAAATCCTTGATTTCGCTGCGTTCAAAAAACGACAGACCGCCAGAAATCTGGTAGGGAATGCGGGCATTGCGCAACGCCGCTTCAAAAGGCCGGGACTGATGATTGCTGCGATACAAAATCGCATAATCCCGATATTCTCCCTGGCGCTGAAAACGGTCGCGGAGAATGGCATTGATCACCTGTTCGGCCTCGTCGCTTTCATCGGCGCAGTTGAGCACACGAATGGCGTGACCATCCCCCAGAGTGCTCCACAGGCGCTTTTCAAACAGATGGGGGTTTTGCGCAATGACCGCATTGGCCGACTGCAGAATGCGGCCTGTCGAGCGGTAGTTCTGTTCCAGCTTGATGACTTTCAGGGCCGGATAATCCTGGGCCAGACGATGCAAATTGTCGGCCGCCGCCCCCCGCCAGGAATAAATACTTTGATCATCATCTCCCACCGCCGTCAGATTATGGCGTACCCCCAGCAGATTGCGGATCAGGCGATACTGGGCACCGTTACTGTCCTGGTATTCATCCACCAACAAGTAGCGAATGCGGTCCTGCCAGGCCAGGCGGGCTTCTTCATTTTCCTGGAGCAGGCGGGTAGGGAGCAGAATCAGATCATCCAGATCCACTGCATTGCAGGCACTCAGGGCGCGTTGATAAGGCTTGTAGATGGCCGCCGCCTCCTGCCCCAGCCGATCCTCAGCCTGGGCTTCCTGGGGCAGGAAACCATCGTTCTTGAAGCGGGAAATGCGCGCCTGAATGGCCTCAGCCAGATCGCTGGGGCCATTGGCATCGCGCAGCAGGTTGCGGACCATGCTCAGGCTGTCACCCGGATCAATCACACTGAAATTGTCGCGATAGCCCAGACGGGTAATGTCCTTACGCAAAATATCCAGACCCAGGCGATGAAAGGTCGATACCATCAAGCCCCGGCTGTTCTGACCCTGCAAGGACTGGCTCACCCGGCTTTTCATTTCGCGGGCGGCCTTGTTGGTAAAAGTCACCGCGCAGATATGTTTGGGGGCGACTTGCTGATCGCGAATCAGGTGGACGATTTTCCGGGTGATGACCCGGGTTTTACCCGATCCGGCCCCGGCCAGTACCAGCAGGGGGCCATGCACATGCCGGACGGCTTCCTGTTGCGGCGCGTTGAGTTCATCAGCCACTGGATCGCAACCCCCGTGATGATGCAGTAATCAGTGTTCGCGAAGGGTTTTGGCGCTGGCGGCCGGCTCTGCAGGGGAGGGGGATTCAGCAAAACCACCCTTGTAGGCCCACCAGATGATGACCGGACCGAGAATGATCATGGGCACCGACAAGACCTGGCCCATGGTGAAAGGCCCGAATACAAAACCTAACTGAATATCGGGCTGGCGGGCAAATTCCGCGACAAAACGGAAAATGCCGTAAAACAGCACGAACATCCCGCCAATCGCCCCTGCCGGACGGGGTTTACGGCTGTATATGGCCAGAATCAAAAAGAGTAATACGCCTTCCAGCAAAAACTCGTAAATCTGCGAGGGCTGGCGGGGCTGCGGGCCCCCCGCAGGAAACACCATAGCCCAGGGCAGATGACTGACCCGTCCAAACAACTGGTCATTGATGAAATTCGCCAGGCGCCCCAGGCCCAGACCAATGGGCACCGCCGGGGCAATAAAATCCAGGGTCGGCAGAAAGCTGTGATCCTTATGGGACCGGGCAAAGGCCCAGCAGGCCAGCACCACGCCCAGCAGTCCGCCATGAAAGGACATGCCGCCATCCCAGATATACAGCATCTTGATGGGCTGGCTGAGGTAATAGGGGAGGTTGTACCAGATAATATAGCCTACCCGTCCGCCGAGAATGGCCCCCACCGCCACATAAAATTCCAGATCGACCACCTGCTCCTTGGGCCAGTGCCAGTGTGGCATTTTGCCACGGCGGATCAGCCACAGGGTAGCGATGACGAAGCTGATGATTTCCAGCAACCCATACCAATGAATGGTGATGGGGCCCAGGGGAAAGCCAACGGTATTGATATCCGGAAAATGCAGCATGGAGGTCCTCACAATTTCCCGCAACCATGGCCGAGGCACCGCTTTCTGTCAAGCGACATGATGGGCTGTGAACATTCGATTCTGTCTTTCAAGATCAAGGATAGGCGCTTATAATGTGCAGTATTTTGTACATCTGACAAGGAGGTTATCCATGGTCATTTCCGCTGTTGACGTTATTCCACTGTCGCAAGCCAGGGCGAAGCTGTCTGAGCTGGCTGACCAGGTGCGGGCCGGGGCCGAGAAAATCATCACCAAGAACGGTGAGAGCTACGTAGCCCTCATCGACGCCCATCGGCTGGACTATTATCATCAGCTTGAGCGCGAACGCATCCACCTGCTGCTGATTGACGATGCCAGCCGAGGTCTCGCGGATGTTGCCGTAGGCAAGGTCAAGGATGCGCAGAGCACACTGCGTGCTATTAAGCGCCGTCGCGCTGCCAAGGTTTCTGATTAAGCGCAGCCTCGTATCATGACCCGCCATTACATCGTGCAACTCACGGATAATTTCGTACGGAATCTTGAGGGCCTTGAGGCCTTCTTGCTTGAAGCCGTGGCTCCGCACACCTTCGATGCCTTGCTGGATGATCTGACGGATACCGTCATCCCCAATCTGGAGCGCTTCCCCGGCATGGGGCCCTTGTTTCTGGAAAAGCCTGCGCGTTCCGTTGAGGTGGCCAACGGCATGGCTCGCCTGGGCAGGCAGCTGGATGTGCTCGCCAAGGACGGCGAGTTGCGTGAGTATGTAATGACACATTACATACTGTTGTACGCGCAGATCGAGGACACGATCTACCTGCTTTCGATCCGCCATCAACGGCAGTTTTCATTCGATTTCCAGTCACCGCCCGACATGGGCATGAACTCTGAATGATCGTGGATAGTGATGTCGATTCTGTAGGTGGCTTTCTCGCAATATCTGCTGTTCAGTTTCCGATCTGATTCAGGCAGAATCTCTACATGGCTACTCGTCCTTCTGTGATCGTCCTGGGTGCCGGCATTGTCGGTGTCTCCATCGCCCTGCAACTGCAACTGCGCGGGCGGCAGACTCTGCTGCTCGACCGCCAGGGACCGGGGGAGGGGACTTCCTTCGGAAATGCCGGCCTGATTCAGCGCGAAGCGGTCATGCCCCATCCTTTCCCCCGCGCCCTGGCGCAAATGCTGAGTTATGCCCGCAACCGTTCAACGGAAGCCTATTATCGCGGCACCATGCTGCCCCGGCTCGCCATTCCGTTCATGCAGTACTGGTACAACTCCCAGCAAGAACGTCATCGCGCCATCGCCCGCCACTATGCCGCCCTCATTACCCACTGCCTGGACGACCATCTGGCGTTGGCCGGATTGGCCGGGGCGACGGACCTGTTCCGTTCCGGGGGCTG
>NZ_JABBOU010000082.1 GCF_018853465.1 Acidithiobacillus montserratensis
CTGGAGTGAAATTTATCGATGGATTACCGGCCAACCAAACCCTGCCGGATAACCAACAGGATGCCGCCTGAACCTATGTCAGCAAATGCTTATACACCAGAATTGACAATAGCTCCCTGACGCGGCCCCCAGCACATCTTCAAATGTTGCTTCCTCCCAGTCGTCTTCTGGGAATAGGTGCGGCATGATTGAATTCACAACACGAGTCGCTCCGTAGCTCTCTTGTTGAACCTCGTCATCTGGATCGCCATCTTCCTGACTAACTTCCTCATCAACGGGGTCGAAATCCGTGAGAACGACGAACGGGCAATTCAAACCCTTCGGGCCAAGTAGCTGAACATAGGGCCCAAAGTTCGTTCCTGAAATAGAGCAAACCGTTATTCCAAACTCGTCAAAATCAAAGTCGGGCTCATGAAGTCTTGCCAGTGTAGGCAACAGAAATTTCTCCGAGTCACCTTCGACAAGAATCACTCCTTTGGAAAAGAACAGCTCTCCTCGCGTCACATCGATATAGCGTTCAAGGTCCTCAATTTCGGCATCCTGAAGGTCAATTCCATGAAGCGATCGTCCGACTGTATGGTCTAGTCCGGCTGAGTGCCGGAGCACCACTACGTTCTTCAAAGGTGCAACGCTTGCGATGTTGGGTGAGTGGGTGGTTAGTATGATGTTTCGAGCGGGCAGCTCCTCTTTTGCATCACCCTTTACGTTCAGATAGTTTCGGTAAATCCGACGTTGAAGATGCGGATGCAAATGAGCCTCGGGCTCTTCAATCGCCAAGAATGTGTGCTGCCGGACCCCCTCGTTGACGAGATGCTGATTCTCGAGTTGCTTGAGCGCCAAATAAAGGACATTTGCTGAGCCAAGACTGGCTTCGGATACGCCCCGTTTTCCTCCGTCAATCATCAGTTGAAGAGCGCGCAACAGTTTCCCCGGATCAGTAGGCGCGAAACCGAGGGCTGTTTCGATTGCGTGCTGATCCCCGACCATGTCGGTCAGTTGGGAGTTCACGTCATCAACGATCTTCGAGAGTTCGGGTAGTTCGGCAATTTTCTCAGTCGTCTCCTGAACTTCATCGGCGATCTCCTGGAGCGCCTCTTCGTCAATGTCCGCAGCCGCACGATCAAGAAGTGGTCGGAACGGAGAACGCGCCCAGCGCGCCAAATCTCCCTCAGCGTCCCGCAATGCCGGAAACAAGTCCATTGGCATCCAACGCCTTAATTCGTATCCGATGGAGTTTTCAACTCGCTCACCCCCGAAAATGATGAATTCGTAATCTGCCTCGCTGCGGGGCGCGGCTGCTAATCCCGAAATCGGTTGGAACCGATATGTAATGCGCGCCACCATTGGGTCCGGCTTAACCAAGCTGTCGGCAAGTATTGCAAGAAGATTCTCGTTGTCCTCAAAGTCGCGAAATTCGACTGAAATCTCGATGACATCGTCTAACTTTAGTGGGCGCTCTAACCCATCCCAGAAGTCGTCCAAGCGGAGCTGCCTGGCAGAGTCCGGCAACGACGGATCAAGAATCAGACGCAAAGCGAATAGAAGATTCGTTTTGCCAACCTTGTTCTCTCCAAGCACTACTGCATGTTCGCCCAGCCGCACATTCAGATTCTTGAAGTTTCTGAAATTTTTGATCTTGATTCGGCTAAGTCTCATTTAATAGGAGCTCCAGCGGTTTTAAAGGGTGAGTTCGTGAACGCGGGTCTTCGCGGTCATCAGTTCGTGAAGGAGGGTGCGGAAGAGGTCTTCGAGGCTGCGCTTCTTGTCGGCATGACTCCAAATTTTTGCGTCAACGGCACCGATTGTTTTGGCGATTTCGACCTGCTGCTCGTAGGGCGGCGACGGAATTTTAAGAACTGATATCTCGTTCTTGTTGTAGTTCGCTTGATTCACGGCACGTCGGGCGAGCTTCACGAACACGCCTTCTTCGCGATAGTGATTCATCAGATGTTTGAGAAAGTAGTTGTGCGACTTTTTCTCGCCCGCACAGATTCTCAAGATGAACGACGCAAAGATATGTGGCTCGTCCTGCTCCTCATAGATTGCCGATTTCCCGATCAATTCGGCACTGTTCCGCCAATTGAAAAGAACGTCACCATCTTTCAGAACAAGGCGATTGGCCGTTTTCACCGGAACCACAATGCGGCGAATTTTCCAGTAGAGCAGATTTCCCTGTTTGTCGATGTCAGCAGTGCTGACAATTTTGACTCCCTCTGGAGTAGGTGTCTTTGGGATAGCCTGCGAGACACCGTAGTCGATGAACTCCACGGTATCGATCAGTGGTTTCACCTCCCAGCTTTCGGGGACTGGGCCGATTTCGGTATGTTTTTGGGGTTCGTTGCGGAGGCCTTCGGTGAAGAGCTTGTGCATGAGGGCCTTTTTCAGATCGGTGGTGGTCTGAATGATCCGCTCCTGCGCTTCGATCGCCCGCTGCACCGTCGAAAGGATGTGCGCGATCTTCTTTTGCTCGGGGAGTGGGGGGAGAGGGAACCAAGACGCCGTTACGTCTGAGTCGCGGATCGCAGGATAACTCGCGCCACGCTCCAATCCCGCCATGCGAGCGTTGAAGTGATCAGTAATCAAAAACGAATATAGAAAACCCGGTTCTACCTTCGCTTTGTCGCAACGCAGTACGCAATATCCGGTGCTCGCAATCGCACCATCAAGTTCCGGCGGAACCAACGCAATTCGCTTGAGGGTCGGGCGAACCGTCGCAAACAGAACGTCGTCAGTTTCAATCGCTTTTCGTGCTCGGCTTGGCGCTTCAGATCCAAGTGTCGAAGCCGCGCCGGTGATTTTGAATGACGTGTTGGAAACAGCCGAAACATCGACGTATTGAAACTCCTCGTTGGGGTTCTTTCTCGGATCGCATTGCTTTGCCTTGACCACGACATTCCCAATAGACGCTTCCGTCCATGTCTCAGGAAGCAGGTATGGTTTGCCGTCCATCATATCCCGATCTTCTCCAAAATTTCCTTCAGTTCCTTGTCCGTCTCCCGCACCTCGGCCTCGATAACCTCCAGCTCCGCGACGATTTCCGCGATGGGCCGGTAGGTTTCGGCTTCCGAGGTATGGATGTAGCGGCTGGGGGAGATGTTGTAGTCGTTTTTCTTCAACTCGGTGTGATCGACGATGCGGCTGAGTTTTTCTTCTTCCTTCCAGCCGATGAGGGTGTCGGCGATGCGCTGAATGCCGGCTTCGGGGATGAAGTTCTTGGGGTCGCCCTTTTCGAAGACCTGCGAGGCATTGACGAGCAAGACCTTGCCCTGGCGGTCCGGCGCCTTGGCCTTGTTCAGGAACAGCACGATGCCGGGGGCGGTGGTGTTGTAGAAGAGGTTTTCGGGCAGGTAGAGCACGCTCTCGACGAGGTCGTGGTCGACAAACCACTGGCGGACGGTCTTTTCCTTGTTGGTGCCGGCATTGCCCGAGCCGCGCGAGGCGGCGCCAGTGTCGAGGACGACGGCGGCACGGCCAGTGGCGTTCAGGCTGGCATGGATGTGCTGCACCCAGCCCCAGTCGGCGGAGGATTTGCCGGGAAAGCCGGCCCCGGCGGGGAAGCGGTCGAGTTCGTCGTTGTCGTAGTCGGCCTCGGTGAACCAGTCCTGGTTCCACATGGGATTGGCGACGACGCGGTCGAAGGTGCGCAGCTTGCCTTGCTTGTTGCGAAATTTGGGGTTCTTGAAGGTGTCGCCGATCTCGATCTGGCCTTCCATGTCGTGGATGATCATGTTCATGTTGGCCATCGCCCAGGTCTCGGCGATGTATTCCTGGCCGTAGAGCTTGAGGGGGGCGACGGTGCGTTTTTTGCCTTTTGCCGCCTCTTCCATCGCGATCTCGCACTTGATCAGCAGGCCGCCGGAGCCGCAAGTGGGGTCGTAGATGTCCATGCCGGGCTCGGGCTGGAGCACGCGGGACATGATGGTGCCGACCTCGGGCGGGGTGTAGAACTCGCCGGCGCTCTGGCCGCCGCCTTCGGCGAACTTGCGGATAAGGTATTCGTAGCTCTTGCCGATGATGTCGGCCTCCACGTCCTCAAGCCCGAGGCGCTTGGTGCTGATGGCCTCGATGAGGTTGGAGAGGCGATCGTCGTCGAGGTCGCGCTGGCCGTGGGTGGTGGCGTTGAAATCAACGCGGTCGATGATGCCCTGCAGAAGCGGGTTTTCCCGGGCGATGGCGCGCATGTGGCTGGTGACGCCTTCGCCGATCCAGTCGGAGAGCTTGCGGATGACGGACCAGACCGGCTGCTCAGGATCGTCTGGCACAAGGGGCAGGTAGAAGCGAACGAGCTTGTGGTCAGCCTTGACGAGCTGGAAGGCTTTCTGACGCGAGCCGACCTCGGCGGCGATGCGGTTCAGTTCGTCGTCGAAGACATCGCAGAGGCGCTTGGTGAAAATGAGGGGGAGGATGTAGTCCTTGTATTTTGGTGCGTCCTTGGCGCCACGGATGGAGCAGGCAGCGTCCCATATCCACGATTCGAGGGATTTTTCTTTACCGTTATTGTTTGCCACCAGCGTTTTTCCTTTTGATTATCTGCAACAACGATATGTTGCTCCGCGCGGAATGTAAACCACGCGTTCTCACCCGGCCTGACGGCTCTTTACTGGATCAGGCCCGTTTCTGCATGGGCCGCCCCGAGCGCATTGGCCCTGGTCGATGTACCGCTTTGAGCGTGCTGACGGAGACGGAGGGGATGCTTTTACCCATATTCATTCATTTCTCCCCACTGGTCTTGGCGAATAGCACCACGCCAGGCAGCCCATCGAAATGCGCATCGCAGGTGAGCAAGGTCGCGCCCTGACGTCGCGCCGTCGCGTAAACGATGGCATCGACCGTGGCCAGCTTGTATTCGCGGTGCAAATCTGCCGCGAGCAGCGCGATGGCGGAGTCCAGAGGCACGACCACGCATTTCTGCGTATAGGCGATCACCTGGTCGGCCTGATCCTCGCCAACCTCACGCACCAGCCACTTCGACAGTTCAAGCTGCACGATGGTCGGTACAATGCACTGCGGCCTGTCCGGAAACTGCTTTGCCAGACGCTTGCCCAGCAAGGTGTCGGCAAGCCATTCGATCCAGGCCGAGGTATCGACCACGCACGGCGTTACCGCGTCATCAGTAGCGATCCTTGCGATCACGAAAGTCGGAGGTCGCAGCGCCCTTGGCGATGCCGACCAACTGCGCCATCTCGGGCACCGGCATCACCAGCACGCCCTTGCCCTTGGGGATGAATACAAACTCCTGCCCGGCTTCCCAGTGCTGCTCTTCGCGCACGGCCTTGGGGATGGAAATCTGGAACTTGCTCGACAAGATAGCTGTAGCGGTCATGGTTCGTGCTCCTGCTGGATCGATAAGCATTTGGTAAGAATAGCTAACCCCAGCCCAGGATGCCAGGCAAGTTCACAGGCCAAGCGTTGACTCTGTGGGTTTCGCGCACGCCTTCAGGAATACGCGGTTTACATACATCAAATGACAAACAAAAATCACCCCCGATACACTACTCTCCCACCCACCAGGGTATAACGCACCCGACCCCGTAAATCCCACTGGGCGTAGGGGAGGTTGCGACCGCGACTGGCGCCGGAAACAGGATTCAGGGTAAACCCAGCCTCGGGGTCAAACAGGCAGATATCGGCGGCACCGCCGACTTGCAGCGTGGGAGGCGGCAGCCCCAGGGCTTCGGCGGGACCGCTACTCAGTAACTTCAGGGCATCCATCAGAGTAATCAGGCCATCGTCCACCAGACGCAAGGTCAACGGTAACAGCCACTCAACGGCACTGATGCCAAAAGGGGCTTGAATAAAAGTCATCCCCTCACGATCAATGCCCCAGGGACAGTGATCACTGCTGATGGCCGCAACTTCTCCCGCTGCCACAGCACGCCGCAAGGCGTCCCGCTCGGCGAGGGAACGCAAGGGCGGCAGCACCTTGGCATGGACATTGAAATAACCCACATCCTGCTCGGTGAGGAGCAGGTGATGAATACTCACTCCGCAGTGGACGGCTTCACCCCGTTGTCGGGCGGTCTGAACTGCGGCAATGGCCGCAGCCGTACTGAGCTGGGGGAAAAATACCGGGCAATCACTCAGCGCCGCCACCGCCAGATCCCGCTGGATACCCACCAGCTCCGCTGTCGCACTGCGCCCCGGAAGCCCCAGACGCATACTCAAGCCGCTCTCGTTCATGACCCCCTGGGCAGCCAGGTCGGCGTCTTCCGGGTGCAGCAATACGGGACAGCCGAGGTCGGCGGCATAGCTCAGCGCCAATCGGAGCAAGGCGGCATTGCGGATAGGTTCCTTGGCCTGACTGAAGACCAGGGCACCCGCCTCTTGCAGCGCCGCCATTTCAGTCAATGCCTGTCCCTGCAGGCCCATGCTCAAGGCGCCACTTACATGGACCCGCGCCAGCCCCAGGGACTCGGCCGTCAAACGCTGCTCCTGGAGCACTGCAGGGGTATCGGCAACCGGCTGGGTGTCGGGACGCAGGACTACCCGGGTAACGCCACCGGCTACTGCCGCCCGCAATTCACTGGCCAGATCCCCGTCCCGCCCATGACCGGGGCTATGCCCCTGAAAACTACTCTCAATAAATCCGGGACAAGCGACCAGGCCGGTAGCATCGAGAATTTCCTCGGCCTGAAAATCCCGGGGAACAGGGCCTCTTGTGGTGATTTTTCCGTCCTCAATCCCCAGATCGGTGATGGCATCAAAGCCATCGACAGGGTCCAGCACGCGCACATTGCGGATGATTCTACGCATGGCTTTCTCCTCCACCCGCAGCGCCCGCGAGGAGCGTCAATACCGCCATACGCACCGCCAGCCCATGGGAAACCTGCTGCAAAATAACGGCCTGATTCCCGTCCGCCACTTCCGAGGCAATTTCGACGCCACGATTCATGGGGCCGGGATGCAACACCAGCGCATGGGGCTGCGCCCACTGCAAGCGCTCCGGGGTCAGACCAAAACGCCGATGAAACTCATCCAGGCTGGGCAGACGGTGGGATTCCATGCGCTCTTTCTGCAGGCGCAGGGCACAGATCACGTCCACTCCCCGCAATCCCGCCTGCAAGTCGTGATACACATGCACACCCAGGGAGGCCAGCTCCTTGGGAACCAAAGTCCGGGGACCGATGACACGGATTTCCGGACAACCCAGAATGGACAAGGCATGAATCTGGGAACGGGCCACCCGCGAATGCAGGATGTCGCCCACGATCGCCACCACCCGACCTTCAATGGGACCAGCCAGGCGGCGGATAGTGAACACATCCAGCAGCGCCTGGGTCGGGTGGGCATGCTGACCATCACCGGCATTGATGACCAGCGCCGAATCGCCCAGATGGCGGGCGATAAGGTGGGCCGCTCCCGCCTCCGGATGACGGATCACGAAACCATCCACCTGCATGGCCATGAGATTGTCGACCGTATCGATGAGGGATTCGCCCTTGCTGGTACTGCTGGTACTGGCGGCGATATTCAGTACATCCGCAGACAGCCGTTTGGCCGCCAGCTCAAAGGTACTGCGAGTCCGGGTACTGTTCTCAAAAAACAGATTGACGATGGTCTTGCCCCGCAGGGTGGGGGTTTTTTTGACGCTACGCTGGGCTATGCTCAAAAAAGATTCGGCAGTATCGAGAATCTGCAACAAATCCCGCTCCCGCAACCCCTCGGTACTGAGCAGATGGCGCAAACGTCCCTGAGTATCATATTGAGGATTCCCATCACCGAGGCGAAAGGTCTGAAGGCTCATGCAACACTCCCCGGCGCAGCCGCCAACCATTCCAGACGCAAAGGGTCAGGTCCCCGCAACTTGATTTGCCCACCTGTCGCGCCATTGAGGCGCAGGGCGGCAATGTCGGCAGACACCGGCAATTCGTGGCCACCACGATCCACCAGCACGGCCAGCAGCACACTGGCAGGGCGGCCATAATCAAAAATCTCGTTAAGGGCCGCGCGGATGGTGCGCCCGGTATAGAGCACGTCATCCACCAGAATGATGGAGCGGCCATTCACATCAAAGGGGATATCCGAGGCGCGCACCTGCGGGTGCAGCCCTATCTGACTGAAATCATCCCGGTAAAAGGAAATATCCAGCCGCCCCAGGGCGGTGTTCAGGCCCAAAGCATGGTGCAAGGCCTGGGCAACCCAGACCCCGCCGGTAAAAATACCAATCATGGCGGTCTGTTCAGGGTCCACGCGGGGACGTAAATCCCGAACCATGCCCTCCAGCAAGCTGCTCACATCCCAATCTGCGTTCATTCGCTGACCCCGAGATCCTGAAAAGTCTGAAGAATTTCGCAGGCAGCCGCCTGATCCAAAAGTTGGGCGCGCTTTTTGACGGAAAACGCCTGATCTTTAAGCATGGTTTCGGCCGAATGGCTGCTCAGGCGTTCGTCCACCCAGTGCAAGGGCAGAGGGAAACGGCGCTGCAGACGCTCGGCAAAATTGCGCACCCGCCGCACCATCAGCCCTTCACTTCCGTCCATATTCAGGGGCAAGCCGATAACCACCGCACGCGGTTGCCACTCCTGGAAAATCCGCGCGAAACCCTCCCAATCAGGGCCAGCCTCGCCATTGCGCAGGGTGCTTACTCCCTGGGGAGGCAGTCCGGATTCCCCCAGTACGGCAATACCAATGCGCCGCTCGCCAAAATCAATACCGAGCAGCGGTCCCGAAACTTCAGGCATGGCCCGCAGCACCACTGAGCAGACGCATATCCACCCCCATGGAACGCGCTGCAGCCTGCCAGCGTTCACTGGCCGGCAAATCAAAGATGACCTGCATATCCAGAGGACCATGCAGCCATGAATTTTCTTTCAATTCTTCTTCCAGTTGCTGCGCGCCCCAACCGGCATAACCCAGCGCCAGCAAATAGCGCTGAGGTTCTTCATGCTGGGCAATAGCCTGGAGAATATCCGGAGAACTGGTCAGTGCCAGATCCGCATTGATTTCCAGGCTGGAGAGCCACTCGCCCCGAGGACTGTGCAAAATGAAACCATGCTGCGGCTGCACCGGCCCGCCCCAATAGACCGGACGGTGGATCATTTCTTCAGAGGGTTGGATATCCACGGCCTTGAGGGCATCGGCCATGTTGATATCGACAAGACGGTTGATGACCACCCCCATGGCCCCTTCAGGGCTGTGCTCACAGACGACGATGACCGTACGGTCAAAAAGGCCATCATGCAGAGCCGGCATGGCGATGAGGAGATGATTTTTAAGTGATGAGAAAGTCGTCATGCCACTATCATACGGGTTTTCTGAGTAAAACGGCAGATTAGCTGAGCGGGAAGATGAATCACCCCCTTATTGACCCCGCTCCAGACGCTGCCAGAGCAAGTCGGCGGCATCCACCCCGAAAAAGCGGCGAATTTCCCGGGCACCGGTGGGGCTGGTGACATTGATTTCGGTCACATAACCACCGATCACGTCGAGCCCGACAAAGAGCAGGCCGGAGGCACGCAGGGCTGGCCCCAGGGCCGCACAGATTTCCTGATCACGTTCCGTGAGCTCAGCCGCCACTGCTGTGGCGCCCGCGACCAGATTGCCGCGAAAATCCTTTTCCGAAGGCACCCGCAACATGGCACCGGGAACAGGCTGGCCATCCACCAGCAGAATCCGCTTGTCGCCTTCGCGAATCGCGGGAATGTAGCGTTGCGCCATGACATAATGCTGCCCCCAGCCGGTCACGGTTTCGAGAATACTCCCGACATTGCGGTCCTGCTGGTGGAGATAAAACACCCCTTCGCCCCCCCGCGCCGAGAGGGGCTTGACCACAACCTCCCGATGCTCGGCGAGAAAGGCGCGCAAGTCTCCCAGATCACGACTGACCAGCAAAGGCGGCAGAAACTCCGGGAAATGCAATGCATACAATTTTTCATTGGCATTGCGCAGACTCACCGGGTTATTCACCACCCAGGTACCTGCATGTTCCAGCAGATAACAGGCGGTCAGATATTCCAGATCCACCGGCGGATCCTTGCGCATGAGGATCACATCCATTTCGGCGAGAGGCTGCTCTTCCACGGCAGCCAGGGTCACATAATCATTACTTTCATCGCGTACCGTCACCCCGCGCAGCCGCGCCCAGACCTTGCCATCGCGCAGGAACAAATCCGGCAAGCCGAACACCCAGCACTGATGTCCGCGCGCCTGGGCCGCCAACAGCATGGCGAAGCTCGTGTCCTTGGCGGGTTTGATCCCGGAGATGGGATCCATGAGAATTGCCGCTTTCAATGTCGTCATGATGCGGCTCCCGATGCTTGCTGCTGACGCCAGTCGGCCATTTCCCGTGCTGCCGCGACCAGGGTCAGGCGGGCAATCACGCCATAGGCATAATAGCGATTGACCGGAGCATCGGGCGGCGATTTGCGGCAGGGCAATATGCAGGGCTCGCCAAAAGCCATGGGTTCGAAATGCGCGCCGGGGGCATTCAGGTTTTCATCCCGGCCGCGCCCGGTATGGACCCGATAAAACCCCCCCAGCACCTGCTGACCCACCATGTACACCACCGGTTCCGCCACCGCCTCTTCGGCGGTTTGCTCAAAGGTATAGACACCTTCCTGAATGAACACGTCGCTGACCGGCAAGCCTTCCTTGCTTTTGGCCATGCGCGTTCTCTCCTTGCGATTGAGATCCATGAACTCCGCACCGGAATAGGCGGTCATGATCCCCATGCCATAAGTACCGGCATCGGCTTTGACGATGACAAATGGACGCTGGGTGATGCCGTAATGCGCATAACGCTCGCGGGTCAGCTCCAGAACCGCGTCCACATTGGCAACCAAACAATCCCGTCCCTCAGCACGCATGAAGTCAATGCCCTGACAGCGCCGGAAAAAGGGATCAATTAGCCAGGGGTCGATATCAATGACCTCCGCCAGCTCATGGGCAGCAGCCCGGTAATGGGCAAAATGCTGGGACTTGCGCCGGGACCGCCACCCCGCTGCCAGCGGTGGCGAAATGGGCTGCTCCAGATTTTCGAGTATTTCCGGCACGCCACCGGACAAATCGTTATTGAGCAAAATCAGCTGTGGATCAAAGCCTGCGGCCTGCAGGCGATTACCCTCACGAAAAATCGGCTCCAGGAGCAGAACATTGCCAGAAGGTAAATCATAGGCAGTCCGTTCTTCGAGCAACAAAGAGCCGACCCTGACATCCAGCCCGGACATTTCCAGCAGCTCCCGCAATCTCGCCACATTTTCCAGATAAAACAGGTTACGGGTGTGATTTTCCGGAATCAGGAGCAGTCGTTCCAGTCCCGGATAATATTGATTGAGATAATGCTGAATGGCCGACACGTAGAGCGAAGAAAATTCGGGATTGAGATTATTGAAACCGGCCGAAAACAAGTTGGTATCTACGGGTGCCAGCTTGAACCCGGAATTGCGCAAATCCACCGACGCGTAAAAGGGCGCCGGCGTCATCTGGAACTGGCTGCGAAACCAGCGTTCAATAGCTGACTGCCCGGCAATCAGATGCCGCTCGATATCCAGTAAAGCCTCAGTGCGCTCCGTGGCGAGCAGGGGGATATTTTGTAAAACTTCAGTCATGCCTGGGCCTGATTCCTTTTATCAATAGCCACATACTGACGTGGACTGGCTCCGTTATACACCTGGGTGGGGCGGAATATCCGATTATCGGCCAATTGTTCCCGCCAATGGGCCAGCCAGCCTGCGGAACGGGCCATGGCGAAAATGGGCGTAAACAAATCGGCCTTGATCCCCATTTCGTGGTAAAGCACACCGGAATAGAAATCCACATTGGCATGAATACCCTTGGGACCGAGCCTTTCTGTGGCCAGCTTTTCGACCTCTATGGCAATTTCAAAGAGCTGACTGTGGCGCAGTTGACCATTGCTCGCCAGTTTTTCCATCATGTCCTTCAAAATAGCTGCACGCGGATCACGGGTTTTATATACCCGATGTCCAAAGCCCCAGATTTTTTCTTTGTTCGCCGTTTTGCTGTCCAGATAGGCAGCAACCCGGTCAACACTGCCAATTTCTTCCAGCATCTCCACTACCTTCTGGTTGGCTCCGCCATGCAGCGGGCCGGCCAGAGTACCGATGGCGCCGCCAATCACATGGTAAGGATTGGTCAGTGTCGAGCCAGTCACCAGCACCGAAAAGGTACTGGCGTTGATGGTATGTTCCGCGTGAAGAATGAGACAAGTATCCAGAATTTTGGCCAGCGCCGGGTTGGGCTCCCGTCCGGAAATCATGTAGAGGAAATTGGCGGCATGATTCAAATCCGTGCGCGGAGCAATGGGATCATTACCGAAACGCATCTGCTCCCACATGGCTACAATCGTGGGCATGCGCGCAATAATGCGCATGGCCATGGCGTCCAGATGCGGAGTATTTTCGCGTTCGGCATCGGAAAGTTCCTGCTGCGGGTAAAACATGCCCAAACTGGCTACGGCGCAGTGCAACATATCCATGGGGTGACCGGTGACCGGCATGAACTTCATGATTTCCCGCACATTGTATTTGACCTGACGGTGGCTGCGCAGGCCCTGGTCAAAGGCTTGCAGATCGCTGGCTTCGGGTAGTGTTCCATCCAGAAGCAGCAGGGCCACTTCTTCAAAACTGCTGTGGGCCACCAGATCGTCAATGGCGTAACCGCGATAACTCAACAAACCTGCCGCGCCATCTATGTGAGAAATACTGGAGTGGGTGGCCGCCACGCCTTCCAGACCGGGAGCTACGTTCGTATCCGCCATGTCGAACTCCTTTTATTCTGATCAGAAATGCATCCAGGGGTTGCCGGGCTATTCGCTATCAGCCGGTGATGATCATCATAACGCGCTGGAAAAATAAAAGGGAGGCCGCGAGCCTCCCCAGGAGCAATTTTAGCTGTCCGGTTTATCAGGCAGAAAAAGAAGACCCACAACCACAGGTGGTGGTCGCGTTGGGATTTTTGATCACAAACTGTGCGCCTTCAAGGCCTTCGCTGTAATCAATTTCAGCACCCACGAGATACTGATAGCTCATGGGATCAATAAGGAGACTGACACCAAACTGATGGACTTCGGTATCTCCTTCATTCATGTTTTCATCAAAGGTGAAACCGTACTGAAAACCGGAACAGCCACCGCCAGTCACAAAAACCCGCAGCTTGAGGTCTTCAGAACCTTCCTCTTCAATGAGGGCGCTGATTTTATCCGCCGCATTCTGGGTCAGGGTCATTACCGGAGGAATGGAATCCAGATTGGTCATTGTTTCTGTTGCTGTGCTCATTGTGCATAACTCCATGCGCCGCAGCGCGTTGTTCAGTGGATACCCGACCATTTTGCTCGCTTTTTCGGGGTAGCGTCAAGTTGTTAGAGTGCAATCCCGGACTCAGTCTTTTTCGGGAGAGTGCGGAGCGTACTTCACAGCGGCCACCCGTGCACCGACCAAAACCGCCAGGAGCACCGCTGTGGCGATGAGATCCATGGGCCCGAGGTGATGAGCATAAAGGCCAATGAACAGTTCACGCAAGACAAAGACTATGGCCACTTCCGACAACACCCGCAAACGGATGCGGTGAAACTCCAGATAATCCGTGAAAGTCCGAAACAACTCAATCAGCACGAACACCGAAAGCACGTCAGACACAAGTCCCTGAATGGCATCTTCTTCGCGGAAAGACAGGAAGGTTTCATACACATCCCAGACCACCGCCACCAACGAGGCGACCAGCGTCAGCAGCATGACAAAAATTAGCACGACCACGATGAAATCAAGAAAGCGTTCATAGAAGCGCAGAATGCGCCCGCGCAGACCGCTGACGCCTATGGTAGGCAGGGATTCCTCAGCACCTGACTTGGTCAAGCGGTCACCCTGCCGCCCGGGCTGAACGCCGCAGGCGTGAAAGCAACCGTCTGGCCATTTCGCCAAATAGCTCCGTCTGAGTCGGATGAGGATGAATGGCTTCGCCCACCTGCTCCAGGGTCAAGCCCGCGCTGACCATCATGACCGCCTCACCCACCAGCAGATCAGCATGATCCGCCAGGAAATGCACCCCCACAATCCGGTGGCTGACCTTGTCGGCAATCATTTTGATCAGGCCATCGGTTTCGCCGGTCATCATGGCCTTGGCATCAATACTCATGGGCACCTTGACTTCGGCCACATCCATTCCGGCGGCCTTGGCCTGTTCCAGGGAAAGCCCGACAAAGGCACACTGGGGTCGGGTGAAGGTTACGCCGCTATCTTTGGCCGCATCATAACGGGCACCATGGCCGAGTAAGTTAGCCGCTGCCACCCGCCCCTGCTGACCCGCCGTGTGTGCGAGCATGTATCCTCCCACCACATCCCCCACCGCATAAATATGCGGAACACTGGTCTGCCCTGTGGCACTCGCGGCAATGGCGCCGCGTTCGGCCAGAGTCACCCCCGCAGCGGGCAGGTTCAGGGTGCTGGTATCCGGACGCTTGCCGGTAGCCACCAGGAGCAGGTCACAGACATGATGGGTGTCGGTATCACCCACCTGGTAATGAATATCCAGAGCACCGGGCTTACCGGATACTTCCTGCACCTTGACGCTGGTCAGCACTTGCAGACGCGGGCTGTTATGGGCCAGAGCCTTCATCAATTGCTCGGAAACTTCTTTTTCCATTTCGGCCACCGGGCGCGGCAGCGCTTCCAGCACCAGCACCTCGGCACCAAAATCATGGAACATCTGGGCCATTTCCATACCGATAGCACCGGCGCCGATCACGCACAGTCGCTGCGGCGGTTGGGCAAGATCCCAGACCGTATCTGAGGTGACCGCCGCACCACTCCTTAATGCTTCCTGCACCCCCGGAATGGGCGGCACAAAGGCGGGAGCTCCGGTGGCGATGACGCAGGCCCCGAAACTCAGACTCCGGGCATCCTTGCCGCTGATTTCGACACTGTGCTCACCGGTGAAGCGGGCAGTACCTTCCAGCACCTGAATTTTCATGCCCTGATCGGTTTTCAGGGCCATTTCGCCCCGCGCCTGCAAAATGCCGCGACGGTGTTTTTCCAACTGTGCCCAGTCCAGCTTAGGAGTACCCATCTGCAGGCCCATGGCGGCATCATGTTCCCGATCCCGAATACGGTCAGCGGCAGCCCGCCAGGCCTTGGAGGGGATGCAACCGCGCCACAGACATTCGCCTCCGGGATAAGGCGCATTATTGACCATGGCTACCTTGACGCCGTTTTCAACCAGTTCCCGGGCGCAATCCTCGCCCCCCGGACCGGCACCGATGACCAGCACCTGGACATCATAGTCGCCCTCGGGAATCGGGGTCGCTCCAGCTTCCAACCAGCTTTCCGGGTGTTCAATGGCTTTTTTGAGATCCTTGAGAAATAGCGCTGCTTCCGCCCCGTTCACCACCCGATGATCGGCGGTAATGGTAATGGGCATGCCTTCCGGGCTATTTCCGGCAATGGCAATAATGGCCGCCGTACCCGGGGTGACGATGGCATCAAACTGGGTAACGCCATACATCCCCATGTTGGAAATGGTAAAGGTAGGATGGGTGTATTCGGGAGGACTGAGCCGACGTTTACGGGCTTTTTCCACCAGGGGCGTCCATTCCTGCTGCAACTGCTCCAGCGCCTTGCCCTCCACCGAGCGCAACACCGGCACCACCAGCCCGCCATCTTCGGTGGTCGCGGCAATGCCAATATCATGCTGGGCGCGTTCCACAATTTTGTCGGTCGGCTGATAGGCGGCATTGACCAGGGGATGCTTGGCCAAAGCCTGGGACGCAGCCTTGGCAATGGCCACAGTCAGCGATACCTTGTGGGCCTTGGCGGCACGCATCAGCGCTTCCGGCTTGGCTTTGACGGTGACATGAAACACCGGAATACTGAGGGATGCCACCATCGCCTGACTGATGGCTTTTTCGATGGCACTCATCGCCCGCCCTTCCCCGGGTACGGCAGGCTCCGGCACGCGGGCACCAGACATGGCCGGGAGGGCGCGGCTGGCAGCGGCCAGCACATCGGCGCCGACAATCACCCCTGCCGGCCCGCTACCTTGCATCAGATTCAGATCCACACCCTGCTGTCCCGCCAGCTGGCGGGCAAAAGGACTGGCTGCTCCCTGCCGGGGACGGGCTGCGGGTTGCGCCCCGGGAACGCGCCGGGCCGCTACTTCCGCGACGGATGGCTGAGGCGTGCTGGTGACGGCAGGCGCTGCCTTGGCAGCACTGGCAACAGGTGCTGCGGGCTGGGTGGATGCCACCGCAGTACTGGTATCCCGCACCTGTTCGGCCGTTTCCACCAACCAGGCAATGGCTTCACCTACGGGAACCACCGCATCCACCGCGACGCGGGGACCGGAAAGATAGCCTTCACGAAACACCTCCACATCCATGATGGCCTTGTCGGTTTCGATGGTAGCCACCACATCCCCACGCTGGATTTTATCGCCCGGGGATTTTTCCCAGGAAACCAGCACGCCTTCGGTCATGGTATCGGAAAGCTGGGGCATTTTGATGGCATACCCGGAAAGGGATTCAGAGGCTGCAGGCGCTGAAACCGCCGGAGCCACTTCGGCAGGAGGATTTTCTGACACCCCACCCTCAACCAGAGATTGGGCATCTTCCGGTGTTTCGGTGAGATAAGCCATGGCTGCCCCCACCGGCATGACACTGTCCACCGCTGCCAAGGGTCCGGCCAGATAACCGGAGCGGAATACTTCCACATCCATGATCGCCTTGTCGGTTTCAATGGTCGCCACCACATCGCCGCGCTCCACCCGGGCCCCAATGGGTTTTTCCCAGGAAACGACGACGCCTTCCGTCATGGTATCGGTCAGTTGTGGCATCTTGATGACGTAAGGTTCAGCCATGTTTCACCCTGTTTTGAGAATCTCTAGATCAGAAGCAATCCGCACACCCGTCAGCGGTGACGGGGGCGGCGAGCATGTGCAAAAGTGGACGGCCTTAACGACCGAACATCTTCTTGACGGCAGCAACTACATCCCCGGCATTGGGAATGGCCGCTTTTTCCAGGCGGTGATTGTACGGAATGGGCACATCCAGCGCATGCACCCGCACCGGGGCGGCATCCAGATCAAAAAAGCATTCTTCATTGATGATGGCCATGACTTCCGAACCAACGCCCACCGGCGCCTCGTCTTCTTCCACAATAATGGCGCGATGGGTTTTGCGCACACTCGCGGCAATGCCGGCGCGATCCAGCGGTTTCAGAGCGCGCAAATCAATGACTTCGGCATCAATACCATATTCGCTGGCGAGTTTTTGCGCCGCATCCAGCGCCCAGTGAACACTGATGTTGTAGGCAAAAATACTGACATCCTTGCCCGGACGCATGATTTCCACGCCTTCCAGTGGCGTGAAAAATTCTTCATCCGGCACCTCGCCCTTGAGGTTGTACATGCTTTCATGTTCGATAATCACCACCGGATCATCCGAACGGACAGCGCTTTTCAGCAAGCCGTAGGCATCTCGGGGCGTCGCAGGGGTCACTACCCGCAAACCGGATATCCCCATGAAGACTTTTTCCATGCGCGCCGAATGCTGGGCACCCAACTGATGCGCCGTGCCACCAGGTACCCGCATGACAAAGGGACAACGAATCCGGCCGCCCGACATGTAATGAATTTTGGCGGCGTTGTTCATGAGCTGATCCATGGCCAGCCAGGCAAAATTGACGCTCATGATCTCAACGATGGGACGGGCACCCACCATGGCTGCACCAACACCAATGCCGGTGTAGCTGTTTTCGGAAATGGGGGTATCGACAACCCGATGTTCACCATATTTGGCAAAAAGTCCGGAAGTCGCCTTGTAGGTACCGCCGGCGACGCCAATATCCTCGCCCATGGCAAATACCAGCGGGTCACGCGCCATTTCTTCATCGTGGGCACGCAGAATTCCCTGCCAATACATCAATTCAGCCATGGTTATTGCCTCCTTCGGTATACACATAACGCGCTACATCTTCGACGCGGGGTTCCGGACACTCCATGGCGTAACGCACCACCTCGTTCTCGATTTCATCCTGGATGGACTTGTCCATGGCATGGAACTCTTCTTCCGTCACCACCCCGGCTTCCACCAGACGGCGCTTGTATATGCCGATAGGATCACGTTGCGCCCATTCCTCCACTTCTTCCTTGCTGCGATAGGCACCGGAATCCGACATGGAATGACCGCGCAAACGATAGGTCATGAGCTCCAGAAAATATGGTTTGCGCTGTTCGCGCACATAATTGACGGCTTTTTCGGCGTGGGACATGACGATGTCGATGTCCTGTCCGTCACATTGCGCGGCCTCGATACCATAGGGCGCTACCCGCTTGTACTGGTTGATTTCCACCGTGGAGCGCTCGATGGCCGTACCAATGCCGTAGAGATTATTTTCACAGATGAAAAGCACAGGCAGCTTCCAGAGACTCGCCATGTTCATGGTTTCATGGAAGGTGCCCTGATTGTTGGCACCATCTCCCAGAAAACAGATGGAAATTTCCTGACCGCCACGCAACTGAATGGCCTTGGCGAAACCCGCCGCCAGGGGGAAGGGTCCGCCCACCAGGGCATAGCCCCCCATGAAATGCACATCGGGATCAAACAGATGCATGGAACCACCGCGCCCCTTGGAGCAGCCCGCTTCTTTTCCGAACAGCTCCGCCATCAGCGCCTTGGGATCCATACCGGATTTAAGCGCATGAATATGATCCCGATAGCCGGTCACCACATAGTCATAACCCGTCCGGGCTTTTTCCAGAACACCAATGGCACAGGCTTCTTCACCCGGATAAAGATGCAAAAAACCGCCAATCTGGCGCTCGTGATAGGCCTCCGCACAGCGTTCTTCAAAGCGGCGGGCAAAAAGCATTTCACGCAACAGGCGCTTCTGGTCCGTAGCGTCCATGGTCCTCCCAGACTAAGTAAATGGACCACGTTGGCAAACGTGGTCGCGGTGAATAATTCCAGCCAAAGTCTTGGGAATAATGGCCTAGGCCGGCGTAAAGCGTCAAGAGCCAAGCCACACTGCGCAGATTTATGGTTAGGTCCCGGGCAGCGCCTACCCTACAAAAAATTGCCCACAAAAATGGGCCACAAAAAATGGGCAGTTTCCCGCCCATGAATGCTGCTTAAAGGAGCATGCACAAAAATTGCTCGACCCAGATATCCAATACCAGAAACCTGATACCCAATTAATTTTCAGCCAAATAAGTGCCAACGCTGGATACAGAGGAATTCCAGCCAAAAAACCCGCTTGACAACTGCGGGTTATAGCAGACTTCACCAGTATTGATTGACCGGGCTTATTTTACCGTACTGCGCACCATCACACTGGAATTAATTTCAACACGCTGATTTTTGAATCGGCCTTCCGGAGTTTTGTTACTGGCAATGGGGTCTTCATAGGAGTGGCCTTTGACCGTCATCCGGTCCGCTGCGACACCACGATTTTCCAGATAGCCCGCCACACTGCCGGCACGGGCTTTGGAAAGTTTGTAGTTGTAAGCATAGCTTCCGGTTTTGCTGCAATACCCGTTAATATCCAAAGTCGCATCTGGATGCATTTTGGCAAAATCCGCCACCTTATCCAGAACCGCAATATCCGTCCCCATCAACCGGGCGGAACCGGTCTTGAAATTGATGCCGGTGATGGTAATGGGCTTACTGATCAGCACCGTTTTTTCCACCGGGGCGATGGGGGCTGGCGGCGGTGGCGGGGTGGGGGCAGAGACCACCGGGGCGACCGGAGCCGGACCCGCAGGACAGGGGGTCACCTCATAGAGGCCACAACCCGAGGCGGCCAGCAGCCCTCCTGAAAGCAGTAATTTGATGAATAGTGCGGAATTTTTCATGTTTCGTCTCTCCTGAATACGCAATGTGTGTGTTCCTTAGAACATAAAGCCGGTTTCGACCATTCCGCGTAACTGGTTGGTGTTGGTGCCATCCGCTCCGGAGAAACCCAGACCTGCCGGAGCCGATGCCGTGACATAGGACAGCTCTGCTCTGGCAAAGAAACCGCCATCCTGATAGGTCGGCGTGAGGGTGATGGACCAGGCATGGGAGTCGGCGGGGAGGCCTGTGAGTGTAGAGGCAATACTTTTGCTGTTCAGTCCATAGCCCAGCGGCCCGCCTACATGCAGATACTCTACGCGTGCACCCAAAGAGACCGTCTTGGTAAAGCTGTAGTCTGCCAACAGGGATCCACCGTAATTGTCGAAGGAATGATCCACACCCAAATCAGGTGCCGAAGGGGTGTGCATATACTGGAAATAAGGTTCGATCATCCACGGCCCGGAGCTATATTCATATTCAATGCCGTAAATCTGACTTTCATTGCCAATAGGACTGTAAGCCACATCATTGGAACTCAGGCGGGACTTACCCAGGGAACCTTGGCCGTAAATACTGACGGTGTTCGCGCCGTTAATGGCGTAGCTGAGCAAGCCGCTGAGTACGTTATAACGATTGGAGAAATAACCATCCGTCCAGGCAAGTGAGGCACTCAAAGGACCCGCACTACCATTGAACTGGATACCACGACTGATAATGGGCTCCATATCCCACAACAAGCCACGCTCAATATTGATATTTTGATAAGTAAAAGCACTTTCAGCGCCGATGAGCGTGGGTAGTTGTCCGATTTCCACAGAATAGTTAGAGGATGGTGCAATTTTTAAATAGGCTACTGGCAATGCGCCAAACAAATTGATGTCATTAGTAGCCGAGGGGATGGGTTCCGCTAATGTTGGAAAGCTGTAGGCACCCGCCTGAATGTAAAACTGGATAGGCCCATTCTCTTTCTGGATGATCACCATTCCGTTAGTGATAGAAGCACCCACCCGCTTTGCACCTAATAACCCTGCCAAATCAGCCTCAGTATCTCCACCTCCTGGAGGATTATCCTGATAAAAAGCCATACCACTGGCGACGCCTTGCACATCCAATTGCCCCAGGGGGCCGGCACAGAATGTCAGGGGATTAGGCAAGGATAACGGGCTGGCATCGGCCACACCGGCGACGAGAGGAAGACCCACGCACAAGCTGGCGAGGATGGCACGACGAAAATAACGATTGCTGTAGCGCGACATGTTGACTCCTTGGTATGTATGAAAACAATCAAAGCTGTTGTCAAAAAGCAAAATACATGCCTGGAAATTTTCGTCTCGCCAGACTTAAGGTTTTATTTACAAAACAATATGCTAAAAATATTCATCGCCCCGAATAGAAAAACCCATTGCACCAAAAAAGGTCGTAACGCACTTCTATCGTGCAACCAACTCACCATCCATAAAAAACCCGGCACATGGCCGGGCTTCTTTCTCCAGAATAAATTAAAGACTAATTGCCGTTCAGTGTTCTCTCAATATTAGGCAGGGCAGCACCTATACCGGCGCCGACCGCACCACCCACTGCGGCGCCAACAGCAGGATTACCCGCAGCCACCGTGCCCAACACGGCACCGCCCGCAGCACCAATCGCGCCACCGCTCAGGGCGCGCTGTCCGGTAGGGCTCATATTGGCGCAGCCACTCAGGGCTAGCACACATAACGGGATGATTAACCAGCTACTTTTCCTGTAGCGGTGCTCCCGGGTTTGAATATTGACCTTCATCAGAACTTCTCCTCTACGTTGTCTCAACAGACTGATAACTGGGCTTATGCAGCAGTTAATGTCTCCAGCCATCATCATGGCGCCAGCGCCCCGCCCAGGGGGGTGGGCCATGATGCTGCCATGGCCGTGGACGGTAATAGCGAATGGGGGCTGGTTGCACATAATAGCCGGGGGCCGGATATGCCAGGGGCGGGGGAGGCGGAGGCGGCGGGG
>NZ_JABBOU010000083.1 GCF_018853465.1 Acidithiobacillus montserratensis
CAGCTCGGCACAGTCCAGATAAGGCACCCACTCCGTACCCGCCTGTGCCGCGCCCTGCAGCAGATGGCTTTTACCCACCCCCGCCGGTCCATGCAGATACAGGCCAAAAACCGGTGAAGGCTGCTGCAGCAGACTGCGCACCGCATCCAGCGCCGCCCCATTGGCCGCGCCATGAAACGCATCCAGAGTACACGCCGTCTTCAAGCCCAAGGGCAGCAGCAGTTGACCCGGTGAATCCATCAGCAAAGCGGCACCCATTGACCGGACAAAAACCCTGCGCCGCCTCTGAAATGGCCGTCAGCGACGCATGATCCGCCATCGTCATCCGGCAGGCAGCACGGCCATGCCATCATGGGCAAGCCATCAAGGAACACGAAAGTGCAGGGTTCACGCTTCAGCATGAGCAAGAAGCTAGGCAAGGGGCCAGGACCTGTCAAGCATATTCTGATGCTGCATGATGCCCCGAAAACATCAGCCACTGCATCAGACGACCATCAGGTCGTTTGCAGCGTCCTCTGCCACTGACTACAATCTAAGAGATTCCTTTCATCCGACAAGCAGGAGAGTAAGCAATGTCTGAATACACAGTACGTGAAGAATTGAAGCCCAGTGGTCTGGACGGTATTTCCGACGCACAGATCAACGATCACTGGGGCTTGTACACCGGCTATGTCAACCAGAGCAACGCCCTGCATAAAGAACTGGAAGAAATGCGGGCTGCCGGCAAAACCGGCTCTCTGACCTATGCCGACCGGCGCCGGCGTTTTGGCTTCGAGTATAACGGCATGGTGCTGCACGAATACTACTTTGCCCAGATGAAACCCGGCGTCAGCATGGATCAGGCTCCCGGCTTCAAGGCTGCGGTTACCGAACAGTTCGGTAGCGCCGAAGCCTGGCACGAAGACCTCATGGCCGCCGCCAAAAGCCGTGGCATTGGCTGGGCCATCGCCTACTACGACGGTACCACCGGGCAGATCAACAATCACTTCATCCAGTTGCATGAAGACGGCAATGTCGGCGGTTTTGCCCCGCTGGTGATTGTGGACGTATTCGAGCACGCCTACATGGTGGACTGGAAAGCCCTGGGCCGTGGCGACTATCTGGCTGCCCTGCACAAAAACATGAACTGGAGCATTGTGGAAGCCCGCTTCCAGGCTGCCAAAAGCGGTCAGATTTTCAAGCGCTTCTAAGTAGCTTCTGCTACGCCTCTCGACGCAGTCAGCGGCTGCGTCGACCCCAGTTTTCTCCCAAGAGCGGCCCTGCCGCTCTTTTCTTTTGACAGCCGCCAGATGCCCCCCTAACATGACCGGAAATCAACGGAGGAAGATGCTGTGGACAGCCCAAAACCACTGAGTTATCGCAGTGCAGGAGTCAACATCGACGCAGGAAATGCGCTGGTGGACCGGATCAAGCCCCTGGCCCGCAGCACCCAGCGTCCCGGCGTACTCGGCGGTCTCGGCGGCTTTGGCGGCCTGTTTGAATTACCCGGCGGCTACCGCGAGCCGGTGCTGGTATCCGGTACCGACGGGGTCGGCACCAAACTCCTGCTCGCCCTCGAAGCCCAGCAGCATGACGGCATCGGCATTGACCTGGTCGCCATGTGCGTCAACGACATTCTCGTCTCCGGTGCCGAACCTCTGTGGTTTCTGGACTACTACGCCTGTGGGCAACTGGACACCCGGGTCGCCGAAACGGTCATCGCGGGCATTGCCGAAGGCTGTCGGCAGGCGGGCTGCGCTTTGCTTGGTGGCGAAACCGCCGAAATGCCCGGCATGTACCCCGGCGGCCATTATGATCTGGCCGGCTTTGCCGTCGGTATCGTCGAAAAAAGCGAAATTCTCAGCAGCGCCGCCTGTCAGGAAGGCGACGCCCTCATCGGCATCGCCTCCTCGGGTGCCCACAGCAACGGCTACTCCCTCATTCGTGAAATACTGGTGCGCAGCGGCGCCCACGCCCACATCCAGCTTCAGGGTGAAGCCCTGGTGGACCTGCTCCTGCGGCCCACCCGCATTTATGTCCGCGCCATACAGAATCTGCGTCAAGTCGTCCCGGTCCACGCCCTCGCCCACATCACCGGCGGCGGCCTCACCGAAAACCTGCCCCGCTCCCTGCCCGCCCATCTCAGCGCCCACATCGATCCGAAAAGCTGGCCCATTCCCGCCCTGTTCGGATGGTTACAGGAACAAGGTCAAGTATGTACGAATGAAATGCGCCGGGTGTTCAACCTCGGCATCGGCATGGTCGCCATGGTCCCCTGGGAATCCCGGCAAAGCGCCCTGGAGTCCCTGGAGGCCAGCGGCGAGCAGGGCTTCATCATCGGCCAGCTGACCTCCAGACAGGAGGATGCCGGAGTCGTGTATCTTGACTAGGAAACTGGTGCTGCTGATTTCCGGGCGCGGCAGTAATTTGCAGAGCATCCTCCGCGCCTGTCAGAGCGGGCAAATAGCCGATACCGAAATAGTTTGCGTCATCAGCAATCGCGCCGGGGCTCCCGGGCTGGCCCTGGCGAAGCAGGCAGGCATTCCTACTGAGATCATCGCCCACCGCAACTATGCCAGCCGCGCAGATTTTGATGCCGCCCTGCGCCGGAGCATCGACGCCTATCACCCTGATCTGGTGGTCCTGGCGGGCTTCATGCGCCAGTTGACGACGCCTTTTGTGACTCATTATCTGGGCCGCCTGGTCAATATCCACCCGTCCCTGCTGCCCGCTTTTCCCGGTTTGCACACCCATGCCCGTGCCCTGGAACAGGGCGTGTGCTGGCACGGTGCCACCGTCCATTACGTTACCCCCGAACTGGACGCCGGACCCATCATTGTCCAGGCCGCCGTCCCCGTCTTCCCCGATGATGACCCCGCCCGCCTGGCCGCCCGCGTCCTGGAGGCTGAACACCAGATCTACCCCCGGGCACTGGCGGCCATCCTCAGCGGCCACTGCCGCCTCGAAGCAGACCGGGTACACTGGTCAGCCCCTTTCCCCGTTCTGGCAAACACCGTCATTCATCCACAACTGGAAAGCGTCAGCTGATTTGGCCAGAAGACATGAAATGAGCACATTGACAATTCGGATACCGGACGACAAAGCGGAAAGAATCAGAGCCCTGGCCCGTATATCGCCTGCAGCTGGTCACTGGACACCCCATCCTCGCTTGCCAGACGTTGCGCCGCTGTCTTGAGTGAGTGTGGCAGTTTCAGGGCATAAAAGGCCGCATTCACATCTTGGCGCAAGCCCATAAAAAGACTATATTCAGTCTTACTCAAGAGACTGGAGCACGGTCATGCGCTATTCATCACAAGTCAAACCTATCAGCTATCTCAAAGCCAACGCCGCCGAGGTTCTGACGCAGCTCGCGGAGCGGCGTGAACCGCTGGTCATCACTCAAAACGGTGAAGCCAAGGCCGTCCTGCTGGACGTCGCCTCATTCGAAGAGACGCAAGAAACACTGGCCCTGTTAAAAATTCTCGCGCTGGGCAATCAGGATGTAGCCGCTGGCAAGGTCAAGCCGGTGGCTGACGTCGTTGCCCGCCTCCGCGTCAAGCGCGACTCTAGCTGATGGCAGGTCAATCTGCCCGGTTTGAAGTCCTGCTCACCGACGGATCGGCGCAGGATTTGGAGGCCATCCACGACTACATCACCGAATTCGACTGCGTGGCCAACGCCAATTATGTGTTGGATGCGTTGATGAACGCCGTGGAGAGCCTGTCGCAACTCCCGGAACGCGGCAGCTATCCGCAGGAACTGATCCGCCTTGGCATCAAAGAATACCGCCAGACCTTCTTCAAGCCATACCGCATGATCTATCGTGTCACCGGCAGCCGGGTCATCATTTATCTGATTGCGGACGGACGCCGCGACATACAAAGCGTGCTTGCTCGCCGTTTGCTGGGCGCCTGACCTGCAGAGAAGTGACCGGCTGCAAAATCACCGGTGTCGTGCGCTGCGATCAGCCGCGCGTGATTGACCTGGCCGCCAGATATGCCCGCAAGGTGGACACTCTGCCAACCGCGAACATGGATGAGGTACTGGCGAAAGTCGCCACGCTTTTAGATTGAAAAAATTCATCTTACAAAACAAAGCCCATCGCCTGGAGTTTGACCCTGGCCACCGGATGCCCTAAAGAAGCGGCCTTGCTCAACCACTGCAGCCCCTCGGCGGGGTCTTGGGCAAGGCCCAGACCATTCAGGCAGCAGACAGACAACCACTCCATGGCATCCACCTGGCCTTTTTTGGCCGCCAGATGAAACCACTCCGCCGCGATTTTGTGCTCCTGCCCGGCAAAAAACTCCAGCCCCACCTGCAGCATGGCATCCAGCTCCCCGGCATTGGCCTGCATGATGGCCTCTATGCGCTCGGGAGTCAGCGCAATGGGAATGCGGGTGGAAAGATCCTCCAGCGACACCAAAGAACGGTCGCGCTCAATACCGGGTCGACGCCGTTCCACGGCCACGTTCTCCACGCCTCCGTCGGCTACCCAATGCTGCACGGTACGCATGGCCTTGCCCGTCAACAGGGCCGCTGTCTGGGTACTGATCAGATGCCGCATAAGGACTTATCCATTTTAAGGTTCCTGGTCCATCCAATCCATGACACGCAATCCCGGAACGCACTCTAACTCCCGCAGGTTGTTGGTCACGATGATCAATCCCAGGCTTCTGGCGTGGCCTGCGAGCATCTGGTCATAAGGCCCGATGGGCTTGCCGTTCCTGACCAATTCAGCGCGAAGCTGTCCGGTATGCCTGGCGGCATCGCTTCCGTATTCGAGCACTTCCAGGCGGGCGGAGAATCCTTCAATATATCCATACAAGCTCCTGCCGTCAATCCAGTAATTTTGCGTGAGATACTCCTTCATTCTGGAATGGCGCGGTAAAAACGGCGACATTTTCCGCGCGAAACGGGCATGGCGCTGTAAAATACGCGCCATTTTCGGCCCGGCGCGATTTTGGCGCCGTAAAACAAGCGCAATGCTCTGGATGGCAGGGGTAATACCGGCTGGCAAGGGACTGGGGAAACCTGGGAAACGCCATGTTAATTATGTGTAATCATCATAGTAACAAGGCGTTACCACATAATCAGCACGACCATCTGAAAAATTGGCACGAATCATGCAGTATCCATCGCGTGCGGCGCTACCCGCGCTGTCCCAACGGTTAATCACACAAGGAGCCTACTCATGAGCATGAAAGTACAGCAAGCCAAGCGCGCGGCAGAAGCCGGTTTCACCCTCATCGAACTGATGATCGTCATTGCCATCATCGGCATTCTGGCGGCCATCGCTATTCCGCAGTATGAACAGTATATTGTCACTTCCAAGGCTACAACAGTTACGCAAGATTTCCATCAAATGGTGACACAAGGAACTGCTGCAATCGCAGCAGCTGCTGCTGGTCAAACAACATCTATATCACTTCCAGGTGCAGCCGTTAATACAACTCCAGGTAGTGCCGAAGGTTGCGCATTCAGTACAACAAGCACCCTACCGATCTCTCCGACTAATAGTACATTCAATATCTCCGTTGACTGTAGCAGTGCTGGCACCTCCCTTTCGAACGCGGTCAGCTCTGCATTATCAGCCATGAATTTGCAGAGTTCTGGAAGCGGAGCTGGCAATACGAACACTAGTGCCATTTGCACTGGTGGTAAGTGCACCGCAACAATTTCCAACAATGGCGGGGTAATTTACACACAGTAATACTCATTTTACTGCACCCCCTCGGGGGTGCCCCTTTCGGACAGTGCTCTGTAACCCCAGAACCCTTTCGGAAAGGTCCCCAACATGCAAAAACCATATCCGGGCAACCAGACCGACATAGCGCTGGTTTCAGCCCCGCAGGCAGGCTTTACCTTGATCGAACTCATGATCGTCATTGCCATCATCGGCATTCTGGCGGCCATTGCCATCCCGCAATATTTTGCCTACATCGAAACCGCCAAGGCGCAAACGGTGGCAGGCAATCTGAAGATGGCGGTGGATGCGGTGACCAATGCCTTTGCCGCCAGCAATAACGCTGTCAGCACCAATATTTACAGCACCCTCAATGGTCAGTCGGCTCACGACGTAGCGGACCCGGTGTATGGCACGGGTACCCCGGCTTTTGTGACCGGCGCTAGCGCTTCAGCCTGCGGACAAGTGGCCATCAGTGCCAGCACCATCAGCCAGTCGGCCCCCCAGCAAGTATTTGTGATGGTCAAGACCACGGGTTGCAGTGGCAATCTCGGTACTGCCATCAGCCGGGCCTGCAGTGCTGCCGGTTTTCCTTCCGCTGCCACGGGTAGCGGTGTCCTCATCACCCAGAACGGGAAAGTAACGCCCTAACGTACAGGAGAACGACCATGAACGAAAACGAACGTAGTGAGTTTCTGCAAAACGAACGGCAAGAACGCATTCAGTCCCTCCAGAAGCTCCGCCACCACCTGCTGCACCGCCGCGAAGAACGGGGCGCGCCGGTGGCGAGTATCGACATGGAACTGAACGTGGTGCGTAGCGAATTGCAGGCCATTTATGCCCTGCGCCGCAGTCAGGACCAGGCTGCCGCCAACAGCCCGCAGCACGCAGTCCGGCACGCCTGAAGGCGCAGCGGGCGGCGAGGCAGCATCGTGCGGGTTGCCGACCCGGCCCGCCAGTGCCCTGCCCGCACTGAATCATGTCTCGTGATCCCCAAAGTCCGCGTCCACCCCGCTCCCCCTGGCGGCGGCTATGGTCACGCCTGGAGAGCGGCAAAGCCGACCCCCACTCCCGCCTCGGGCAGTATCTGGCTTTTCGCAAGGCCGTCACCGAAATCATGGCCCACACCCGGGAGGAACACCTCCTGCTGGAGTCTCTCTGCAGCCTGGCGATAGAGTGTACCCCCGTAAAGCTGGCCTGGGTCTGCCGGGTAGAGGCCGATGGCAGTCTCCGCACCCTGGCGGATGCGGGTGATACCGCCTATCTCGACAGCTTTGTGGAAAGACGGACGGGGCTTCCGGTCGATCATGGCCCGTTGACCAAAGTCTGGCAGGAACAGGTACCGCTATTCAACGAGCCTTTTCAGGAAGAGCCCCTGCGGGCGGCCTGGCAGAATAACCTCCGGCCTTTTCAATTGCGCTCCATGGCGGTGCTGCCCATGCATCGCGATCATCACCCCTGGGCCTTGCTGGTGCTCTATGAGCGGAACAGGCAGGCTTTTCCCCGGGACTGCCAACTGGTGCTGGAAAGCATCGTCCGTGAAGTCAGCGAGGCCCTGGAAGACTGGGTGGACATCCTCCGCGAGCGGGTGGCCCGCGAGCATCAGTTGTTACTGGGGACCGCCCTGCAATCCGGCGAAGACGGGGTGGTGCTCACCGATGCCGAACGGCGGATTTTGTATGTGAATGCCAGCTTTACCCGGATGACCGGCTATACCCTGGCGGAAATCAGCCAGTACGGGCTGCACCATCTGCAAGGTCCGCGCACCGACCCGCGCACCCTAGCGGAGATTGACGGGGCGCTCTGCGGTCAGGGCTTTTTCAATGGCAAGCTGCTCAATTACCGCCGCGATGGCCAGACCTTCTGGAACCATCTGAGCATCATCCCCATTTACCAGCGCAGCGGCGAAATCAGCCATTATGTGGGCATTCAGCGCGATGTGAGCCGGGAAGCGCTGGCGCGGGAACAACTGGAATACGAAGTCAGTCACGACCGTCTGACCGGACTCGGCAACCGCCGGGGGCTGATGGATCAGGTGGCGGTCACCCTGCCCAGGGTGCAGCGCCATGCCGGATCGCTGGCCATCTGCATCATCGACCTCGACCATTTCAAACCCATCAATGACTTGTATGGTCATGAGGCGGGGGACCATGTGTTGCGGGTCATTGGCCGCCGCCTGCACAGCACCTTGCGGCGCAGCGATTATGTGGCCCGCCTGGGGGGCGATGAATTTGTGCTGCTCATCGAGGGCTTCCACAGTCTGGAAGAACTGGAAATGCTGCTGATCAAACTTGAGGTGGTGGTCAATGAACCCATCCATCTGCAAAGCGGCAAGGTGGTAGGGGTGCGCTTGAGTATGGGGGTGAGTTTGTATTCCCCCGATTTTTCCAGTGATTTTGACACCCTGCTGCGTTATGCGGACCAGGCCCTGTATCGCGCCAAGGCCAATAAACGCCAGCGCAGTCGTTACTGGGAGCTGTTTACCGTGGAAGATCGACCTGCTGACGCCGGAAAAGCACGAGGTCCAGCGATCACCCGAACACCGCCATTGGGGAGTGATGAAGATGAAAATTGATCGGTACAACGCATCAGATGCGTCCCTGCAGACCCGCGTCCTCATCGTCGATGACCAGTCTACCGGACGCAAAATGCCCTGCTGGGCGCGTCAGAAAAAAACCGTGGCGTAGCGGCACCCCCGGCAGCTGCTGGAAAACTGCCAGCAAGCCGAGGCCCTCAAACCCTATGCCATGACCGGCCCCGAAATCCAGCAGATCACCACCGCGCTGCGCCGCACTTTTCACAAAACCTGCCAGGCGCTGACCAGCTACCTCGACGGTCAGCGGCAGATACGATGAGATTAAAAGCTGAAAAGCTATACTCAGCTCGGAACAATACACTTGTCAAAATAGCCGGGGTTCAGAAGCAGTGGGTTATACTTTTGAATGGGACACGCGAAAAGCGCAGTCTAATGCCAGAAAGCATGGTGTCACCTTTGATGAGGCGAAAAGCTGTTTTCATGATCCCTGGCAAGTGGCATTCTATGACCCTGATCATAGTGGAGATGAGGACAGGGAGTTACTGATTGGACACTCTAACCAAGGCAGGCTACTGCTGGTGAGCTACACATTACGTAATGATCTGATTAGAATTATTTCCGCCAGAAAGGTGACAAAATCTGAGGAGACTCAATATGCGCAAGGAATATGATCTGGAACACCTGAAGACAAAACGGCGCGGGCCTCTGCCTGGATTGTCAGGTATTCCTGAGGCGCCGGAAGTCAATACGGAAGATGATCGGGTACAAGTCACCCTGACTTTGGATCGGGACATCACTCTTTTTTTTGAAGGACAGGCACAGCAATCCGGGAAGGAAACGTTTACATCCGCAATCAATCATGCTCTCCGTCAATATATAGCTGCTTTACATCTCTAGTAATTCGCCCCCCGTATTTACAACGAACTCCAGTATCGTTACCCCTTGCAAAATGGCGGGGATGTTCTATACAGAACGCCCTTATCATGGTTTAGCAAGCATATACCTTGATATATCCCATCCGCAGGCATATATTCCGTCTCAATTTCTCACAGGAGTGGCAATCATGAGCCAGGTAGCCAAACTGTTTACCAATGGCCGCAGTCAGGCGGTGCGTTTGCCGGCCGCTTATCGATTCGACAGCAAGGAAGTCTTCATCCGTCAGGACCCAGAAACAGGCGACGTCATTTTGTCGCGTAAACCAGCAACCTGGGATGACTTCTTTGTTGCGCTCAAGAACGCCGGTGTGCCCGCCGATTTTTTGGATGAGCAGGAGCGCAACCAGGGGATGCAGGATCGTGACCCCTTTGCAGAGTATTGCAAGTGAAGTTGTACATGCTGGATACCAATACGGTCAGCCACCTGCTCAGAGGCCACCCGGTCGTAACTGAGCACATAGTGGCGGTGCCGATGGCGTCCCTTTGCATCTCTGCCATCACCGCAGGCGAGCTGCTTTTTGGTCTGGCCAAACGCCCGGCCGCCAAACGCCTTCACCTTGCCGTGCGACAGTTTCTCCTGCGCGTCGATGTGTTGCCCTGGAACAGCTCCACGGCAGAGCACTACGGGATTGTGCGGGCGGACATGGAGAAACGCGGCAGGATACTGGCGTCACTGGACTTGCTGATTGCTGCGCACGCACTCAGCGTGGGTGCGACACTGGTGACCAACGACAAGGCTTTCAGCCAGATAGCTGACTTACAGAGCGAAGACTGGTCCGTGTAAGCAGACCTTGCAATTTTTGACACACAGCCTATTTACCACGGCATATCTGGAGGGCTTTTTACAATGGCAACAGCATTAGGCAAAAAAGGCGCGGTGAAAGAGGCGAAGACTTATGACTTCGTCTGGGAAGCCACCCTGCCCGGCAGCAAAGACAAGAAAAAAGGCGAGATGAACGCCGCTAGCGCCAATGTCGTGCGGGTTGCCTTGCGTCGCCAGGGGTTAGTGCCGGTGACCGTGCGTAAAGTGCCGCAACCGCTCTTTGGTGAAAAAAGCGTCAAAGAAGCGCAACTGGTAGTCATGGTCCGCCAGCTTTCCACCATGATCAATGCCGGGGTGCCGCTGGTGCAGGCTTTTGAACTGCTGATTACCGCCACCCAGGGCGCGCCCATGAAAAAACTCCTCAAGGGCATTCTCAAGCACCTCAAGGAAGGCGAATCTCTGTCCCAGTCCATGGCCCATTATCCCAAGTATTTTGACCGCCTGTTTGTGTCGCTGATTGCTGCCGGCGAACAGGGCGGCATCCTCGACACCATCCTCCTGCGTCTGGCGGAGTACCGCGAAAAAACCCTGGCCCTCAACAAAAAGGTCAAGTCCGCCATGTTCTATCCGGCGGCCATCATTACCGTCATGATCGTGGTGGTGGTCATTTTGATGATTTTCGTGATCCCGGTCTTTTCCCAACTGTTCAGCAGCTTCGGGGCCACCCTGCCCCTGCTCACCCAGATTGTCATCAATATTTCCAACTGGATGAAAAGTCACTGGTATATTGTCGTGCTCCTGCCCATTGCGGCGGTCTGGTTGTTTATTTTTGCCTACAAGCGCAGCCTGCCCTTCAAAACCGTCATTGACCGCTTTGCCCTGAAAATCCCGGTGCTGGGCGATATTCTGCTGAAGGGGGCAGTGGCCCGTTTCATGCGCACCCTGTCCACCATGCAGGCGGCGGGCGTACCCATTCTCGAAGCCCTGGGGACCCTGTCCAAGGTGTCCGGTAACGTCATCATCGAACAAAGCGTGTTGCGCTCCCGGGATGATGTCGCCGCCGGCGGGCGCATCA
>NZ_JABBOU010000084.1 GCF_018853465.1 Acidithiobacillus montserratensis
GGGTTGCCGTCGCGATCGCCGCCGATCCAGGAGCCGAAGCGGATAAAGGCGGGGATGTCGATGTCATCATTGGCAAACACCCGCCGCGCCGCGCGCCGCGCAGCCCGATAAGTCATGGGCACTGCCTTGAACAGGCTGTCTCTAAAGAAAAACAGGCCGTTTTCCACCTCATCCTGGACTTGCGGTTTGTTGGTGCGGACTTCTTCGGTTTCCCAGAGAATCTGGATTTGTGCCCGCAAATTATCGGTGACTTCCTTTTCTTCTTCGTCACTGAGTGTTGGGTCATCGAGTTTTTTGCTGACCACGAAAATCCGGCGCAGCCCATGCAGGACTGTACGCCTTTTGGATTCCGTGGGATGCGCCGTGAACACGGGCAGATAGCGGGTTTGATCAAGCAGATACTGAATCTGGCCGGAGGTGATGCCCTGTTGCTGGAGAGCCCGGAAAGTCTCTTCAAAAGAGCCGGTCCAGAGACCGTCACCTTTTTGCAGCAGGCGACGGCGTTGAAGATGTTGCGATTCTTCTTCGGCAATATTGACCAGACTGAAATAGGTATTGAAGGCGCGGATAACCAGTACCAGATCGTCCTGGGGAAGCGCATCAATAAAGCGGGCCAGACGCTCCCGCAAGCGCGCATCCTCCTTTTTATGGAGACGGATATAACCCTGGCGGAGCTGTTCGACGGCGTTGAATACCCGCGTACCGGCCTGTTCACGCAACACTTCACCGAGCAGGTTGCCCAGCAGCTTCACGCGGCTACGGAGTGCCTTATCGTTGATGGCCGTTTTTTCCACTGGTCCGTCTCCTTGAATTTTATGACCGTCCTGCTGTCGAAGACCACCGGGACGACAGTCGGAAGTTTAGGGTGCTTCGTATATCTTGGGTGCTTTTGGTTTCTAAGCTAATGGCAAGCGGGCTGCAGGTCAATCATGTGCTGCTAAAACGTCCCGGTAGAAGATGATGCATCGTCAAGAACGCCCGGGCTGATTGAAGAGATATTCGTAACGCTGACAAGCATGGCTTTCCCGGCTATTTTGAGTTAGTCTAATTTGTACGCAGTGGAAACCGCTTGCGCGGTTCTTCACTACCCTAGAAGCGCCATGAAGCATAGTCAAGGAGATAAAAATGGCCGGTCAACAAAAAGGGCAGATTCTTCAGGATCCTTTTCTCAATTTGCTGCGCAAGGAACACGTTCCTGTTGCCATTTATCTGGTCAACGGGATCAAGCTGCAGGGATTCGTTGAATCCTTTGATCAGTTTGTGGTCTTGCTGCGCAATAATGTCAGCCAGATGATTTACAAGCATGCCATTTCTACCGTGGTTCCCGGTCGCGATGTGCGTTTGCCTCTGCCCGAAGGGGAAGGCGAAGCAGTCAGCGTGAGCGAAGAAGAGGCCTGATTCTGACCCAGAATGCCGTTGTAGTGGATGTGCCCCGTGAGCGGGTTCTGCTGATTCATGTGACATTACATGGCGAAGTGGATCTCGATGACGGGGCCGAATTTTTTCATCTGGCCAGCGACAGTGATGCGGATGTGCTGGAACTCCTTTCCGTGGCGCGCAGCCGCCCCGATCCCGCAACCTTCATCGGCAGTGGCAAGGTGCAGGAACTGGCCGAAAAGGTACGGGAAACAGCGGCGGACCTGGTGCTCTTTGATCGGACTCTAAGCCCGATTCAGGAGCGTAACCTGGAACGGGCTCTGCAGTGCCGGGTTATTGATCGGGTAGGACTGATTCTTGATATTTTCGCCCGTCGTGCCCGTACCCATGAGGGGCAATTGCAGGTGGAGCTCGCCCAACTGACCCGCTTGCGCACCCGACTGATCCGGGGCTGGACCCATCTGGAACGGCAGCGTGGGGGTATTGGCTTGCGGGGTCCGGGTGAAACCCAGCTGGAAACCGACCGACGCCTCATTGGCGACCGGATTCAGTCTCTGCGCCACAAGTTGCAAAAGGTGGCCGCGCACCGAAGGACTCAGCGCCGCGCTCGGCAGCGCGCGCCATTACCCACAGTGGCTTTGGTTGGTTATACCAATGCGGGAAAATCCACGCTTTTCAATGCGCTGACCCAACGCAGCAATTATGCGGCGGATCGCCTGTTCGCTACCCTTGACCCTGCTATTGGCCGTCTGCAGGTTGCCGGACAGGATGCCGTATTGCTGGCCGATACGGTGGGTTTCATGCGGGACTTGCCCACAGATCTGATTGCAGCATTTCGGGCGACCCTGGAAGAAGTCAATCAGGCGCAATTGCTTTTACATGTGGTGGATGGCAGTGCTCCCGACCGGGATGCGCAAATGGCTGCGGTGGAATCCGTACTTCGGGAAATTGGTGCCGATACTTTGCCAGTACTGCTGGTCTACAACAAGGCGGACCAGACGGGGGAATCCAGCGGCTGTGTTTATGATGCTTCCGGTATCTTGCAGGCGGTGAATATCAGTGCCAGGAGCGGAGCGGGCCTGGAGGCTTTGCTTCAGGCCATTCTGGAAAGAGTGGGCCGGCCGATACTGCGGGTGGAATTAACCCTGAATCCTGAAGAAGGTGCCTGGCGGGCCTCCCTGCATCGTGTGGCTACAGTACTTGCAGAGGATTTTGACGAAGAAGGAAAAATCCGCATGGTGTTTGACATTGACGATCTGGCCTGGCGGCGCCTGCGCGCACAAATGCATGCGCATGGTTGTCAGGCGCCAGAGCCCACCTCTACAATACCCGAATTGATCAAGGAAGGAGATTGGTATGCCGTGGAGTGATCCGGGCGGAAACGGAAACAACAACAATAACCCCTGGGGACGGCGTCCCAATACTCAGAAGCCAGCTTTTGACATTCAGAAAATCACCCAGGAATTAAAAAAACTGGGTGGTCTGTTGGGTTCGGGAAAGGGTCGCGGCTCCGGCGGGCCAAAGTTTGATCCACGCTGGTTGCATCGCCTGCCGGTTATCCTTATCGGCCTGCTGGTTTTATTCTGGCTGGGATCAGGTATCTATGTGGTCGGCCCTAATGAAGAGGGAGTAGTTCTGCGATTTGGCCGGGAAGTTGGTATCACCCAGCCGGGCATCCATTATCATTGGCCTTTTCCATTTGAAAGCGTGACATTATCCAGAACTGCCGAAAATCAGCGACTGGTTCTGGGCTATAGTGGTGCGGTGGATACCCTCAATCCGGGCATGATGCTGACGGCCAATGGGGACGTGGTCGATGTGCATTTTGCCGTCGACTACCGGATCACCAGCGCCAGTCACTATCTGTTTTCCACCAGCAATCCCGAGCAGCTGATTCGTTACAGTGCCTTGTCGGCCATGCGTGATCTGGTGGGCAAGAGCCAACTGCAGGATTTGCTGCACAGTAATCAGAGCAGCATGGCTCAGCAAATTCAGAAAAATACCCAGAATCTGCTCAGCAGCTTGCATGCCGGAGTAACCATTCGTTCCGTCCAGATACTTAGTATTCAGCTTCCCAAAACCGTACAGTCGGCCAATACCGAGGTAATGACAGCCAGGGAAGATATGGTCCGCGCCCGGCGTGAGGCGGAAGCCTATGCCAGCAGTATTATCCCCAAAGCCAAGGGAGAGGCGGCGACCATGCTGACGGCCGCACAAGCCTACCAGCTTCAGGTGGTGGATCATGCCAAGGGTGATGCGGCGCGCTTTACCGACCTGCTCCAGGCCTATCAGCAAAACCCCCGGGTAGTGAGTGAGCGCATGTATCTGCATACCATGCAGGACATTCTCGGCAAGACCCCGAAAGTGATTATGGATAGTCATGGAAAAGCCGTGATTGATTTACACATGCCTGATCAACCGGTCGTGCAGCCCAGTGCGGCTACCCATTCTGCCGAAGCAGCCAGTGCTGCCACCCGGAGTACCGCTCCCGTGGCTACGACGAACAGTGCAGTCAGTCAGCCGGTATTGCCCGTTTCAGGAGCACAGTCATGAAGAACTGGATATGGGGCGTAGTCATTGTTTTTCTGGGGGTGCTACTGCTGCTTTCGGCCAGTTTTTATACTGTCGATCAATCCCAGAATGCCTTATTGATGCAGTTTGGCAAGGTGCTGCGGGTCGAAAAGTCGCCGGGCCTTTATATGAAATGGCCGCTGCTCCAGCATGTGCAGTATGTAGACAAACGTCTGCAAAGCTACAGTCCGCAACCGGTCAGCTTTTTGACTGCAGACAAGAAACCGGTATTACTGGATTTTTTCGCGGAGTGGCGGGTGACTGATCCGGGTTTATATGCGGCGCGTCTGCATGACCAGGCTGATGCCCAGGCTCAGATTGGTGATGCTCTCCGTACTGCCCTGAGCAGCCAGGTGGGGACCATGTCCATGGCGTCGCTGATTGCGGTCAGCCAACAGGCGCTGGCGGCACCGGTTTTGTCCCAGGTCAACCAGCAGCTTCAGAATCTCGGCATTCATGTGCTGGACTTGCGTATTTTGCAGGTGGGTTTGTCTCCTGAGGTACTGCAGGCCACTTATAAACGCATGGAGGCCGAGCAAATCCAGCAAGCCAATACGTATCGCGCTGAAGGTAAAAGCGCTGCGGACGAAATTCGCGCCAATGCCGAAAAGGAAAAAACCACCATTCTGGCGGATGCCTATCGGCAACAGGAAGAAATCAAAGGGCAGGGTGATGCTGAAGCTGCTTCCATCTATGGGGCGGCCTATGGTAAGGATCCCCAATTTTTTGCTTTTTACCGGAGCCTGGAGGCCTATCGCCATGCCCTCAGTAACAAAACCGTGCTGGTACTCAATCCTGACTCACCCTTTTTCAAATATTTTCGGCATTCCTTGAGCGAGGCGGGAAAATAATGCGCACCGAAAATCATCCCGCCTGGCTGTTGCCCAGCGGTTTCGAGGACATACTGCCTGCCCGTACTGAAGCTCTGGAGCATTGCCGCCGCAGCCTGCTGGATCGTTATGCGCTTTGGGGCTATCGCCAGGTGACTCCACCGTTGGTGGAGCATCTGGAAAGCCTGCTGACCGGGAGTGCTGCGGATTTGGATCTGCAGACCTGGAAGCTGTTGGATCAGGATAGTGGACGGCTGGTGGGTCTCCGTTCCGACATGACCCCGCAGATGGCGCGCATTGACGCCCAGACCTCTGCTTCCGGTGAAGTGCGCCGTCTCGCTTATGCCGGAACCGTTCTGCGGGCACGTCCCGATTTGCTGGGCGGGAGTCGCGCTCCCTTTCAGGTAGGTGCCGAATTGTTTGGGGTGGGTGGTCCGGAAGGGGACCTGGAGGTGCTCTCCCTGATGGTGGAAAGCCTGCGAGCCTGTGGTGTTCCCCATCTGCTGCTGGATATCGGCCATGTCCGTATTCCCCAGGCCCTGGCAGATGCCGCCGGACTGGCGGCGGCACAACGCAGTGATTTATTGCGTCTGGTGGAACGCAAGGCCTGGCCGGATGTGCGAACCTGGCTGAACACCCATGGCAGTGCTCAGGCGGTGACTGCGGATTTTGACGTCTTGTCCCGTTTGCAGGGAGATCATAATGTCCTGGAGCGGGCGCGCCGGCAACTGGGCCAGCATCCGGCCATTGTTCAGGCTCTGGATGATCTGGATTTTGTCTGGAAATCTTTGCGCTCGCGCTACCCGGATCTGGACATTCAGTGTGATCTGGCGGAAATTCGCGGCCATCAATATCACACTGGCCTGCTGTTTTCGGCGTATGGACCGCAGCGTGGTGAGGCTCTGGCGCGGGGCGGACGCTATGATGAAATCGGTGCAGCCTTTGGTCGGCGGCGTCCGGCCACCGGTTTCAGTTTGGATTTGAAGCCGTTGCTGCGTGATCTGCCGGAATCCCGTAATCGGCAGCAAATCTGGGCTCCCGCCGGAACTGATCCAGATTTGTGGAAGAGCATCGCCGATGAGCGCCACAAAGGCCATGTAGTCATACAGGATTTTCCGACAGGCGCTGCACCCGATGTCGGGCAACTGCTCAACCGGGGTTTTGATGCGCGCCTGGAACAAAGCGCTGAGGGTTGGGTCTCTCGTCCCTTGCAGGCGCGCTGAATCTATTTTTCATGCTATTGGCGGAGTGTTCCGTGACAGACAAGTCAAATGTGGTGATCATCGGTACCCAGTGGGGCGATGAAGGCAAAGGCAAAATCGTGGACTGGCTGACGGAGCGCTGTCAGGCCGTGGTGCGTTTTCAGGGCGGACATAATGCCGGACACACCCTGGTCATCGCTGCCCGCAAGACCGTGCTGCATCTCATTCCCTCCGGTATTTTGCGGGACGGTGTCTCTTGTTTTATCGGTAACGGGGTGGTGCTGGACCCCCTGGCCCTTTTTGCCGAACTGGATGAGTTGCAGACGGCGGTCCCTGATGCCCATGAACGGCTGTTTGTATCGGACGCCTGCCCGCTGATCATGCCCTATCACAAGAGCCTCGACCTGGCCCGCGAACATGCCAAGGGTGCTGCCAAAATTGGTACGACCGGACGCGGAATTGGTCCCGCCTATGAAGACAAGGTGGCGCGTCGTGCCTTGCGGGTTGGGGATCTTTTTCATCGTGAGCGTTTTGCCGCAAAACTCGGTGAAGCCCTGGATTACCATAATTTTGTGCTCCAGCATTACTTCAAGCAGAAAGCCGAAGATTTTGATGCCATTCTCGATCAATATCTGGGCCTGGCCGAGCGCCTGGCGCCGATGGTGGTGGATGTGTCCGTGCGCCTTGCCCGTATCCAGGCAGAGGGAGCCCGCATTCTCTTTGAAGGAGCACAGGGTACGCTTCTGGATGTGGATCACGGGACCTATCCTTATGTGACCTCGTCCAATACAGTAGCGGGGGGAGCGTCTGCCGGGAGCGGGGTAGGGCCAGCCGAGCTGGGTTATGTGCTGGGCATCACCAAAGCCTATACCACCCGGGTAGGTGCAGGACCTTTTCCCACGGAGCTTTTCGATGAAACCGGCGTGTTTCTGGCAGAAAGAGGTGCAGAAGTAGGCGCTACCACCGGCCGGGCCAGACGTTGCGGCTGGTTTGATGCGGTCGCCTTGCGGGCGGCCTGTCGGGTCAATGGCGTGAC
>NZ_JABBOU010000085.1 GCF_018853465.1 Acidithiobacillus montserratensis
GGTTCCTCGTCATTTCAAGTGGGTAGCCTGAGATCCAGCTTGCCCAGGATCAGGTAGGCCATGTTGATAAAGTTCTTGTGCGTGCGGTAACCCCGAGCCTTGGCCTTGGCGGATTGAATGAGGCTGTTGAAACCTTCCAGAATTCCATTGGTGATCTGGCTCTCGAACCATCGGAGCACGCCATCCCAGTGATTCATGATGGTGTAGGCGACCTTGACGATAGGCGGCAGATCGCTGGTTCTGGCGTTTTCCAACCAGGCTTTCAAGAGGGTAGCCCCCTGATGGCGATTCTTGATCGTGAAGATGTCCTGAAAGGTCAGGCGGAACTGGTAGGCCTGCGCCGTCTTGAGGTTCTGGTCTTTGAGTAATGCCTGCAGCTTTTCTTTCTGCTTCACCTTGAGGTTGCAATCGTTCTTGAGCCAGAGCCAGCGGGTCTTTTTGAGATTTGGCTGAGTGAGGACTTCCCCCTTGCGCACGTCGTCCACGGCCTCGTTGACGAGCTTCATGAGGTGAAAACGATCGAAAGTGATCTCCGCATTGGGCAGGTGCTCGGCAGCCCCTTTCTGGAAGGCCGGCGAGAGGTCCATGCTCACATCGGTGATCGCTTCCGCGCTACCACCATGGGCCTGTAGATCTGCGGAGAATCTCTCAAAGGTCTTGGCATCCTTGCCGGGAGTAGCGAACAAGAGTCGCCGGGCATCCAGATCCACGAAGAGCGTGATGTAGTCGTGGCCGCGCCGACTGCTGGTTTCATCGACGCCGACGGCATGGACATGGGCCATATCCACTCTGGTACGGGCTTCTGGCACATAGTGGTCAATCACCCGCCACAGGAGCGTGTCGGTCTCGCCGACTAGGCGGGCTACGGTCAATACCGGCATCTCCCGCACCAGGGTCATGATCAGCGCTTCGAAGAGCAGGGTGAAATGCGAGCCTTCCCGTGCCCAGGGAACAGATATCTGATGCACTCCATGCTCCTGGCACTTCACACGAGGTACGCGGGCATGGAGATAGGCTTCATGCTGGAAGAAATCCATGTGCCGCCAAGTATGGTCACGGGTATCATGTACCGGACACTCCTCACCACAGACGGAGCAAGCAAAGCGACTACCCTTGGGAAAGTTGATGTGCAGATCCAGGCGTTTCTCCTCCACCGTGAAAGTCACATGATCCACCAACCACGGCGGAACCAATCCTAACGCGAGAGAAAACAGCTCTTCAGGGACCATCAGCTAACTCCAATTCAGGGCACGACCGCTCCACAGCATTCTACCCCCTACCCACTCAATCTGACGAAGAGCCA
>NZ_JABBOU010000086.1 GCF_018853465.1 Acidithiobacillus montserratensis
CCCAAATCGGCGGTGACCGCCTATGCCATGCGCGCCCAATATGGTCCGGGGGTCGTGGACGATCAGCATGTTCCCGGATATCAGGACGAAGCCGGTGTTGAAACCAACTCCGTGACTGAAACCTATGTGGCCGCCAAATTTTACATTGATAACTGGCGCTGGCGCGGTGTGCCTTTTTATCTGCGCACCGGTAAGCGCCTGGAAAGCAAAACGTCCAGCGTCGCCATTCGCTTTCGCCATACGCCGCAACAACTTTTTCGGGAAACCAGCATCGAAAAAATCGAACCCAACTGGATTCTGCTCTCTCTGGAACCGGAAAGCCTGAAAACCGAAATCCAGATCAAGGAACCGGGCCTGGAAATGCGCGTCCGCCCGGTACAGCTCAATGCCTCCTATCGCAAGGATGGAGAACAGGAACTGGATGCCTATGAGGCCTTGTTGCTGGACGTTATGGAGGGCGACAAGGCGCTGTTTATTCGCTTTGACGAAGTAGAGTGGGCCTGGCGGGTGGTGGATCCGATCCTCAAGGCCTGGGGACGGGAGACGGATTATATCCTGACTTACCCCGCCGGAACCTGGGGACCCGATGAAGCGACCCGCATCATGGATAAAGAAGATCACTACTGGCGCAATCATCTCTAGCCAAGACCAGGGCGACAGCTTCCCGACAGGGTTGTCGCCTTCTGAAAACAGCAAAAACCGTTTATTAATCAGCAGACAAGATTTTCATCAAAAATACCGTAGCCAAGCGTCTACAGTATTCGCTGATAAACCCTTCACAAAAATCCTCCCGGTTTATTTTTATTCTTTAATTATCATCAGGATAAACAACATGGCACAGTTCATGCTTTATAGCTAGAGTAGGTTATCCAACGATACTCAAGCAAGGAGCTACCATGAAAACCACGGGAAATACCATCATCCCCGAACGGGAGATTGCGCAACTCTCCGAAGTCATCAAGGCCATGTCTCATCCTTTGCGCTATAAAATCATCTGCCTGCTGGGGCGCGGCGAAATGAGCATGCAGCATCTGGTGAAAGCCATCAATACCAGTCACAGCAATGCCTCCCAGCATCTGGCCCTGCTCCAGGATTCGGGACTGATTCTGGTCCGCAAAGTCGCCAGTCGGGTGTATTACCGGATTCGTGATCAGCGCACCCTGCGCCTGCTGGAAATCAGTCATCACGTCCTGGCCTGATGGGCTTTTACGCGAATTGTTGCAATGCGCGCCGCAAAAAATCTGCGGCGCTTTCGTTCAGGGCTGCAGTACCCAAAAAGCGACGCCATTCCCCGGCACCGGCAACTCCGTAGTAAAGACCATGCAAATGGCGGCTCAATCTTGGAGCCGGTAGTGTTTCTCCCCAGCTTTCGGCATAAGTCATCAGATCTTCGAGGATTTGTCCGCGCTCCGGTAACTGCGCGCGTCTGCCCAGGGCTATTTCAACCTCGGCCAACAGCAGGGGGTTATGGTATGCAGCACGGCCAATCATCACCCCGTCCACAGAGGGATACTGTTCGAGCACAGTTGCAGGGGCCTTGAAACCCCCATTGATTTCTATCTGCAGATGCGGGAAATCCTGTTTCAGTTGCTGTACCCAATCCCAGCGTAAGGGCGGGATTTCGCGATTTTCTGCTGGATTCAATCCCTTCAGCCAGGCATTGCGGGCATGGACAATGAAATGCCTGCACCCCGACTGCGCCACCCTGCCCACGAATTGCTGCAAGGCCGCATAATTTTCTTCCCGATCCAGACCCAGACGATGTTTGATACTGACCGGCAAACCACTGTCTGCCAATGCTGTCATCAACGTTGCCACATGCTCGGGAGTCGCCATGAGGCAGGCGCCAAAACTGCCTTTTTGCACCCGTGGCGAGGGACAACCCACATTCAGATTGATACCATCGTATTGATATTCCCTGGCCAGCCAGGAGACACGGCGCATCGCCTCGGGGTCATCGCCACCCACCTGAAGAATCAGAGGATGTTCCGCCGCTGAATACTCCAGAAAACGCTGCGGGTCGCGTCCCAGCAAAAGGGCGTTGGTGGTCAGCATTTCTGTGTAGAGCACACAAGAGGGACAGATCAGTCGCAAAAAATGCCGGCAATGACGATCCGTCCAGTCGAGCATGGGAGCTACGGATAAAATTTTCTCGGACATTGCCATGGAATCACACCCCGGCCTGTTGCAGATGTACCGTTCCGGTATCCAGAAATTCCAGGAATGCCCGGATGGTGTGGGACTGATAGGCGGGTTGGGGTCTGGCCATGTACAAGGTCCACTGAATGCCCAAGGGTGCGGGCAGGCGGCGCGC
>NZ_JABBOU010000087.1 GCF_018853465.1 Acidithiobacillus montserratensis
GGGTCGTGCACCATCTCCGCCATAATATCTGGCGGGAAGACAGCAGCGTGATATTTGTGGGTTATGCGGCCCAGGGCACCCTGGCCCGGCGTATCATTGACGGCGCCAAAACAGTACGCATCTTCGGCGAAGACATCCGGGTGGCCGCCCGTATTTATACCATCGGTGGGTTCTCGGCCCATGCCGATCATGACGAGCTTCTCGCCTGGTTCGGTCAACAGAAGCCAGCCCGGGCAGTTCTTGTCCATGGTGAGGACAATGGTCGGGAGGGCATCGCCAAGGTGCTGCGGGCCAGAGGACTACAGGTGGATTGCCCGGTTATCGGCGATCACTATACGCTCTGATGATCAAGGCCTTACAAGGTCGTGAGCGCCAGACCATGAAGAGATTGCGCAATGGAGTTTCTCAAAGGGCCACGCCTTCATGAGCCAAAAGCCAGCGTTTGCGTTCCATGCCCCCGGCATAGCCGGTAAGGGTGCCGTTGGCGCCAATGACCCGATGGCAGGGAACGACAATGCCGATGGGGTTCCGGCTGTTGGCATGACCTACGGCGCGCACCGCTGATGGCTGGCTCATGCCCAGAGCTTGCTCCTTGTAGCTCCGGGTTTCCCCGGCGGGGATGCTACGTAACCAGTCCCAGGCTGCCCGCTGAAAGGAGGTGCCTGCCGTCGTATCTACAGCAATAGCAGACAATGCCTGCAAGTCTCCCGCCCAGTAAGCCTCCAGGCTGTCGCGCATGGGTTTGGGGATGGCGCCGGGGGTCAGCTTGATCTGCTCGTTGCCGTACAGTTTCCGGAGATCGGCAAGCAGGCTGCCCCGACCCTCCTCCCAGTCCAGTGCCCGCAACACGCCCTGTTGATCGGTCACCAGGAGCATTTCTCCTAAAGGCGAGGGAACTTGATCAATATGCCAGTGCCAAGGATGGGTCATGTTTGTGCTCCTGATTTGCTGGATGACTCACCATACTCAGGACGTTGTCAAACGGCAAATGTGGGAGGGATCCGCTGTCCGGCTAAGCGGTTGAACCCGTAGCTTGCCGCTCGAACCGTAGAGACCTAAGATGACCATATCAAGAGGTCATGAGGAGTTCGCTATGCAGGTCAATGCCGCCGAGTTCAAGGCCAATTGCCTAAAAATGCTGGATGAAGTCGCCGCTACCTGCGAACCGCTGGTCATCACCAAACGCGGCAAGCCGGTCGCGCGCGTCGTGCCCATCGAAGAGGAGGATGCACACGGACTGTTCGGCTACATGAAAGGCACAGGGAAAATCGTCGGGGACATCATCAATGTGCCGCACTAACCCTGGGCGGCGGAAACTGGGGAAGAAGACGATCTCTATGGCCCGGCTCTTACCAATCCCTTTGCAAAGCCCTGCGTATATTATCAATTTATAGATATATCAGGATATGATTTTCAGAATATGTTACCCGGAAAATGATCTCTGCCTTCAATAACTAGATGATCTGCCTGCAGGCAGATCATTAAACGGATTTGTAGACATATTTTATTCTGCTCTCTTGATTGTGACACTCAGTTCTAAAACATCTATTGGGTTTCCTTCAAGATATGAGCGAATAATGTATTTATTTCGTTGGCAAAGTTCAGAAAATTCTTTTAGCCGGTTAATAAAAATAATGTATGGATCTTGTACGATGTTATTTATCCCATAGTGAATGAATTTTTCTTCAAAAGTATCCAATACGATATCAGTTACACGAAGGTACTCATATATATAATAGAGGCAACTCCTTTCTTTGGCTGTGAGGTGCGGGATGAGCGAATTAATCACCGAATGATAACCGGTTGTCTCAAACTTAACAGAGTATATGGGCATGAGTCTTTTTTCTTCTAAATTTTTAACCGCTTGATTTATTATGGATATTTTTTGTGACAATTGATGCAAAATAATTCTAAGTTCTAAGTTGATAATTTCTTTTTTTCTATGTAGTTTCCATCGGTAAAGGATGTAGCGACCTCCTTCCCCGAGCCCAAAGCCAAGTACAACACCTATAAGACCAATCCATGGATGGAAATTATATAAAAATTTGTTATCTATCATGTTTTTTCTCGTGTCGCGAAGTATAGTTATAACTTGGCTGGTAAAAATAGGTCCTGACTCTATATCTGATGACCCTGAGTTCTTAAGATATTTAGAGAAATCTAAGCGATTCTGTCAGAGTTTATATGGTATTCATGAGGTTGCCTATGTCTATAGTTTTATCATCAGAGCCAAAAATTATAAAAGAGCCTAATTTGCTCAGCACAACAAATTTTTCTGTATATATTTTCATGTGAGTCTGCTTTGTTTTTTCGGTCAGATGTTACAATAAGGAAGACCATCATGATTGACTCCCGTGGGCGTCATTTACGAAAAGTGTGGATTAGAAGCTCAGCCTGACCTGACATGCTACTAATGCCGCAAACGCTCCAGCAAGTCCACGGCGAGGGCGGCGCCGGCCAGGTCAATTTCCAGATCGCGGGCGAGGCGGCGGCTCAGTCTGGCCCGATAGAGATCGAGGCTGCGGAAGCGCCAGTGTTGAGGGCCACTGCCTTCGGGATGGATCACCCCATAGCGCACCAATTGCACGGCTTCCCCTTCGCCGCAATGCAGGAGGCTGCAAAAACGCGGCAGATCAAAACAGAAAGCGCCATCTTCCAGCAACTCCGCTTCGATGACATGAATGGGTGTTGAGACCATCGTGCACTCTCCTCTCTAACGGCGGGGGTGAAAGTTGGATATTTCTCCTAACTGGGTCCACAGGGCCTTTTCGTCATCACCGATGTGTTTCGGGACGACAATCTGAATAATAGCGTAAAGATCTCCTGCCGGTTTATTGCCCGTTCCAGGAAGGCCTTTCTGGGCGAGGCGCAATTTCTGGCCGCTGCTGCTCCCGGCCGGAATTTTCATGCGCACGCTGCCTTCCAGGGTGGGGACCTCGACGCTGGCGCCGAGCACGGCCTCCCAGGGCGTGATATGCAAGTCGTGATATAAATCAGCCCCTTCCACCCGGAATTTGGGGTGCGGCTGAAAATGGACCTGCAAGTAGAGATCGCCATTGGGTCCCCCGCCCATGCCCGGTGCGCCCTGTCCGGCCATGCGCAGACGCTGGCCTTCGCGGATGCCCTTGGGGATTTTGACCGTCAGGCGGCGGGCTTCCCGGCGCATCTGACCATTGGGGCCGACGCTGGGCATTTCCAGGTTGATGTCGCGCTGGGCGCCTTGTGCGGCGTCTTCCAGGCTGATCTGGATGCTCGCTTCACTGTCTTCTCCCTGACTGCGGAAACCGCCACCACCACCGCCGTGGAAGCCCCCTGCTCCGCCATGCTGCTGGCGAAACAGGGATTCAAAAAAGTCACTAAAGCCGCCGCCGCCAAAATCGGCCCCGCCAAAGCCGCCGGCGCCAAAGCCTCCGGCCTGACCACCCCAGCCGGGTGGCGGACGAAAATCCTGTCCGGCGCGCCAATTGCTGCCCAACTGGTCGTAGGCCGCGCGCTTCTCCGGGTCTTTCAATACCTCATAGGCTTCCTGGAGATCCTTGAAGCGATCTTCGGCGTTGGCTTCCTTGCTGACATCCGGGTGATATTTGCGGGCCATTTTGCGATAGGCGGCCTTGATGGCATCAGCATCGGCCCCGCGTTCCACCCCGAGAATTTTGTAGTAGTCTTTGTATTCCAATGGTTCCCCCTTATCATGGGTTATAGCAGACCGGAACAAACCTGCAAGTCTGCCTTCACAATGCGGCCATTGTACCGTGTTTTCAAGCCCGTCAGGTCGGGTTGGAGGAATGTTTTTGTCAGATTGGTCTAGCCTCAATCCCCGTCAACTGGAAGCAGTGACGCTCCCCCCCGGTCCGGCGCTGGTGCTGGCGGGGGCAGGTTCCGGTAAAACCCGGGTACTCACCAGCCGTATTGCCCATCTGCTCGAAGCCGGAGCGCATCCCGGAGAAATCCTGGCCGTGACCTTTACCAACAAGGCCGCCCGCGCCATGCGCGAGCGCCTCGACGGCATGGTGGCCATGGAGTTACGCGGTTTGTGGATGGGGACTTTCCATGGTCTCGCCCATCGCCTGATTCGCCTGCATCATGAATCATTGAAGTTGCCTGCGGATTTTCAGGTGCTGGATGCTGAAGACAGTCAGCGCTTGTTGCGGCGTCTGATGCGCGAGGCGCAGATGGACGAAAAGCAGTGGCCACCCCGGGCCATGGCGGGACGCATCGGACGCTGGAAGGATGAAGGCTGGGGACCGGAACAGGTTCTCCGCTACGAAGGGCCGGCAGCAGCGGCTTTTGTGCCGATTTATCAGGCCTATGAGCAGACCAAACAGCGTTCCGGTTTGCTCGATTTTGGAGATTTGCTGCTCTACGCCTTGCGCTTGTGGGAGTTTCCGGAGATTCTGGATCATTACCAGCGCCGTTTTCAGCATATTCTGGTGGACGAATTCCAGGATACCAATGCGGTGCAATATGCTTGGCTGAAAGGCCTGGCGCGGCATGGGCAGATTTTTGTGGTGGGCGATGATGATCAGTCCATTTACGCCTGGCGCGGGGCCCGGGTCGAAAACCTGCTGCGCTTTGGCGAAGATTTTTCCGGTGTGCAGGTGGTGCGTCTGGAGCAGAATTATCGCTCAACGGCGGCGATCCTCCAGGCGGCCAATGCGGTCATTGCCAACAACCCCGACCGGTTGGGGAAAACCCTGTGGACGGCGGAACCCGGCGGCGAGTCGGTGCATTTATATACGGCGTACAATGAGTTTGATGAAGCCCGCTATGTGATCGGGCGCATTCAGCAATGGCTGGAAGAGGGTGGTCGACGTTCGGAATGCGCCATTCTCTATCGTTCCAATGCCCAATCCCGCGCTTTTGAAGAAGTGCTGGTGCGCGAGGGTATCCCCTATCGGGTGTACGGCGGACTGCGCTTTTTTGAGCGGGCGGAAATCAAGGACACCCTGGCGTATTTGCGTCTGACCGTGAATCGTCATGATGATGCCTCCTTTGAACGGGTTGTCAATGTTCCGGCGCGGGGTATCGGCGCGGTCAGTGTTGAAAAACTGCGTCAACTGGCTCGCGCCAAGGGCTTGTCCCTCTGGCAGGCGGCAGCAGAACTAAATCAGGCGAAAATCAATGCCTTTTTGAATCTGGTGGATGGTCTTGCCGAGGAGACCCGGGATGCGGATCTGGAAGTCCGCGTCGAAAGTATTCTGCACCGGACCGCACTGCGCGACTGGCATAGTCGCGAGAGTGATCGGGCTGAAGGCCGTTTGGAAAACCTGGATGAACTCATCAATGCCGCGCGCGCCTACGGTCAGGATTGGAGCGCTGACCCGCAACTGGGTGAACTGGCGCCGCAACCCGGCAATATGCTGTCTGAATTTTTGACCCATGCAGCCCTGGAAGCGGGAGATGGGGCCGGTGATGCCTGGGAGGATTGTGTGCAGCTCATGAGTTTGCACAGCGCCAAGGGCCTGGAGTTCCCTCTGGTTTTTCTGGTGGGGCTGGAAGAAGGGCTCTTTCCCCACCAACGCTCCCTGGAAGATGCCCAGGGCCTCGCTGAAGAGCGTCGTCTTTGCTATGTAGGCATGACCCGGGCCATGCGCCTGTTGGTGCTCAGCCATGCCGAAAGCCGGCGCTTGCATGGCAGCGAACGCTTGGGTATGCCCTCCCGTTTCTTGCGGGAAATTCCCCAGGAGTTGTTGCAGGATTTACGCCCCCGCGCGCGCATCAGCCGTCCCGCCATGGCGCTGCGCCCGGCTGCTCCGGAAATGCCCTTCCCACTAGGTTCACGCTTGCAGCATCCGGTATTTGGTGAGGGTGTGGTGCTGGATTATGAGGCGGGGGGACGCCAGGGGCGGATTCAGGTGCAGTTCAGTTCAGGGGCCAAGTGGCTGGCTCTGGGTGTCGTCCAATTACAGCCATTACCCTGACTATGAAATTACAGGCCTTGGCGACGCTGGAGAAGAATTCGCCGGTATTCTTCCGGGTCCTTGCAGAAAGTGATGGCCCCCGGGCGGCGAAAATGCACGGCATCGAGGCGCAGCAGCCAGAAACGCAGGGCCGCGACGCGGAGCATGGCAAACCACAGGGGGGCTTCGTCAACCCGCAGCGGGCGTGCCGCCACATACGCCTCCCACAGCGCCGGACTCAGGGCGGGGTCGAGTTTGCCATCAGGAAGTGCACACCAGCTATTGGCTACTACGGCCAGATCATAGAGCCAGGCATCATCCCCGGCGTAGTAGAAATCAATGGTGCCGGAAATCTGTTCGCCCGTAAAAAGCACATTGTCGGGAAAAAGATCGGCGTGGATGACGCCTCCCGGCAATGTTTCGCGGTGGATCTGGCTTTGATAGGCCAGTTCATCGGCAATGATCCAGTTATCCTGGGGATCAAGATGGGGGACAAGATGTCGGGCGGTGGTCTCCATCCAGGCAAATCCGGCGGGGTTGGGATGGCGCTGGGGAAATTCTTCTCCAGCTTTGTGCATTTTGGCCAGTAATGCTCCCAACGCACGGATTTCCATCAGGGTCGCGGCTCGCCCTTCAATAGACTGACCCTGAAGGCATTGCACAATGGCAGCGGGCTTGCCGCAGAGGGTATTCAGGCTGCGGCCACTGCAGGTGTGCATGGGACGCGGGCAGGGAATACCCTGACTGCTCAACCAGTCGGTCAGGTCCAGAAAATAGGGAATCTTGTCGGCGGGCAGGCGTTCAAACAAAGTGAGAATGAAGCGACCCTGATCAGTATCGAGAAAGTAGTTACTGTTCTCGACGCCGGCAGAAATACCGGTCAGGGCGAGGGCTTTTCCCAGGTCATAGTCTTGCAGAAACCGGGCCAGCTCCGGGCCGGAAACATTGGTATAAACAGACATGAACGCAGATTTACCAGCGAAACAGAATCCACTGGGGCACACTCAGGTGTTCCGCGTCAGTTTGCGGCACTTCGGTGAAGCGTCCAGTGCCACCCTTGTCTTCCAGATAGTAGGGCGGGAAAGGCTTGGGCGGAATCACTTTGACCATGTAAACCCGGCCGTTGACTTTGTACTCTTCGATTTTCGAACCGGTTGGTGCCTTGATTTCCGCGTTCGGACCAATTTTGTGGGGGGCGAGTTTGGGCAGGTGCAGCTTTTTGATGTTGTTTTGTGCGGAGTTGGGCAGCGCCGCATCGAGGTCGGCGGCGGCGTTGGCCGCAAAGCCCAGGGAAGCGGTGGCAACCAGGGTAAGCATCAGGTGACGAGCAGACATGGGAACTCCCGGAATATCTAAAGGTTGAGAAGGGCTTCGGTTTCGGCAGCCGAGGGGGCAAAGCCGCGCTTTTCATAGTGGTTAAAAATGGCAGATACCACTTCGTCTGGATCATCAATGACCGTAATCAGTTTGAGATCGTCCGGGTTGATGGTCCCGAGACCCAGCATGGCATCCTGCCACCAGGCGATGAGTCCACTCCAGAAAGCCGACCCCACCAGAATAATGGGCATGCGCCGGGTTTTGCCGGTTTGTACCAGAGTCAGGCACTCCGCCAGTTCATCCAGGGTGCCAAAGCCGCCGGGCATGACGACATAGGCAACCGCATATTTCATGAACATGACCTTGCGGGAATAAAAATGCTCGAAGGAAATGGCAATATCCTGATAGGGGTTGCTGTGTTGTTCGTGGGGAAGCTCGATGTTAAGCCCGATACTGTACCCGGTACCGTGGAAGGCGCCTTTGTTGGCAGCCTCCATGATGCCGGGACCACCGCCGCTGAGCACGGAGAACCCGGCATTGGAAAGCTTTTCGGCAATTTCCTGGGTTTTGATATACCAGGGATTGTCGGGGCCGAGGCGAGCGGAGCCGAAAATACTGACACAGGGATCCACATCGACCAGTTTTTCATAGCCACGGACAAATTCCGCCATGATTTGAAAAATTTTCCAGGCCTCACGGGTGAGTCGTCCCTCTCCCCCGTCCCGCAGTTTTTCTTCTTCAAGATGCGCCCGCATGCTTCGTTCCCGTGTCAATGATGGAGAATTTCCGTATTATGACGGAAATTCGCTGACAAGTCCCAGATCATGTCCCAAGACCCGCGTATTCTCGTTGACGCCTCCAGTTTTCTGTACCGCGCCTTTCATGCGCTCCCGGACTTGCGGGCACCGGACCATTTGCCGACCGGGGCGATATTCGGGGTAGCCAACATGCTGCGGCGACTGCTCAAGGATTATCCCGGCGATGAGATCATTGTGGTATTTGATGCGCCGGGGGGAACCTTCCGCGATCGTCTTTATCCCCAATACAAGGCGCAACGCCCCGCCATGCCCGAGGATTTGCGCGCCCAGATTCCGCTGTTGCATGAGTGGATCGAGGCCTCTGGCCTACCGCTGCTGCTGATGCCCGATGTGGAGGCCGATGATGTCATCGGCACCCTGGCCCGGCAGGCTGCGCCGGCCCAGCAGGTCATCATCGTCACCGGTGACAAGGATATGGCCCAGTTGGTGAATGACCACGTCACCCTGCTGGATACCATGAAAGGGGTGAAAACCGATGTAGCTGGGGTATGGGAGCGCTATGGAGTCGCCCCCGAACGCATCGCCGACCTGCTGGCGCTGACGGGAGACAAGGTCGATAACATTCCCGGTGTGCCCGGCGCCGGGCCGAAAACGGCGGCCAAGTGGATTCAGCAATATGGCAATCTGGAAGGCGTGCTGGCCCATGCCGACGCAATCGGTGGCAAAATCGGTGAGGCTTTGCGGGCTTCACTGGATTATCTCCCGCTCAGTCTGGATTTGGCCACGATTCGCTGCAATCTGGATTTGCCGGTTCGATCCTGGCGGCGCTCTTCCGAAAACATCCCGAAATTACGCAGTCTGGCCATGCGTCTGGGATTTCACGCCTGGTTGAAGGAATACCCCGCCGAAGCTGAAACCGAACCAGGGAAACAGGACATGACTGGGAATGCTTTGAATGGGTTGCCACCCATTGAGCGCAGTGGCTATCGGGCTATCACGACCACGGCGGAGCTGGAAAGCCTGGTGCAAAAACTGCAGGAAGCCCCCCTGGTGGCGTTGGATACGGAAACCACTTCCCTGGACCCGCTGAAGGCTGATCTGGTGGGCATTTCCTGCGCCTGGCAGGAAGCAGAGCAGGTCGAGGCCCGGCAAATTGAAGCCCGACAAATCGAAGCCCTGCGCATCGAATCAGTCTATATCCCTGTGGGCCACCGGGATGGCAGCCCACAGCTGGCGCTGGACCATGTCCTGACCACATTGCGTCCCTGGCTGGAAAATCCTGAGGCTCCAAAACTGGCCCAGAATGCCAAATATGACTGGCGGGTGTTCTGGCGTTACGGCATTCATCCAGCCGGTTTATGCCGGGACACGCTGCTGGAAAGTTATGTGCTGGATAGCAGCCAGAACAATCATGATCTGGACACTTTGGCGGAGCGGCATCTGCAGCACCAGAACATTACCTACGAAGAAGTGGCGGGGAAAGGCAAATCGGCGCGGAATTTTGCCGATGTCCCCGTCGTCGAAGCCTTGCCCTATGCGGCCGAAGATGCGGACATCTGCTGGCGGGTGGATGCCCAACTCTGGCCGCGTTTTGCCCCTGAGCCAGGCCTGCAGCGCGTCCTGATGGAAATTGAAATGCCCCTGGTGCTGGTGCTGGCGCGTATGGAGCAAGCCGGAGTGCGGGTGGACAGGCATCAACTGGAAATCCTCAGCCAGGAATTGGGCCGGGATATGGCCGCTTGTGAAGCCAAGGCCTTCGCGTCAGCCGGACAATCGTTCAATCTCGGTTCACCGAAACAGATTCAGGAGATTCTTTTTGATAAAATGCAGCTGCCGGTCCTGAAAAAAACGCCGGGCGGACAGCCTTCCACCAGTGAAGAAGTGCTTGCCCAACTGGCCGTGCAGGCGGAGCTCCCGCGTCTGATTCTCGAATACCGGGGCATGGCCAAGCTGAAAAATACCTATGCGGATGCCTTGCCGGAAATGATCAATCCGCAGACCGGGCGAGTCCATACCCACTATCAGCAGGCGGTGGCGGCCACTGGGCGGCTGTCTTCCAGCGCCCCCAATTTGCAGAATATTCCCGTACGAACCGAACAGGGCCGGCGCATTCGTCAAGCTTTTGTGGCCGAAGCCGGGTTTTGCCTGCTCAGCGCCGATTACTCCCAAATCGAGCTGCGTATCATGGCCCACCTTTCCCGGGATACCCGTCTGCTGCAGGCTTTTGCCGAGGGGCAGGATATTCACGCGGCCACTGCCGCCGAGGTCTTCAATCTTGCCCCAGAAGCCGTGGACAGCGATGCCCGGAGGGCTGCCAAGGCCATCAATTTCGGCCTGATTTACGGGCAAACCGCCTACGGACTGGCGCAGCAGCTCGGCATTGAGCAAAGTGCCGCCCGGGCCTATATGGACCGCTATTTCGAACGTTATCCCGGGGTGCTGGCCTACATGGAGCAGACCCGCAATCTGGCCAGGCAGCAGGGCTATGTGGAAACCCTGTTCGGTCGCCGCCTGTATGTTCCTGAGATTCGCTCCAGCAACGCGGCGCGGCGCAGTTATGCAGAGCGTGCGGCCATCAATGCGCCCATGCAGGGCACGGCGGCAGATCTGATCAAAAAAGCCATGATTGCCGTAGATGCCTGGCTGCTTGAAGACCCGGCCCGGGGCCGGATGATTTTACAGGTCCACGATGAACTGATTTTGGAGGTGCCGGAGAGTGGTCTGGAAGCTGCCCGCGTCGCCCTCAAGGAGCGCATGGAAGGGGTGGCGGAACTGGCGGTCCCCCTGCTGGTCGGTATGGGTGCAGGGGCGCATTGGGATGCTGCCCATGGTTAGTTTTTGCCGGGGGAAGCCGTACTGCCGCTGCTGAAGCGGAACATTTTCATGACGGCATCATTATCCAGTTGCTCGCCGTTGAGGGCCATGGCCAGCAATTCACCGCCCAGTACTTGCGGGGCGATGATCATATCCGGCTGCACCCGACGCACCCGTCCTAGATTCTTGCTGTCATTGACGGCCGCGACGGTTTTCGCGGAGCCTTCCATTTCCTTGACGGCCAGCACTACAAAGGCGTTTTCCGAATCATCCGCGCGCAGAGCCAGGACCGCCAGTGCTGCTTCAGCGCCCGCATTACGGAGAATGTCGGTATCGCTGGAGTCACCAATAATCAGATCGTCTGGCTGATAAATGGAGTCATCGGGCTGATGCCCCATGATCATGACGACGGGTAAATTGCGGCTTTTCAACTCGCGATAACTGTTGCGCGCCAGCGGCGTATCACCCGCGATGATGTAATGGTTTTTCAGGGTCATGCGGCGTTTTTCTCCTTGCAGCGCCGATTGCAGCCGGTTATTGATGGCCGGAACAATGATGGCCGATAACGACGTGGCAAATACAGTGATTCCGAGCACAATCAAAGATACCACAAAAAGCCGGGCTTCGTTGGAAACCGGCAGGACATCGCCGTAACCCACGGTGGACATGGTCACAATGGAAAAATAAAGGGCCCCGGTCAGACTATGAATATGGGGTTTGAAGCCATCACCGAGAATATAGGCACCAAAGACGCCGTAACCCATGACCATGATAGCCCCCACCAGTGCGAATAACGTACCGGTGGCAAGGCTGCTGTGATTAAAACGCCCCCGAAAAATCCACAGAAAAAACACCAGCGCGGCATTGTAATACAGCAAAGCGGAAATATGCTGGGGATGGCGGTAAATCCCTATGGCCAGTACCGCCGAAGCAATAATCAGGACAACCGCCCAGGCAAAGCGGGAGCGAAACAGCAATCCCAGGGACATGATCAGTAGAATGATGCCGGCAGCACCCTGAGGGAGTCCACGAAAGGCATCGAGTACAAAGCCGCTGGACATATCGGCAAGGCTGCCGACGTAGCTCAGGCCCAGGAGGCGTTCTAGTGCCGGCAGAATGTTGAAAAGGCCGAGAAACCCCACGGCTGTGGCAATGGGCAGGTGGGGATACCACTGCTCCAGGTGGAGTTTCCGTGCCCAGCGTTCACTCCGTCCACGCCAACGGGCGCGCCAACTCGGCCGTAAAATATGCCAGGGATGGAGAGCATGACTGAACTTTTCCGTCATGCCTTACTCAAATCCCGAGAGTAAGCTATTGCTTGTCTGGATCCGGTCTACCCTCCCTGGCCGGATCATGAGTCCTCCCCTCCCTTTGAGGGCTCTTTATTAACCCCGGCAGATGTCGGGGTTTCTTTTGTTTCAGCAGCGCCCAGCCACCCGGCAATATGTTGATGCAATTCGTCCAGCCCCTGCCCGGTCTGGGCCGAAAACAACTGCATGGCGACCCCCTGCAATTCCGGTATACGCCGCAGCCGGGCCATTTCCTGCAAGGCGGCGCCACGACTGAGCTTGTCGGCCTTGTTGAGAAGGATGTGTACCGGGCGACCACAGCCTGCCGCAAAACTGATCAGGTCCGCATCATGGGGACTGTAAGGGTGGCGGATGTCCATCACCAGAATCAGGGCTTGCAGGCTGCTGCGGCGGCGCAGGTACTGTTCCAGCAACGGGCCCCAGGAACGCCGCAAGGCTTCAGGGACTTTGGCGTAGCCATAACCGGGCAGATCGATGAGGCGTTGTCCGGGATCCAGGTCAAACACATTGATGGCCTGTGTCCGGCCCGGTGTCCGGCTGACCCGGGCCAGGGCGCGGCGTTCGGTGAGCATGTTGATAGTGGATGACTTGCCGACATTGGAGCGTCCGGCAATGGCCACTTCGGCCCCATCATCCGGGGGGAGTTGTCCCGCTTGGGTCACGCTCAGGCGGAAACTTGCCCGCCGTAACGGGGCGAAACGGAAAGGTGTTGGGTTGGTATGGTTCATGCTGAGAGCATAGTCGTCGTCAGTCGGTTCTGGCAATCTGAAACTCAAGGGCAGGAGGCATGGACAAGAGGCTTGCTGCCATCAGACCGAGAACCTAGACTGCAAAACATAAATTCAAGTGAAATCATTCACTGAAAAAATCAGGGAGAACAGCTTTGCAAGCACATGTAGAGGGCCTTGTCTGGCGGCAACCACGCTGGCGGTTGCTGGTGCAGTTTTTGGGGTCCATGCGTCTGGCCGTCAGTTTGCTGGTGTTGCTCGCCATTGCCTCGGTAATCGGCACCATTCTTAGTCAACAGCAGCCCTATCAGAATTACGCCATGCAGTTTGGACCGTTCTGGTTTACGGTGTATCGCGAACTGGGCTTGTACAATGTGTACCGGACCTTATGGTATACGGCGATTGTGGCTTTCCTGGTGTTGTCCACGGCGACCTGCGTGACCCGGAACAGCCCCCGGATGCTGCGGGAAATGCGCGAGTTTCCGATTCGCCAGAGGGATGCCGTGATTCTCGGCCAGGATCACTGGGTGCGGATGAGTAGTGCGTTACCCATGGCCCAGGCCCAGGAGCGCATTTTGCAGGTGTTGCGGGCATCTGGTTATAAACCCCGGGCGGAACAAAAAGAGGGTGATATTGCTATTGCTGCCCGTAAGGGTCGCTATCACCGTCTGGGTTATTTCCTGACCCATATTGCCATTGTCGTGATTTGTGCGGCGGCCCTGTATAACGCCGATGTGCCGGTCAAATGGGCGGAGTGGCAGGGTACGCTCCGGCCAGAGCAGAACTTCAATCTCCCCCTTTCAAAAATTCCGAAGTCAGCCTGGATGTCCCCCAACAATCCGGCCTATCGCGGTATTATTACCCTGCCCGAGGGACAGGCCGCCAATGCGGTATTCGAACTTGCCGGTAATGGTTATCTGGTCCAGCCTCTGCCTTTCAGGATTCATCTGCAGTCCTTCCATATTTCCTACTACTCCACCGGAATGCCCAAGGATTTTACCTCCCGGGTCATCCTCTACAGTCCCCAGGGTAAGGTGCTGAAAACCGCTGACGTGCGTGTCAACCACCCCATGGCTTATGACGGGGTTTACATTTACCAGTCCAGCTTCAGCGACGGCGGTTCCCTGTTGCACATGAAAACCTATCTGCTGGGCGCTTCAGGGGCAGCACCGGGGATGCTTTCCGGGCGGGTCGGTCAAACCCTTCAGGCAGGGAACTCCGGTTACGCGGTCGATCTGAAAAATTTCAATCTGTACAATATTGTTCCCAAAGCAGCCGTGGGCGAAAAAGCGACCCCCGATCATCCTACCCTGAATCTGGGACCCAGTTTTACCTACATCATCCACAATCCCGATGGCCAGGCCGCCGAGTTTAAGACCTATATGACGCCCATGCGCCGCGAGGGGCAGGGATTTTTTGTGCAGGGATATCGCGAGGCGCTGAGTGATGCTTATCGGTATATCTATATTCCCACCGGACCCAATGGCAGTATTGGCCTGTTCATGGATTATCTGGCGGCATTGCAGGCCGCTGCCCGCACGGGAGCCAACGCCTCCCAGGCTATTTTCACGAAAACCTTTCAGGGGGTCGTTGCCCGCCATGCCCCGAACATGAGTGCAGTTGAGCAATCCCGTTTTTTGCAGGCAAGCATGCAGACCTTGATGCAACTGCACGATTATCCCATGCCTTTCATTTTGTCTTTGAGCAGCTTTGATCACCGCTGGGCAGCGGGCTTGCAGGTTACCAAGTGGCCGGGAACCATTGTCATTTATTGGGGCTGTGTGGCCCTGGTGCTGGGAATTTTTATTCTGTTTTATATTCCCCAGAAAAGAATCTGGCTCCGTCTGCGTCCGCGTGGGCAGGGTTCAGAGGAGTTCGAATTATTGTTGGGGGCTTCTGCAGACCGTAATCGTCTGGATTTTGCCAAGGAATTTAAAAGATGGACCGGGACCTTGGAGCAGGCCCTGGGCGTCGATCACGCCGAATACAAGGAGCACAAAGATGGCCAACACACGCGTTGAAAACTGGACCCATACCTCTCCCGAGCCGAGCTGGTGGTCGCAGTGGAAAGTCAGGGACTGGGCATGGTTTGCCGCATTGACGGCAGCGGTCGGGGTGATTCTCGGCCTTTATGGCAGCCATTTTGGGTACTGGCAGTTTGTGGTGCTGGGGTCCTGGTATGGGGCACTGCTGGTAGCGGGGCTGGCCTGGCGACCTATTCAGGGGGCGACTCTGGCGGTCGTATTGCCCGCTCTTTTTGCGGTATGGCTCTATAGTATCGGGCAAACGATTGCAAACAATCTGCTACTGCGCGATGTGTTGCAAGGCTATGCGGCGGTCATGTGGATGTCGGGCCTACTGATCGTGGCGACGGCCTGTTATCTGCTGTATCTCTTTACTGGATCTCAGCGCACCGGACAGTGGGCGACGGCGCTGACCTGGGCCGGGGTGATCATGGGCTTCATCGGCCTGGGGGTACGGTGGCGGGAAACCTATCTGGGACATCCGGATTGGGGCCATATTCCGGTCAGCAACCTTTGGGAAGTGTTGGTGCTCTTTTGTGCGTCAACCCCGCTGTTTTACCTGTACTATGAAAAACGCAATGAAGCCCGCGCCCTGGGTGCTTTTGTCATGCCTCTGGTAGCCGCTGGAGTAGGATTTTTGCTCTGGTTGACCTTCGCCCAGCATATGGATCAGATCGAACCGCTGATTCCGGCCCTGCAAAGTTTCTGGATGAAACTGCATGTACCCATGATGTTTGTCGGATATGCCAATTTTACCATTGCCAGTCTCATTGGCGTGGGTTACTTGCTGACCGAACATTCGCGGCGGCGCGGTTCCGGCGTGCTGCTGCGGGTCATGCCCAGCGCCGAGGTCATGGATGAAGTAATGTACAAGGCCATTGCCCTGGGATTTCTGTTTTTTACTGTGGCCACCATTCTCGGCGCTGTCTGGGCGGCCAAGGCCTGGGGCGGTTTTTGGTCCTGGGATCCCAAGGAAACCTGGGCACTGATTGTCTGGCTGAATTATGCCGGTTATCTGCATGCCCGGGTGGTCAAAGGCTGGCGCGGTCAAGCCATGGCCTGGTGGTCCTTCATGAGTCTTTGGGTGGTCAGTTTCTGTTTTCTGGGGGTGAATATGTTCCTGTCGGGATTGCATTCTTATGGGAAGTTATAAATCCGGTTATTGATAAAGACAGGGTAAGCTCTGGTTTTGTTCTTGCCAAAGGCGGAAAATTGAGTTTATATTCATCAAATAAACTTATAAAAATCCCCTAGTGACGTCTGGAGGGTCGCATAATTAAAGACTGCACCAACACGGAATGTGTTGGTGCTTGTGTTTAGATAAAGGACGTTCAGTGCGCTGCCAGGCCTGTCAGACCGAAAATGCTCCCAACCGCAAGTTTTGTATGCAATGCGGGGCGTCTTTAAAACCATCTTCAAATCCAAGCTCTAAGTTCTGTGTTGCCTGTGCTGCGGATCTCCACGGTAAAGCTTTCTGTTCGGCCTGTGGTGCAGACAATCGCCCCGCAACCTTGGCCGCCGCAGCCGCTGCGCCTGAACCGTCTACCATAGCGGCTCAACAGACGGTTGAGCCGGAGTTGACGGCACTGCCTGAAAACCTTTATCAGACCCCAAAGGTAGACAATCATCTTGAGCCAGAGCCAGAGCCAGAGCCAGAGCCAGAGCCAGAGCCAGAGCCAGAGCCAGAGCCAGAGCCAGAGCCAGAG
>NZ_JABBOU010000088.1 GCF_018853465.1 Acidithiobacillus montserratensis
CCCGCCTCAAGACCGATGGCGTCTTCCCCATCATGGCCACCCAGATGCTCGCCATCGGCGAGGAAACCGGCGCCATCGAAACCATGTCCGGCAAGGTCGCCGACTTTTACGAAAACGACGTGGAAGAATCCGTCAATCGCCTCAGCACCCTCATGGAACCCATGATCATGGTGGTCCTGGGCGTCATCGTCGGCACCCTGGTGGTCGCCATGTATATGCCCATCTTCAAGATGGGCGCGGTGGTGACGCATGGGGGGTGAGGGCTGGATGCTGCCCTGCGCTTCCCGCCAATGGAAAGCGTACTGCTATAGCCTTGGATGCACCCGGTCCACCGGAGTAGAGCCAAGTTCGGCCGGGGATGGACTGGTGCATCAGAGTGCAACCGGTTTCACCCTGATCGAATTGATTGTCATCATCGCCATCATGGCCATCATCGCCGCCGTGGCCATCCCCCAGTACAACATCTGGATGATCCGCGCCAATATTCAGAGTGCTTCCGGGCATTTGCAGCAGGACATGGCCTGGGCGGAAGGCTATGCCATCCGCAGTGGTTATCCGGTGCAGGTTTCTATCACTGGGGGCAATCCCTGCTCATGGACCATCACCCCCCAGGCAGCCAATGTTCAACAGCAGGTACCGCAAATGAGTGCCGGTGAATTTGCCAGCCGTTATCCGAATACCGTGTGCAAGGTGGTTACGGGTTCGACCGTCAGCATCACGCCTACCGGCATGGTCTATCACTCGGGCAACACCATCGGCGGTGCTGCCGTTACCTTTGGCAATGCGGGCCAGAATGCCGCCACCTATGGCTACTGGCTGACCTTGCTCAGTGGCGCGGGCAATGTCCGCAACTGCGCCACCAGCGGCTCCGGCAGTCGCGTGTGTAACCTGCAATGAGTGCGCGCGCTGTGAATATCTGCACAACGGGCCTGCGAAAACGAAGTTTCGTGGAGCACAGCGGAACAAATTGTCTTGAATCTTTGGGCTTGGAGCCTTTGGACTTCGAACCTTTGGGTATGAGGTCTGGGGATTCTTCGACCGGCGCTGGCAGCGTAGAGTTTGCCGCTACCGACCAGACTGGCTTGACGCTGATCGAGGCAATGGCCACCCTGGCCATTTTCGCCATTGGTTCCTTGGGCATATTGAGTCTTTTTCTGGGCAGCTTTTCCATGTCCGCCCAGAACCAGAACCTGACCTCGGGCTATGAAATCGCCCAGAGTGCCGTGGGTGTGCTGCGGGCCAATGGTGCCCAGGCCCTGACGCTCGATGGGGCAACGGTGAGCGCCACCCAGGCCAGCAACACCTTGCTGAGCCCGGTTTCACAGGTCATGAGCGCCTATGGTATGCCACCCCAAAGTCAGGTCAATCTGGGCGTTACTCCGCTCAATGGTAATGGTCAGTGCCCCTGCACGGCGACGGTATCCGTTTCCTGGGGTAATGGCGCCCAGACCTACACCACCCAAACCATCGTGGGTTACTGACATGCAATACTTTCCCCTCCTCCCCGACGCCACCAGCAGAAATCAGACCATCGGCAATCCAGAAAACGCCATTTCATGGAGCGCGGCAGAAGAAAATGGCCTCACCCTGGTGGAGTTGCTGGTATCTCTGGTAGTAGTCGGCCTGTTGGCTACCGCCATCTTCAGCTTTTTCCTGAACACCAGCCAAAGCGTGAACCAGCAGTCTGCCAATGGCGAAATGTGGCAACGCGGTCGCAACGCCCTGACCATCATGCGCCAGGCCATCGAGTCGGCGGGATATGGGTTGCCCAGCTATAGTCAGTGCCCCAATGGGATTGTTGGCATCAATAGTACCGGTACGCAAGCCGGTGCACTGGTGGCCATCACGGCCTCGGTGCAAAGTGCTGGCAGCAGCTATGATCCCTCCAGCACTTCGCTGGGCGGGATTTCCACCTACCAGTTTCAGACAGTCATAGGTGGTGGTAGTTTCGGCGGCGCTCCGGCAACGACAGTACAAAATCATCCTGGAAAAAGCTCTGGCCTGTTTGTGAGCAATACAGCTCCTCTAGACCCTGGCGACTTGGCTCTGATTGCTCCTCAAGGCGGTGGGACTTGCCTGCTGGGGCAAATCACCAATGTTGTAGGGAAAGGTACTGTGAATACCGATTGCAATGGTTATACAGGAAAGGGTGAACTTAAGTCGGATGGTCATATCGAATTCAATTCCGGCAGTCACGGAAACTGTTTCCAGGCAAACCCGACACAGATATTTTCCCTCTTGACCGGTACAGCAGAATCGCCTTCCTTGAGCGGTGCCAATCTCTATGATCTGGGTTCACAGAGTTTTCTCTTCGCGCAATTTTCCATCCAGGAGAATCCGGCGGGCAGTACACCTACCCTCTATATGACTCAGTACACAGGATTGCAGGCTACGCCACCGACACCCCAGGCGCTGGCCACTGGTGTGGTGGACATCCAGATGCAATATGGCATCGGTAGCAATGGCAGCGTCCAGAGCTGGGTAAGCCCAGAAAATTTTACCCCGAGCGCCACCCAAAGCATCGTCGCCGTGCAACTTGCCATGCTCATCCGCAGCACCCAATACCTGCCCAACAGTCTGAGTCCGGCGACTTTTTCAATCCTTGGAAATACCTACAAAGTCCCGACCACCGGTGGGCCTGGGTGCCTACAGGGCAACTGCAGACACTACGAATACCATTTGTTCCAGACAGTCATACCCGTGCGCAACGGGATTTGGGGGAGTGAATGAATACCCGTCCTACCCATGAACGAGACTGTTCAGCCCCCGAGCAGGCGGAGCGCGGCGCAATTCTGGTGGTCGTACTGGTGCTGATTTTTGCCGTGACCCTGGCCCTGCTTGCCTATCTGTACCTCAACAAGAACAATACCCTCATTGCCAGCAATCTGGCGATACAGAATGCCGCGCAGGAAGCGACGGATGTCGGCTTACAAGATGCCGCAGCATGGTTGAATACTCAGCCTAACTGGCCAGAAGTGATGGCAGCAGGCAACAGCTCCGCACTGGCACCTTATTTTCTTTTGAGCATGCCCGCTAATGGATACGCAACTGCTCCAGTAACCAGCAGCACGCCCATTCAGGCTCCTTCTGACCCCAGTTTCTGGAGTAACTGTGCAGGAACTAGCTGCCATCAGCTCACAAAACCGGTTACTTTTGCGTCCCAAAGTTTTCAGGTCGAATACGTCATTTTCCCATCTGGAGGCATGTCCACCCAACTGGGTGGCAATGAACAGAGTCAAACGGGCGGCGGGAATGGCTCTATCCAGTCTCGATATTATGTGGTCTTTGTTCATGCCCAGCGTAGCAATAGTGGGGGCTTGGGTGTGACGGTGCAGGCGGTGATAAGAAAGGTGATAAGCGGATGAATACTAGAATCAAAAAAGCTGTATCTGTTCTTCTGATGACAGGTATAAATTTCTTACCATTGCAAGGAATAACACCCTTTGCATATGCTGCTAATACTAGCCTGAACACACCTCCTAATGAACAGCCTCAAGTACTAATCCTTCTGGATAACTCTCAAGGTATGGCCGGGGTACTTCAGTCCACAAACAGTTATAGCACGCAAACAGCAACAGCACCTGTTCTCTCTACCCAGCTTTCCGGAGCAATTATGACCGGTTCTGGGTTATCCCCTCAAAACAATGCATCTAGCTCACCACCTTTTTACCAAACAAGCAACTTTATTCCGCCTGCATATGGTTCAGCAAACACAGTAGTTCCCTATACCCTGTCATGTGGGGCTCCAGGACTTACTGCGGCAGCACAATCTGCTTGTAGCAGTATAAATAAAAATGGATATGTTGATAATTCCCCATCCATGTTAAATGGTATTGAGGTGTCATTAGCCAGTGTTTTAAGCAACCCGACTTATGAAAACAATCTTCAGTTTGCATTGGAAACCTATCAGACAGGGACTCCTAGTCTTTACCATACCTGGGTTTATTACATGAGTGGCAATGATGGATTCTCATTCAGCGCCAGCAATAGTGCAAACATAGCTGTTGCCAATCCCTGCTACAAAAATTTTAGCAATTCATGCAAGGCAATTAACAATAAATTCAAAAAAAATAATAACCCCCCACCAATAGGTACATCTGCGCTTTTTTCTAGCCCTATATTATATATAAACGATTCAAGTGACGACCCAATCATCAACGATGTTCTATACGATACAAGTGATACAGCAAACGCAGTCGGATCCGGACCAAATAAAAAATTATCAGATTTTTCTCTATCAGATTATGAGAATAAATCAATAGTTATATACTACAATAAGTATTCAAATGGCATAGCCGCCGGAGCTGGCCCGACAAGTGCCGGTTTCACGCCAAGCAGCCCTGAAGTCTGGTATTCTTTAAGGGGATATGGTTTTAACGCTTCAGTTACAAAGAATAGTGGGAAAATACTCGTCCCATTGTCTTCGTCTTATAATAATACAAACAGTGTAAACAGTATCTTAAAATATATCGGGCCAGAAACCTTTCCCGCCGGAAGTACGATTACCGCATCTGCCGGGTATTCGCCAGTTGCTGGCGCTTTTTCCAAAGCACTCAACTACCTCACAGCTAGTTCTACGCCAAAGACCTGTGGACAGAAATATGTCATTTTCATTACAGACGGACAACCAACCATGGGTACCAGAGGACATGTTTATCCTCCACTTGGAAGCTTGTCTGCACAAACACTAGGGGTTACACCCATCACGGCCAGTACCTGGAGTTCAACTAATAACAAGGCGGTAGTTGAATCCATTCAGGAAATCCAGAAGCTTGCGAATCAGGGTATCAAGACTTATGTCCTTGGCGTAGGTTCTGCTGTTGCTCCCGCCACTGCTGGAACAACAAGTGCGCAGCAAGCGGTAGCGCAGCAAGGTCAGGCAGTACTCACAGCAATGGCTCAGGCGGGTGGTACAACCAGTTATTACTCTGCACTGACTCAAAGCGATGTGCGCGCCGCCTTGAATAATATTGTTGCCAATATTCTTGGAAAAAGCGTGGTATCTTCCTATGCGGCACCGCCGACAGTCACAACGGGATCCCTGGAGTTTCTCCTCAAGAATGTCAATCCAATAAATGGTCAGGGTGATTTATATGCCTATCCTGTCACCAACAATGGCAGTGTCAGTAGCACGGCCAGTTGGACTGCCAATGGGATAATGACTGCCGCAACCCGATCTACTGCCTTGTATACAACCCCCTCGAGCGGGACCAATGGGGGAGGTTCGCCGCAGACTTTTTCAACAGTTGCCTCCAACGACCCGACCGCTTTTGGTACTAACTTGCCCAACAACATGACCGCCAGCGATATTGCCAGCTACACCACCAATCCCTCTTACGATAATGGCACCTATCTCGGCGGGAGATACTCCGGCTGGTTTGTGGGGCTGCCCAGTTCCTCACCGGCCGAGGTGCTCACTCCACCCAGTAACGCCAACCTGCTCAGCAATCCCGGATACCTGAGTTTTGCTTCCAGTCATGCTAACCGGCAGAATACAGTACTGTTTTCTGACAACGACGGGTTTCTCTATGCCATTGGTTACACGAATCCAAACCCAGGATCTAACATTGGAACCCAAAAGTTACTCTGGGGCTGGATGCCCGGTGCGTTGCTATCTTTGCTTCAGGGATACACGAAATTCTGGCAAGGGAGTAACATGGGTAATTTTCAGACGATTGATGCCTACAATAGCACTGGTTCTAATACGGGTTGGCATACTTATGTCGTAGGTGTGGCTGGCGGTGGCAGTATCTATTACGATTTGCAACTCAAAGGCACGCAAGCACCCCAACTAGGTTCGGTCGTTGCCCAGTATCAGTTAACCGGAGATTCCCAACCGCAACCCAGTGCCCCGGTGTTCTATCAGGTGAATACGCCCGGCGCAAGCAATTTCGGGGAAAGCTGGGCGCTTTTTGCCATTAATTCATCTAGCTTATCCTATTTAGGCGTGCTGAATGTAACTAGCGGTCAAGCGACGCTGGACGAATTACCGTTCACGAACACGGCCACACCTTATTTAGACAGCAATGGCAATCTCTTTCTAGGAGATAGTAGCGGTAATGTTTATGAGATGAGTGCATCCACTTTGAATACAGTATTGAACAACAACTCCAGCAACCCCATACCTTATAGCGATTTTGGGTCGACCCCAATTACTAATTATGTCACGAACTGGCCCAGTGGTCTCAAAACCAACGTTCAGTTCATCGGCGGCACCTATTACCAAGGGAAAAACTATCTGCGTGTGCAGGGGCCCAATGGCATTACCATTTTCAGCCAGATGAACGGCACCTGGTCACCCGTATGGACGACCTATGCGGGTGGTGCGGGTACATGGAGTGGTGGAACAGCTTATACATCGTCAAGCAGCTCTGGTAATAGCTCCACCAGTACTAGCATCACCCCGTTACCTAGTGGCTCTGCCATATCTGACCAGGCCCTCATCAATGCGGGCAATGTCATCGTACCGGTTACCATTCCTCCCGGCTCTAATACTTGTGGCACCAATACGGCAGCATATTACATCTACTCATTGGGGAACGGAATATTCCCATCTGGGGCCTATACTTCACCAACAGGCGGTAAAATAACCCAAGGATATATAATTGGTGAGGGAAATGCATTCACGCCCACGGTAACCATGTTCAATGGCCGCCAGTTATTGCAAGGTGCAGCCAATAAGAATACTACGGGTGGAACCTCCAACTTTCCGGCGGCTATAGGTGCTGGCCTCCCGCTGGGTGGCCCTGTGGCCTGGCGGCTGGTCCTGACCCAGTAAGGATTGCTCTCGCAGTGCATATCGGAAGCCAGGGAGCAGGCATCAGTACGAAATCGTCGATATGCACCGGGTGGATTGCGCCCGCCTGCTTGCCGAGGACAGTCCTGATGCCCTGGTGCTGGCCGTCTTATGCGATTTTCAGGATCGTTCGCCACGGGGTGGTCATCCGGTATATTCTGGACCGGCTGAAGGTGCTGACGGAAGGCACCCCGGCGCGTTTTCGGGATTATCTACAGAACTGGAAGCCTGGGCCGGGCAGGTGCTGGATGGCATCGGCTTGGAGCAGATTTTTCCTGACGCCTGAACGGCCTATCCTTGGCTATGACCAAGGTGTTGCAGCCGCGATTTAAATTTTGGGGCTTGTATCGCCATGAAAGCGCCTCAGTCCGTCCGGCGACTTTCGTTGACATCATCAGAAAGCCACACTTTGATGAGTGATTGATAGGGCATATCGCGCTTGTTTGCTTCAATTTTGATGCGATCCAGCAAAGTTTCGGGCAAACGCAATGATATGGTTCTGGTAGAGGGTTTCAGTTTGGGAAAAGAGGTATGTTGAGCCTGGCCCCAGTCCAGATAATCAGCAGAGTCATGATTTTCCCAAAACACCCTTTCTTCGGCTTCGTCTTTGAATTCAGGCGTCTTTCTCAGATTGCTCATAAATGGTCCTCTCTTTGCGATGCATGTCCCGCGCAGAAATCACACGAATCATGGTACCGCTCTGTCTCAACGTGAAAGTAATATGGAGCAACCTTGCATCATCGGTTTTACCCAGTGCGTGGTAACGGATTTCTGCGTGGCTGTGTTTGGCATCTTGCAGTACCAAAAGCGGTTCATTAAAGAAAACGGCCTCCGCTTCTGATTGGCTAACATCATGTTTTTCCACGTTCTTACGTGAGTTACCTTGATCCCAATCAAAGCCTGCAACTTTTGCTGCCCAAATATCCATAAACGTATATTACCAACATATACCACAAGGTCAAAGATACTGCTGTCCATCGCGTATCAGCGCAATGGAAACCTCTGGCAGCAATCCTACTGATGGCTTATTCTGCGCGTAGTGGGGTGGCGGAGGGCAGACCATGCAGGAAAAGGATGTGGTATCCAAGGACTTACTCAAGCGCATCACCCTGGATATTGCCCGCATCCTCCTGGGCCTGGAGGTGGAACAGGCCGAGATCGTGGAAAGCAGCCACCCCCGGGTGGAAGAGCGGCGTGCCGATCTGGTGGCACGCATGGCAGGGCCAGCGGGTCAGTTTTTGCTGCACATTGAGGTCCAGAACGGCAACGACGGGCAAATGCCCTGCCGGATGCTCCGCTATCGCAGTGATCTGTGCCTGCAATGCATGGACGAGGACATCCGCCAGGTGCTTTTGTATATTGGCAAGGAACCCTTGCGGATGGCTTCGGGTCTGCGCCAGACGGGGCTGGATTATCAGTATGAAATTGTCGATATGCACCGGGTGGATTGCGCCCGCCTGCTGGCTTAGGATAGTCCTGATGCACTGGTGCTGGCGGTTTTATGCGATTTTCAGGATCGTTCGCCACGGGCGGTCATCCGTTATATTCTGGACCGGTTGCAGGTGCTGACGGAAGGCACCCCGGCGCGTTTTCGGGATTACCTGAAAATGCTGGAGATTCTGTCGAGCAACCGCAATTTGTACGAAGTCGTCAAGGAGGAACAAACCATGTTGAGCGAAGTCTTGATCACCGAATTACCTTCTTACGGGCTGGGGATGGAACGCGGGATGGAGCGTGGGATGGAGCGCGGCGAACAGCTCATGTTAAGCCGCTTGTTGCAAAAGCGTTTTGGCCCCCTGCCCCCCCGGATTCAGGCCCGCCTGGAAGCTGCCAGCACCACAGAACTGGAAGCCTGGGCCGAGCAGGTGCTGGATGGGCTGAGCCTGGAACAGATTTTTCCTGACGCCTGAACGGCTTCTTCTCGGCATTGATCATGAAGCTGCGGCGGCTATTTAAATTTTAAGGATGGTATCACTGTAAAGTGCCATCGTAGCATCATGGGTCAGGAGACGCATCGGTTCGACCATCGCCTGGGCGACGAGCATACGGTCAAAAGGATCCTGGTGATGGGCCGGCAAATTTTTCAGCGCCAGAGCATGTTCCGTCTCGATGGTCAGGAAGCGATAACCGGACTCACGAAAATAGCGCACGGCGTCCTGACTGGATACGGGCATATCGCCACGACCCAGGCTATGCTTGATGGCGATTCCCCATACATGGCAACACTGATCCAGATGCTCGCCTGCGGTGTTTGCAGCAGTTCTCGCGCCTGCCGGGATAGTTTTGGGCTGTCGGTGATCGCCCACAGGGCTACATGGGTATCCAGCAGCAGATTCAAAATGACTCTTTCCCCAGAAAAAGATCGGCAAGCTCCTCGATGTATGCATCGATATCGTCCGGCACCTCGAATTTTCCTTTGGCGATACCGAGTCGTTGACCGGCAGGCATGGATTCTATGGGAACCAGCCGGGCTGCCGGGCGGCCGTTGCGGGCAATGATGATTTCGCGCTCCTCCCCCTGCTCGATGGCCTGCACCAGACGCGACAGAGAGGATTTGGCTTGTAACATATTGATGGTCGGCATTGGGACAACCTCCAAAAAACCGCGGTTAGTCCAGTCTGGCTAAGATCAGAGTGCAAGTATACCCGTCAGGGTGGCGATACCCATCTGGCCGCAAGTCGCTGATGCCTTATTCTGCGCAGAACAGAATGGCAACGGGAGCTCCCCCATGCAGGAAAAGGATGTGGTATCCAAGGACCTGCTCAAGCGCATCACCAGCATAGGCTGCAGCTTGCAGGCTCGTCCATGGAGGCATATCACTGCTCTTGGCGCATTATTACCCTTTTTTGCCAAGCCAGAATAGCATCCACTACCTCCTGATCAAAATCCCGGCTTTCATGATCTTTGACCAGCTTGCGGACCATTTCTACCTGACTACTGATGGCAAAAGTTTTTTTGATCTCGGCAAAGTAGGGGTCGTTTTCCAGATAACAGTTTTCTTGCAGCGTGCTGCGTTTTATTTTCAGCTTTTTACCAGCCTCAGACAAACAAAGCACCCATTTGGACTGGATTTCGGTAACCGTGTATTTTTGCACTCCCTTGATGGTACCACTGTAGGGAACGTGCTCGACGACCCAGAACACATCGCCAGTTTCAGCATCGGCAAAATCCATTTGTTTATGATAGGCGTCATTTTTGGCTATCAACATTATTTTATTCCTTGATTTGTGCAGATGCGCGCCAGAGCCCCAGCGCGAGCAACAACCAGGCTACAATCCAGGCTGTGCCCCCGAAGGGCGCGAATATGGCCCAGAACTGCTGCCCCGTAATGACCAGCAAATAAAGGCCACCACAGAACAGTAACACACCCAGGGCCATGAGTAGAGCCGAAATGCAGAGCAAGTGCCGGGTACCCCACAAGCGTATCAGGATTCCCGCCAACACCAGCCCCAGCCCGTTGTACACCTGAAAATGTACGGCAATATCGTAGACATGGAGAGCGCTTTTACTTACCTTCCCCGCCACCAGATGGTCACCCATTGCGCCGGCAATAATGGCCAGCGCGACAATCAAAGCGCCCAGAGCGGCGATTTGCCCACCCCGACGCACGCCTTTATTCATGGAACATTCTGCCATCGCAATCTCCTCAACAGGCCTTCCTTATAGCCTACCTTCATGCCCTGATTCAAACTTTCTGCACCTTCCGGAGCCGGTAAGCTGTGCTATGCTCTGACAGATAATTTGTGGAGGAGTACCAGCGCATGGCAACACACAAGATCTGTATTCTGGGTGGCACGGGTTTTGTCGGCAGACATCTGGCGGAACGGCTTAGTCAGGAAGGACATCAAGTCCGTATTCTGACCCGCAATCGTGAGCGTAACCGCGAAAATCTGCTGGTTCTGCCGCAGGTAGAAGTGGTCGAATGTAATGTGCATGAGTCCATCGCCCTGGAGCAGCAACTACAGGGACGGGATGTGGTGATCAATCTGGTGGGCATTCTTAACGAGAACCGCCCCGGGCGAACAGACTATCCGCCTGAACGCCATGGCGATTTTGAAAAAAACCATATCGAATTACCCCGTCGCGTCGCCAATTTATGCGGGCATCTCGGCATTCCCCGCCTTCTGCACATGAGCGCCCTGGGGGCGAATCCCATTGCACCTAGTGCCTATTTGCGCTCCAAAGGCATTGGTGAAGAAATTGTACGGCAGTCTGGTGAGAATAGCGCCAAAAATGGCTACTTCAATTATCTGAATGGCCCGAAACTGCTCTGGGGACGAGGACTCAAGGTAACCTCATTCCGTCCTTCCATCATATTTGGCGAAGGCGACAGCTTTTTCAACCGCTTCGCACAATTACTGCGCAACATCCCTTTTTTTCTGCCCATGGCCGGCACCCAGGCAAAAATGCAGCCGGTATGGATAGAGGACGTGGTCAGCGCTTTTGTGCAGTCTATCGACAATGAAAAAACCTATGGCAAAGCCTATGATCTTTGCGGTCCCAAGGTGTATACCCTGGGAGAGCTGATTGCTTATACCCAAAGCCTGATCGGCACCCATCGCAAGGTGATTCCCCTCTGTCCCCTGCTCGGCGACCTGCAGGCCGGGGTGATGGAAAAACTACCCGGCAAGGTGCTGACCCGTGATAATTTGCGATCCCTGTCTGTAGATAACATCTGCAGCAGAAAAGACTTGCAGGAAGTGTTCGGCATCCAGGCAACCGCTATTGAAAGTATTGTACCGGGTTATCTGGGCAGGAAGAGCCAACATACCGAGCGGCTCTCGGAAATCCGCAACCGGCGCTAGGAATGGCGCCTTTTCGTATCTTCTGTCATCTCAGGTTCAATGTAAGCGGTTCAATGGGTGCTGGAACCCTGATCACCTCGCCCGAATCGGGCGATGAGCAGCTCAGCCTGCTCCGCTGAAATCTCACTGAGAATAGCGGTCATGCCCGCCTGGGCGCGGGTATCTCCCTGGGCAGCCGCCAGGCTGAACAATTCGTAGGCGCTGGGCAGGTCTTGTTGCAATCCCTGCCCCTGATAAAACAGCAGCCCCAGATTGAATTGTGCAGGCGCATCATTTTGGTCTGCAGCAGCGCTGTACCAGCGCGCTGCTTCCTGATAATTCTGTGGAACGTCGATACCTTCGGCGTATTTTACACCCATGTTGAACTGAGCGACCGGATCTCCCGCCTGTGCCCGCGCGCGCATGTCTTCCAGGTCATTACGAATACCTGCCAACGCCATGAGATCCAGCGTTTCCCCGTTTTTTGCCATGGTCTTACTGCCCCGCTTCGTGGATGAATTCATCCTGATCGTCACTCTCCAGGCCCCAGGCCGTCAAGCGTTTCCGGTCATTCATGGACCATACGGCACGATGCAGAGACAGCATGGAATTACGATCACTCAAAAGAATATTCCGCTCACGGTTACTCAGTTGCTGCGGACCTTCTTCCAGCGCCTTGTGACAAAGGCTGGCCGCGCGCGGCCATAATCCGGTGCGATTGCGCTGCAGAGCACTATGAATGGCATTGAAGCGCGGATCGACCACCACCTGCACAAAGGCGTCTCCCTCGATATGAGGCAGATAAGCCACACTGTCACTATCCAGGGCCTGCAACTCTTCGGGTACCAGCACTTCTTCCGGTATCACAAACAGGCGGTGCTGGCGTGCCCAGCGTCCCAAACCGGGCCGACTGGTCCAGACACCCAAGGGTACAGCGGCCATCAGCCCCCCCAAAATCGGCACCAGCCAGACAAAATGCCAGAATCCCAGAAAAGGATATAGGGCTACCGCAAGCACCAATCCCAGGGCGGAACACCAACCAAAAAACCGCAAGGCCACAGGCCAACTGGTTTCCTGATCACCGCGCACCTGCGCCCCCCAGCGCACCCCTTTTCCCGACAGTGTCTGAATCACAAACTGACTGTGAAAAGCCATCCTGATGGGGGCCATCAGTACGGAAAACACACTTTCCATCAACATGCTGAGAATCAGATGAAACAAACCCCCAAACTGCTGACGTCGGCCCGGCTGACGGGCCACCCAGAGAATAGCCATCCATTTGGGGGAGAGCAGCAAAACCGCCGTTACGCCAAACAACCAGAAAGGGAGCGGATCAATGCTGCTTCCCCAATGAAATGGGGTAACCGTATCGTCATTTCCACCTCCGGCCCAATGCAGGGAGCCCAGAGCACCGAGAATCAGAAACAATCCCCAGAGCGGTGCAGCCAGAAAAGACATGGCACCATTGATGAATAAAAAGCGATGGGCGGAGCGCAGCCCCTCTCCCGCCAGCAGGCGCAGATGCTGCATGTTCCCCTGGGCCCAGCGCCGATCCCGTTTCAGGTCATCGATCAGGGTGGGTGGCACCTCTTCATAGCTGCCGGGCAGGCTGGGTACAAACCAGACTTCCCAGCCATTTCTGGCCATCAGGGCCGCCTCGACAAAATCATGACTTAACAGCGGCCCCCCCAGGGGCGGCCGTCCGGGCAGCACCGGTAGCGCACAATATTCGGTGAAAGGTGCCGTGCGCAATATGGCATTGTGTCCGATATAATGGCCGTCACCCAACTGCCAGAAACGTAATCCGGCGCTGAAAACCGGCCCGTACAAATGCTGGGCAAACTGCTGCAGACGCGCATAGAGCGTTTCCCGGTTCACCGCGACGGGCTGGGTCTGGATAATCCCCACCTGAGGATTCCCCTCCATCATTTCCAGCATCCGGTACAAGGTTTCGCCATTCATGACACTATCAGCGTCGAGGACTACCATATATTCGTAATCGCGCCCCCAACGCCGGCAAAAATCGGCAACATTGCCACTTTTGGCCTTGTTATTGACAGGACGGCGCCGGTAGTGAATTTTGCCGAAGGCATCCAGAGATTCGCAAAGAGCCGACCAGACCAGTTCTTCACGGAGCCAGACATCCGGATTGCGAGTGTCACTCAGCAAAAAAAACTCAAAATGGGCCAGAGCCCCGGCGCGTTGCAAGGATTTGAAAGTCGCCTGCAAGCCTGCGGCAACACGTTCCACTTCCTCATTGTAGATGGGCATGAGGATAGCCACTTTATTGTGCGGATTGGGTTCCGCAAGACGCAACTCCGGACTGCCGGGAGCGGTATCCGTGCGCCCGCTCATGAGCAGGATAAAGCCAACCAGGGCCGTCCAGAACCCGGCGGAGATCCAGGCAAAGAGCATGGAAAAAATCAGAAGGGTCGGAATTTCCAGCCAGAGGGGTAAACGATCAGCCAATACCTGATCAAGCATCAAGCCGGCACTGCAAGCCGGCAAAATGATAAAAGCACTGAGCCAATAACGTCGGTAGCGGCTGATGGTTTCCCACGGCCGGGCCGGGGTACGGATCAATTCAGGCCTCTCCAGTGAGAATGCGACGGCTGACCAGCACCTTGCTGCGGCTGAACAGCGTTTGCCACAGACGGGACACCGCGCCCAGCCAGGAACGATCCATGGGGAGAGAGGCCATCGCACTGCGATGAATGGCCGGAGCCACCTGCTGCCGCAACCAACGGCAGGAATGTAAATCCTGAGACACATGGACCGGGATATTCAGGGAAAGATCCAACCGGGCATCCAGCTCGTCACCATCACCCAGGGTTGCCAACGCTTGATGCATACTGGCAAAAGCCCGGGCAGAGAGGGCATCCTGGTCTGCAGTCACTTCTTGCATCTGGGTGACCACCTGGGCGCGGATCCACAAGCGCTGGGCGTCGGTGAGCGCCAGCCGCGCCAGATAACGCTCCATACGGATAAGAACCGGTGCGCTGTGAGCGACGACCATGGCCTCTGCTGACCAAGCCGGCAAGCCTTCGCCCGCAGGATTGACGCTGTAGCTTGATTCATCTTTAAACATGACACCTACTCCTTTGCCGCATGTAGAAGATAAGTCCAGGTATTGGTCATCACCTGCTTATCGAGGGTTAAATAACAACGTACATTACTGGGGGTGCCCGGCTGGGGTTGAATGACTGCAATCACCCGCCAAAAATGCGCTTTGGCGTCCCATTCCAGTTTTTGACTGAGCACCTTGCCGCCATTTTCGGCACTGAGATGCGCTACAATAGGCATGCTGCCGGGCAGATTTGTCAGCGCACCATCTGCAAAATCAATCACCACCGTACGCGCCCCGGGCGTTTTGGGATCATCACCCAGATAGGTACCCACCGGATGGGCCAAGGGGATCAAGCCGTGATTATCCAGGAAGAAGCGCAGGTTGTAGGCAAAATGCAAGGGGGTCTTTGGGGCGGGTTCCTGGGCAGGCACCCAGAACACATCAATATTATCCATGTCGCGGTTATTGGTAGGCAGCTCCACCAAGCGTACCTGTCCCTTCCCCCAATCACCTACCGGCTGCACCCAGACACTGGGACGCCGCTGATACTGGGTTTCAATACCCTGATAGGCGGAAAACTGACGATCCTGCTGAATCAACCCGAAACCCACGGGGTGATCCATGCTGTAGGTCGTGGTTTGAATCTGCAGCGGATTATCAATGGGTCGGGTCAACCATTCGCCATTACCATCCGCCATGACCAGATCGCTGGAATCATGCTGGGCAGGATGCCAGTCTCCGGCCGTAATGCCGCGACCATGCCCATGCCAGTACATGCTGGTGAGGGGCGCGAGCTCCAGAACCTGCACCGGTTTGCGCAGATAAATGGTCGCCTGCACCTGCACAGTGGTACTGTCGCCGGGCTGAATAGTGAAACGATAAGCCCCGGTCGCAACCGGACTGTCCATGAGCGCGTAGACGACCATGTCCTGAGCGCCGGGTTGGGGTTTTTCCAGCCAGATTTCCTTGAAATACGGGAAAATTTCACCGGAAGGCTGGGCGGTATCAATCCCCAGACCACGAGCGGAAGTGCCATAGATGGCGTGTTTCCCGACCGCACGGAAATACGTTGCTCCCAGAAAGGAAATAAATTCGTTGTAACTGGGCGGCGTATTGAGGGGGGCCAGCAAACGAAAACCGGCATAGCCCAGGTTACCGGGCAGATCTGCAGGTACTTTGAGATCGCCGAAGCTGAAGTCGCTGAGCTTGAAGGGAATGGGACGGACCTGACCATTAACCACTTCCCGGATGATCTCCGGCTGATGAAACCATGAACCCGGCAGGTAGAACTGCGCCTGGAAAGGGGTATTGTCATTTTGCCAGAGGGGTGAAGTATCCTGAATCTGACTATATTGTTCCGGGCTGAGATTTTTGAGGAAGGCAGGAATCGGCAGAGGCTTGGGATTATATGACCGTTCCACCAGCCTGGAGGCCTTGGACTCCACCGTCTGCATGTTAAAATCGCCAGCCAGAGACACAGCACTAAATGCCCAGCCAGTCAGGCCGAGCAACAAAGCTGAAGCAAGCTTCACAGGGGATCTATAATGAGGATATTTACGCATACCAGCCATAAAGCAATGCTCATGCCAATATTTTAACTGGCTGTTAAAAATGAATTTTTTAAATTTAACTGCGTCAATCTGTCGCTTCAGCCCGACGCGCTGCACCAGAATTGACCGCAAACAATGCCACGAAACGTCATGCAAGCAATGCCATGTTTTGAGCAGGAGATTACAACAGTCTGAAAATATTAATTTATCGTCAAATCCTGTTAAACTGATGCGGCAAACGGGGCCTGGTGAGCAAGGTCATAACAAATATGATGGCGTCGCTGAATAACAACAGCATTATTTATGGGCTCCACGAAGCTCATAACCAGCTTTTGAAAAAAGCTTCAAACACATGAAAAGGATGAGTTTATGAAAAACTATCAAGTAGATATCACCATTATCGGCAGTGGTCCCGGCGGCTATCGGGCGGCGGTGCTGGGGGCTTTACGCGGCCGGAAGGTGGCCATTGTCGAAAGCGCCACCTGGGGTGGAACCTGCCTCAATCGCGGCTGTGTACCCAAAAAGGACTGGCACGAAACGGCCAAGTGGATTGAACAAAGCCGGCATTATGCGCAACGCGGGGTTGTTGGTCCGGATTTGGCGGGAGACATGACCCAAGCCTGGGAACATCAGCATCAGGTTGTAAAAACCGTGCGCAGCAGTTATGTCGATTACCTCAAGCGACTGGGCGTACAACTGTTGGATGGCCTCGGCAGTTTTCAGGATCCACGGACCATCGTTGTTCGTGGTCAGGATGGTGAAACCCAGCAGATACAGACTCGCTACAGCATTATCGCCACGGGCTCCACGCCCGCACTGCCCCGTGGCATCCAGACCGTCCCCGGGAAAGTGCTCACCAGCGATATGCTCTACGACGACGCTGCCCCTGCCGGTAAACGCGTCATTCTTATCGGTGGTGGCGTCATCGGCACCGAATTTGCCTATATTTTCCGGCAACTGGGCAAGGAAGTGCAGTGGCTGGTGAACTCCCCTTCCCTGTCCCATACCCGGTATTCACCCCAGGCCAAGGACACCCTGAAGGCCGCTCTCCATACCCTCGACATTCAGGCCCAGGAACATTTCCGGGTGAGCCGCATTGAAGAGGACGCCCGGGGAGTGTCCGTATTTGCGGAGGACGGACGACAAGTTCAAGGCGATTGGGTGCTGCTCGCCACGGGGCGGCACGCCTTCACCCAGGGACTGGGCCTGGAAAACACAGCCGTTCACCTGGATGAACAGGGCTTTGTGGAAACCGATACTTATCTGGAAACCGCAGAGCCTGGCATTTTCGCACTGGGTGATGTGGTGGGGCCGATCATGAACGCCAATCAGGCCATGAGTGATGCACAGATCATCGTTCATAATCTGCTCAGCGAGGAAAAAACCGCGCGCAATCCCGCCTGGGTACCGGAACTGGTGTATTCCGCCGTGGAACTGGCGCGCATTGGCCTGGATGAGGATACGGCCGAGGATGAAGGTTTTGAGCCAGCCGTGGGCTTTGCTGCCTTTGAGACTTCTCCACGCGCCCTGGGGCAGGATGATACCGCCGGTTTTGTGCGGTTGCTGGCGGACATGGACAGCGGTGAATTGTTGGGCGGCGAAATTGTCGGCCGGGATGCCGGGGAACTGATTCATCTCCTCGCCAATAGTGGCGATCGTGAGGAGGCCTTGCGCCGCATTGCCGAAACCCGCGTCAACCATCCCTCGCGCGCCGAGGAACTGGTCAACGCTACCGAAACTCTGGCGGCCCGCTGGGGATTGGAAGCACAGATTTTTGGTGCCGGCGAGTCTGCCGACGCGCTTTAAGGTACTTTACCAGGGCGTGCCGAACACGCCCCATATTCCTACCAGAATGACCACAAAAGACAGGCCGAGATTGATGTTAGCCAACATTCTCACCTGTCCCAGCGCCTTGGCCCCTGCCTGCCAGTCCTGATCCCGCACCGCCCGCCGCAAACGCTTGAGCGGCGCAAAAAAGGTGTGCAAAACAATCAGCACCATGATGGTACCGAGAACAACCATCAGCCATACCGGAACAGACAGAGCGGCGAAACCTCCATAAAAAACAAATACCATGCTGTAGCCGGTCAACAGTAGCAACAGCGAGGCGATGAGCACCCAGAAAAAGAAACGCCGCAGCAACACATGCATCAGGGCAATGCGCGTGCTGTTCTGGCCGATTTCCTTTTTCAGGGTCGGGGCCAGAACCATCGTCACGAAAAACAAACCGCCAATCCAGACGATCACCGCAAGAATATGCACAAACTGTTCAATCCATAGATTATTCATGATGTTACCTTATTATCCGGCAGGATATTGTCCACAAATCGCCGTGCATCCGCGAGTTCATCCGCACAAATATGATGATCCATGGGATAGGTATGCGTACTGAGCACATACCCCTCTGATTCGAGGATTTGTCGGGCAATTTCCATATAATGCAATGGCAGAACGGGATCGGAACGGCCATGCCCCCAAAAAATCGGGACAGACTGTTGCGCTCTGGGAAGCTGCTGACGTAACGGCAGATAGGCGCTGAGAGCCAGCACGGCGGCCAGGGGATAAGCCTGATGTAAAGCCAGATAGAGAGACATCGCTCCACCCTGTGAGAATCCACCGAGAATCAGGGGCTGACCATCGGCTTTTTCATGATCCAGCAACAAAGCCAGGCGTTCTCCCATTCTTTGCATGCCCGCAGCATCTTCTTCCGAATCCTGACCCAGACCGTAAATATCATACCAGGCGCGCATTTTGCGCCCGGCGTTGAGGGTGACGGACTGCTCCGGCGCGTCGGGGATGACCCAACGAAATTGCTTCTCGGGGTCCATATGTTCTGCAAGAGGCAGCAAATCCTCTTTGGAAGCTCCCAAACCATGCAGCAACACGATGCAGGTTGCCATTTCCTCACGGGCGGGACGAATCCACAAGCCTTCCGGCCAGATGTGTTCACTCAAGGGGATGTGCCTCCTTCAAAGCATCCAGTTTACGATACAGGGTGCGTTCACTGACACCCAGACGCTCGGCCAGACTACGTCGATCTCCCGGAAAAGTACCCCGTGCCCAGCGCAAATATTGCGCTTCCAGCTCTGCCAGAGGCACCAGCGCATCTACTCCGGGTGGTTTCTGCGCGCCCTCTTGGGGGAGAGATGGCGCCGGCTGCAAAGCCGGGGGTAAATGCCGGGGAAGAATCCACTGCTCCTCGGCCAGCAATGCGGCTCTTTCGAGAATATTGCGCAACTCCCGGATGTTTCCCGGAAAAGCATACCGTTTCAGTAACTGCAGGGTTTCCGGATGCAACTGCAAGCCCTTGGCCACCGGAATGCGCTGGAGGATGGCTTCGGCCAACAGGGGGATGTCGTCCAGACGTTCACGCAAAGCCGGCAAAGTGATGGGAAACGTGTTGATGCGATAGTAAAGGTCCTGCCGGAAGCGCTCTTCGGCCACCATTTTTTCGAGGTTGCGGTGGGTGGCGGAAATCAGCCGGAACTGAGAACGCAGAGGCTCTACTCCCCCGACCCGGCGGAACGTCCCGGTTTCTAGGAGGCGCAGCAGCTTCACCTGCAGGCTCAGGGGAATATCACCCACTTCGTCGAGAAACAAAGTACCCCCGTTGGCTGCCTCCACCAGACCGGTTTTTCGCGAGTGAGCCCCCGTAAAAGCCCCTTTTTCATGGCCGAATAGTTCACTTTCAAAAAGTGTTTCCGGCAAACCGGAGCAGTCTACCGTAATGAAAGGACCGTGATGCCGGGTGCTGGCCTCATGGACAGCCACTGCGGCGAGTTCCTTACCGGTTCCGGATTCCCCGAGCAGCAGCACAGCCGCTTCGCCGGGAGCTACCCGCCTGATCAGGCGTATCATTTCCCGCCAGGCTGGTGATTGTCCGACCATGGCAGGCGCCGTGCGGACATCATCCGGGACGACATTGAGCAGTTCCAGAAAGTAAACCACTTCGGCCCGCTCATTGCGGATGGGATATAAATCAATCCGGGTGTTCCCGACATTGTGGGTATGCACCACATGCTGATCTACACCCGTCTGCTGACAGGTATCCAGAGGACAATGATTGCCACTCTGCTGACAGGAAAATCCTGCCTCCGCCATGATTTCGGCACAACGCCGTCCTTGCAGGGGTTTGCCATCCCCAAAAGTCCGTCGATAGGCCTGATTGGCGGCCAGGACCGTGTAATCACTGCATAAGAGGACTGCCGGGGTACTAAAACAATCCAGTAATGAAGTCATTTCCGGTCGTAATTGCTTGAGCAAATCGGTCATGAACCCTCAACAATCCGGTGTGTGCCCTGACAATTGTAGCAGTCTCTGCCAGATCGTCTATGTCAATTTTGACAGTTTGCCGAGCCGTCGCTGTCTGCTGATCTCCACCGGCTTCACCTTCAATGTTCACGAAAACTAGCAACGTCATGAATAATATATGCTTTTAAATTATAAAAATATTGGCATATACACATCTGAAAATGGCACGGACTTTGCTGATACTGCGTATTCGTGAACTGCTCAGGATGGAACCCATGATTTTCAGACAACTCTGCCATGCGCACAAAGGCACACTCAGTTATCTGCTGGGTGATCCTGTCACCAGGGAGGCCGTTATCATTGATCCGGTGCCAGAACTTCTGGACAGCATGACCCGTTTCATCGATGAACGGGGGTTAATCCTGACCTATATCCTGCAAACCCATTACGATGTGGAGCAACTTGTTGCCGGAGAGCAGTTGAAATCGGGCAGCGCTGCCCGCATGGTCGCCCACGAAAGCACTAAGGATGCGGCCCTGGCTCTGGATCTGCGTCTGCGCCACAAGGACATTCTCTATTTTGGCGAGCAAAGCCTGCAGGTATTGCATACGCCGGGACACAGTCCTTGCGCAGTGACTTACTACTGGGAAGACCGCCTGTTCACCGGCAAGACCCTGCTGGTCAACAGCACCCTGCCCTGTCCCAGCAGCGATGCCACACGCATCTTATATCAAAGCATTACTCAGCAATTGATGACTCTCCCGGGAGAAACTCTGGTTTATCCCGGTCTGGAAAATAAAGGAAGACGCCTGACCAGCGTTGAAGAAATCCGCCGCAAAGACCACTGGTTCCGTAATCAACGCGGGCATCGGGAGCTGTTTGAAAAATACTCCCGACTGTTCAGCACCAGTCAAGCTGTAAAAAACCCCGGGGCACCGGATGAAGAGGTGCACCGTTATAGTCCGGATCGTAACGCTCCGGTTTCTTTGTAGGAGGATGTTCATGGATATGTTAATCAATCCCACGGTGGTCGAGCTTTCGCGCCTGCAATTTGCGCTTACCGCTCTGTACCACTTTTTGTTTGTTCCCCTGACCCTGGGCCTGACCTTTATCCTGGCCACCATGGAATCAGTGTATGTCATCACCGGAAAGCCCATTTATAAGGAAATGACCCAGTTCTGGGGCAAGCTGTTCGGAATCAACTTTGCCCTGGGTGTGGCTACCGGCCTCACCATGGAATTTGAGTTTGGCACCAACTGGTCCATGTACTCGCATTTCGTGGGCGATATTTTTGGTACACCCCTGGCCATTGAAGGGCTGATGGCCTTTTTCATGGAATCCACTTTTGTGGGCATCATGTTTTTCGGCTGGGATCGGATCAGTGCCAAAGCTCACCTGGTCGTCACCTATCTGGTGGCACTGGGCTCCAATCTCTCCGCCTTATGGATTCTGATTGCCAATGGCTTCATGCAGGATCCCCGGGGCGGCACCTTTGATCCCAACACCATGCGCCTGGAATTCAGCAGCTTTGTGCAACTGATATTCAATGAGGATGCCCAGGCCAAGTTTGTCCATACTTCCATCGCGGGTTTTGTGACCGGCTCCATGTTCGTCATGGGGATCAGTGCCTTTTACCTGCTCACCAACAAGCGCAAGGACATCGCCCTGCGCTCCTTCCGTATTGCGGCTGTTTTCGGCGTGATTTCCACCATTGGTGTAGTCACCCTGGGTGACGCCCTGGGCTTTATTGATGCCAAGGCCCAACCCATGAAAGTGGCGGCCATGGAAGCCATCTGGAATACCGATTACAACACGGCATCCGCCTCCTGGAATCTGATTGCCTTTCCAGACAAGACGGCTGGGGAAAACCTGTTCGAAATAGGTATTCCCTATGTATTGACGCCTTTGCTGACCCATTCCGAAGACACGGTCATTCCCGGCATTCACCAACTGGTGGATGAAGCCAAACCCAAGGTGGTCAATGGCATCAAGGCCATGGTGGCGCTGAAGGAATACAATCATGACCACAGCAACCTGCAGGCTCTGGCGACCTTCAAGCAATATCAGGCCGATATGGGTTACGGCTTCCTGGCCATGCAGTACGCTCCCGATCAGGATCTGAAAAAGGTCGATGCCGGCAATATGACCAGCGTGGTGGACAAGACCGCACAGGAAACCGTTCCCAATGTCTGGGTGGAATTCTGGGCTTTCCGCATCATGGTGGCTTTTGGTTTCATCATGCTCGCTATTTTCGCCTTTGCGGCTTATTTCAGCCTCAAGAATGATATCGAAAAACATCCCCTGTTGCTGAAAGTGGCCATGTGGAGCATTCCCCTGCCCTGGTTCGCCTGCGAGTTCGGCTGGATTACCGCCGAAAATGGCCGGCAACCCTGGACGGTGTACAACATGCTACCCACCTTTGTTTCTGCCTCCAGTCATAGCGTCGGCTACATGATTTTTTCCTTGATCGGCTTTGTGCTGCTCTATAGCTCCTTCATCGCCGCCGAAATGTATCTGATGTTCAAATATGCCCGGCTCGGCCCGCAAAGTTCGCATCACGGGCATGACAAGGCTCCGGCCGGTGGTGGTATGGCAGCTCAGCCTGCTTTCGCCAAACCCAGCCTGAACAAGCAATAAGGAGTCAACATTATGGATCTTTATATCGGACTCAAAGTATTGTGGTGGGTACTGCTGGGCGTACTGCTCATGGGGCTCGCCATCATGGTGGGCATGGATATGGGCGTCGGCACTCTGCTGCGCTTTGTCGGCAGAAATGACGGCGAACGCCGCCAGGCCCTGAATGTGGTCGGCCCGCACTGGGATGGCAATCAGGTCTGGTTCATTCTCGGGGGCGGTGCGATATTTGCCGCCTGGCCTACGCTCTATGCCACTTCTTTTTCGGTGTTTTACATTGTCATGATCCTGCTGCTGTTCAGCATGATTCTCCGGCCGGTGGCTTTTGAATATCGCTCCAAAGTGGCAGCCAGCAAATGGCGGGACTCCTGGGACTGGGTGTTTCTGGTCTCCGGCTTTCTACCCATGTTTGTTTATGGTGCGGCCATCGGTAACATTCTCGAAGGCGTCGGCTTTCATTTTGGCTGGGATGGTCAGTATTACCAGACTGAGTCATTTATCTGGTATCTGCTCAATCCCTTTGCCATTCTCAGTGGCCTGCTGGCGGTCAGCATGTCTATCTATCAGGGCGGCGCCATGCTGATGCTGCGAGGTACCGACCCCATCTCCAGCCGGGCGCGCAACTATGCCAGCACGGCCGGGCTGGTGGCCATAGTGCTCTTTGTGATCGGTGGCTTCATGATTGCCGGTATGCCTGGTTATCGCCTGATCAGTGGCGATCCGGGTATGCCCGCCAATGCGGTGAGTGGTCAGGTCGTGCATTTGGCATCCGGTGCCTGGCTGGATAATTATGCGGCCCAGCCGATTTTGTGGCTTGT
>NZ_JABBOU010000089.1 GCF_018853465.1 Acidithiobacillus montserratensis
GCGTTTCGGTACCCGAAGCCACGGAAATGGCCGCCGTCAGCACATAATCCACAATCAGGGCCGAACCGCTGACCAGCCCCGCCTTGGGACCGAGCAGGGTCGAGGCGGTGTGATAACCACCGCCTCCATCCGGAAAGAGGGCAATCACCTGTTTATAACCCGCCGAAATGATGAACACCGAAATCGGGATACCAATCGCCAGAAAAACTGCGAGATATTCATGGCCCTTCAAGGCATAATAAATTTCCGGCGGACCATAGGCCGATGAGGACAAAGCGTCTGAACCCAACCCCACCCAGGCCAGAAAGGCCGCCAGGGACAAACTCTCAAACAGTTTCGGGTTGAATACGTTTACGGCGCGGCGAAATCGGGGTAAGCGAATCCAGGCCATTCAGGACCTCCTCAACGGGGGAAAATCAACAGGGGGCTGTAGCCCGATAAAAACCGGGGATCCCGGCGCAATCGCTGGAAAAAGGCTGCATAACGCCTCGGGATGCATACGAATACAACCTGCAGAAACAGGTTGGCCAAGCCGCGTGGTATCAGCCGTGCCATGAATGTAAATATAACGGCGAAAAGTATCTTGCAAGGCGCCGCGATTCAGTCCCGGCTCCATCCCCGAGAGCCAGAGAATCCGCCCCAGTATCCAGTCTTGCTGGGGGATATCGGTCGCATCCCGGGGAGAAAAGCACGCTCCGGTCCAGCGCCGCCCGCGCAGGATGGCGTTATTCGGCAAGCCTGCGCCGATTTTTGCGCGGACCTGATGCCAGCCGCGGGGCGTACAGGCGCTGTCACGCAACTCTCCTAAGCCGTTGCGGGCCGTAGACACCGGATATGGGGTCTGTTCGTCCAGAGCCGCCATCACCCGCAGTTGCTGACTGGCCACGTCCACCCACAGCCAGTGAGCAGGGGGGTCATTTTTCAAAGAGAGCGATGGATTCGACATGGGCAGTATGGGGGAACATGTTGACGACACCGGCAGCGCGCAGGGTATAGCCGCGCTGATGCACCAGATATTCGGCATCCCGCGCCAGCGTCGCCGGATTACAGGACACATAGACCAGACGGGCAACGCTGGGGGTCAGGCTTTGCAACACTTCCATGGCCCCACTGCGGGGAGGATCAATAAGCATTTTGTCGATTTTCCCTGCCATCTGAAAATCGCCCATCTGCGCCCGGGTCAGATCTGCCACCTGATAGCGGGCCAGGGCAGAAAGACCGTTAGCAGCGGCATTTTCCGTGGCCAAAGCCACCAGTCGCGCATCGCCTTCGATACCCAGCACTTCAGCCCCCAGACGGGCGATGGGCAGGGTGAAATTTCCTAGGCCACAAAACAAATCAAGGATATGGTCACCCGCCTGGGGGCGCAACAAGGCCATGGCGCGACGCACCATCACCTGATTAACCGGCTGATTCACCTGGGTAAAAACCAGCGGATCAAAGCGCATGCGCAGTTGATAATCAGGCAGGTCATAATGCAGGGCGGGAGGCTGTTCGGGAAAAAGTGGATGGAGGGTATCGGGACCGCGCGGCTGCAACCAGATTTGCAGGTCGTGATCCTGCCCGAACTGACGCAGATGCTGGATATCACTGTCTGCCAACGGACGCATGTGCCGGAATACCAGGGCCACGGCATCAGGCGTGCAGGCCACCTCAATCTGGGGAAAATCCTGGGGCGACTGCATCTGGCTGATCAAGACCCGCAATTCCGCAATACGCTGTCCCACTCTAGGGTCCAGCACCAGACATTGCTGCATGTCCACCACATAGTTGCTGCTGCGCTCCCGGAAGCCGACCAGGGCTCCCCGGGTTTTGGGCGTGCGCACCGACAATCGCGCCTTGCTGCGATAGCCGAGGCCTGTTCCGAAAATAGGCGGCAAAATCCGTTGGGGACGCACTTTGCCAATGCGCCAGAGATTATCCTCCAACTGTCGTTGCTTGATGGCCACCTGCGCCGTCAACTCCAAATGCTGCAAACTGCAACCGCCGCAGAGTCCAAAATGCGGACAGGGCGGTGGCACCCGCAAGGACGAGCTTTTCAGGAGAGCGACCGTTTCCCCCCGCTCAAAGGTCTTGTGATTTTCCGTGCGCCGGGCCAGCACATATTCGCCGGGCAGGGCACCATCCACAAACAGCACCTTGCCATCGACCCGGGCAATACCGCGCCCTTCGCCATCCAGACTCTCAATATGCACCCTTTCGGGTACGGCATCGCGAATGAGTTTAGGGCGCGACATGCAGGTTTTCCGGCCACAAGTCGAGAAACTCCCGGATGTGGGCCTCATCACGGTGCTGTAAATAGCTGCGCAACTGGGTTTGCCGGGCTTCGTAGGTGGATTTGTCGAGGTGCCCCCGGGTGAACTCAAAGCGCAGATGCATCAAGGCGGTATTGAGCACATCCACCTCGCAGTACTGGCGGATGGAGGCTATTTCCCCTTGCTGGTAATGCGTCAACACTTCTGCACCGCTCATGCCGAGCTTGCCGGGCAGGCCCAGTAACAGGGCCATGTCCTGCAAACGGGCGACGTTACGGGTCTGATACCCGGAGAGCAGGTCCATAAGATCCAGATGGCGTTCATGATAACGACTGGTGTAATTATTCCAGCGATAGCTGCTGTCACCCTGCCCCTGCTCCCAGTAGCGCGCCGCCGGAATGCCGTGCAGGAAAGCCCGGTAATGCAGCACCGGCAGATCAAAAGCAGCACCATTCCAGGACACCAGTTGCGGGGCGTGGCGCTGAATCATCTGGAAGAAGGCATGCACCAGGGTGGCTTCACTATCGCCTAACGCTCCAAAGCTGCTGAGCTTGACCTGATCGCCCTGCCACCACAAGGCGGAAATGGCCACCACCTGATGCAGATAGGGGCGCAAAAACTCAGTGGCTCCCTGGGTTTCAATACGGCGTTGATGCTGCAGCAACTCCGCCACACCCGCATCATCGGCCAGGTCAATACCATGCAGACGCCGACCTCCGGCAATATCCGGAATGGTCTCGATATCAAAAACCAGGATATTCTGCAAAGTAAGATTTATTTCTTCTGCCACTGCCCACTGGCATTCTGGTACCAGTATCCGGCCGGAGCCTTGCTGATCCAGGTCTGGGCAAAGGTCTGCTGAATTTGTCCTTCCCAGTCGGGATGCCCATTGGCATTGGCAATTTGCTGATAAAGATTCTGCAGGGCACTGTTGTTGCTGCTGACCAACCCGCTGAGACCGGCGCGAGCCTGCAAGGACACCGCCGCTGCATCATGAATGGCGACCAGGCCATTGGCAGTCCAGCCCACTGCACCGCTCTCGAAATAGGGGCGCATCTGCGCGGCGATGGCTTCCAGCTGAGCCCGGGCAGCCTGCACCCCGGGACTCGAGGCATTCAGGTCGGCTGCCGCTTCAGCCGAAGTACTCACGACCGAAAATCCCGTAGCCAGCAGATACCCTGCCACATGGGCCGGGGTCAGGCGCTCAAAAGCACTGGGAGCCGGCGAAGCGGCGGGGGCGGTCGCTGCCGGGGCTGACTGATCAGGAACTGCAGAGGCGGGAGCCGGGGGAGTAACTACTGCGCCATGGGCAGCCGCCTTATACACCTCACCCACCACCTGATCCGCCAGGCGCTTGGCTGCCGCAGCCGGAAAATAAATATTCACAGTGACGCAAGCCGAAAGGCCCACGAGCATGCCCAGCAGCAACAGTGCCTGGGCGCTGCGGGTTTTCAGCCAATTTTGCCTGATCATCTCTGTCTATTCTCCTGTGTGCATCTGCGGTCCGGTTTCCATGGCCGTTTTCAGTCTGGCCAGCAATTCATCCCAACTGACCCGGCGATTGTACCCCACTATATCCACCCTGGGCAGCCCTTGTCCCTGCAAAATCACAAAACCACCATTTTCTGTCCCCACTCCTGAAAGCTCGGCGATGCCATTGTCCAGGTCAATCCCCATTCCCAACTGACGGTAACTGAAGGTCTTGAACAAACGTAAAAACATCCCCTGAAAAAAGCCGCTGATGCCCTCTCCCCCGCCTAATTTGGTAATGCTTTGAACGGCCTGATAACTGATTTTCTGGGGAACGCCCGGGGTCTTTACGGTCGCGAAACGGCCCTGAAAAGCCTCGGGAGACCAGTTCAGCAGGTAAAGATGACGCAAATCCCCATCCAGCACGCCGCTGATATAACCAAAGTGAAAGGCTTCGGTGAGCGGCTTCAACTGTAACCCCTGTACCGAGACATTGGCCCGCAACAGGGGCATCACACCCAGGAAATTTTGCACCTGCAAATCACGGACCCGGACTTTGCCCCCGAAAATACCCGCACTCAATTCGCCGCTGGTGCGAATGGTACCGGCATGGTAGGTCAGTTCCGGTATGGTGGCCTGAATCGTCCCGGTAAATGGCGGCCAGTGCATGATCCGGGTCAGTGATCGCATACTCAGCCCCTTCAGGTCACCACGCATGGCAAAGCCGGAATGCGTCCCCCGCCAATGCCCGGAGAGTTGCTGAAAATGCAGAACACCACCTAGAAGATGAATATCCAGGGGACGGTACAAGGCAAAACCGCCAGGGTGCAGAGCCAGCCGCAGCGCCACGGGTCCAAGAGGAATATGGTACAAGGTAGCGCGCTGCCAATGAAACACCGCGCTTTCCACCGGCGAGTGTTCGCCCCAGGCCCCATGGCTGCTGACCCCCTGCAAGCTCATGGGCGGACTAGAAAAACTGCCGTTCTGCAGATCCCAACGCAGGGCGTGCAACGCCGGATCGCCGCCCACAGAAAAGTGCAGGCGTCCGGCCAGCAGGGCTTGCGCCGCAAAACTACTGGCCGGCAACAAGGGTTTGATCCAGGTCGCGAAGAGAGGTTCCAGGCCGACATCCACATCGCGCAAATCCCAGCGCATGGAAGCACCATGAATCGGCCGACTCACGGCGAAACTGGCTGTGCCGAGTTCCGGCCAGTCGATACGGCCCCGGTCCAGACGCCACTGTTGCGCCGTCTGTTGCCAATCACTATGCACCATCACCGGATGCACCGGCGCCGCCCAGTACCAGGGACTCCACAATATCCCGCCCTCGCTCCAGCGGAGCTGCATTTGTCCCTGCCAGTGTTGCTGCCATTGGCCATCACCCGTGAGCGTTGCGGCCACATTCTGGGCGGCTTGCAAACCATCAGGGCTACTGAACTGCCCCTTCTGCAGCTGCGCCACAAAATGCATCCGCTTTACCTGTGACCAGTTTTCTCCATCAGACGTTACCTGCCAATGCAGCGCGCCGCCCGCCTGCCAGTGAGCGGGAAGGAGATGCAGGGCGGGGACCCATCCTTTCAGAGCCAGCTCTCCCTGGGCCTGCATTTGCCAGTGCCCCGTTGCCCCACTCCGGGCATACAGGGCCAGGTGCCCGAATGTGGCCCCTTGCAGATGGAGCTGCAAGCTACCCGCGCCATCGCTACGTAACGCTTGCAAGCGACCGCCACTCTGCAGCCCTCCCCAGGGACTTCCCGAAACCGCCAGATGCAGGCCGGTACAGGACCAGCCATGCCGGGTCTGCAAGATGCAATGACCCTGCATTTTTTGCCATATTCGTTGCTTGCCCATCGTTACGGCTCCAGCCTGCATTTGCAGCTGAGCGACGCTGCGGGAACGGGTCTGCAGCAACATCCGCAAGTGCTGCGCTTGCCAGCCTGACCCCTGCACGCTGGCGGCACTGATTTCCAGGGTTTGCGCCCCGGCAGAGTCCGCGAGCAAGAGTCCACAGCCGCAGAGCAGCAACAGGCTGATCAAGCCCCGGAGGAAAGCCCGTGCATGGAACATGATGAAAGCCTGCATCGCCACTCAGGCCGGGAAAATACCCGTACTCAGGTAACGATCGCCACGATCGCAAATAATGGCAACCAGCACCCCCTGCTCCAGATTGCGGGCCACGCGCAGGGCAGCAGCCACCGCGCCTCCCGAAGAGATACCCGCCAGCACCCCTTCATCCCGGGCCAGACGCCGGGTCATATCCTCGGCTTCTTCCTGGGTCACGTCCTCAATCTGGCTGACCATCTCGCGATGATAGATTTTCGGCAGATAGGCCTCCGGCCAGCGGCGGATTCCCGGTATTTTTGCTCCTTCAGCAGGTTGTACGCCGACAATCTGAATAGCTGGATTCACGGCCCGCAGATACCGGGAAGTCCCCATGATCGTGCCGGTGGTGCCCATGGATGATACGAAATGGGTCACTGTGCCCCGGGTATCCCGCCAGATTTCCGGTCCGGTACTGAGATAATGGGCTTCCGGATTGTCCGGATTGGAAAACTGATCGAGCATGACCCCTTCTCCAGCTGCCACCATCTGCCGGGCCAGATCAATGGAACCCTCAATACTGCCTTCTGCCGGAGTCAATATGACCTCGGCGCCATAAGCGCGCATCACTTGGCGGCGCTCAATACTCATGTTTTCGGGCATGATCAGGGTCATCGGAATACCCCGCACCGAAGCAGCCATAGCCAGGGCAATCCCGGTATTTCCGCTAGTAGGCTCAATCAGGCGTGTGGAAGTGTTGATGGTGCCCCGCTCCAGAGCGCGACGGATCATGTTCATGGCCGGGCGATCCTTCACGGAACCCGCCGGATTATTGCCCTCCAGCTTGCCAAAAATCCGGACGCCGGCACGGGGTGCCAGACTACTCAATTCGCAAAGGGGCGTATTGCCCACCCAGTCTTCCAAACCAGCCATCCTGTTCTCCTCATATCGTTTCCGGATAGGCCTTCATCATAGACCCAAGCGGTAAAGATGGGCTATCTTGCCCCTTCACTAAAGTCGACAGCAAAACCGGCAATGGACAACAACCACTCTGAAAATCACGAAAAAAACACCGGCTGGCTGCGTGCTGGTGTACTGGGTGCCAATGATGGCCTGCTTTCCACGGCCGGACTGCTCAGTGGCGTCATTGCCGGCCAGGCCAATCATGACCAGATCCTGCTGGCCGGAGTAGCAGCCTTGTTATCCGGGGCTTTATCTATGGCAGCGGGGGAATATGTTTCGGTCAGCTCCCAGCGTGACAGCCAGAAGGCGCAACTGCACCAGGAAGCCCAGGAAATTCGGAAAAACCCCGAACTGGAACAACTGGAGCTTTGTAAAATCTACATGGATCGGGGACTGGATGAGGCCTTGGCTCGACAGGTTTCTTTTCAGCTGATGCAGCGCGACCCCCTCGAAGCCCATGCCCGGGAAGAACTGGGGTTGACAGAAGTAGCCAGGGCGCGCCCGCTGCAGGCGGCCACAGCCTCCGCAATTTCCTTTATCAGCGGCGCTCTACCGCCGGTACTGATCAGCACGTTGATGCCTCATGCCTATGCATTGCCGGCCTTGTTCATCATTACCCTGATCTTGCTGGCTCTGTTAGGAGGGATTTCGGCACGCATCGGCGGCGCCAAGGTCCGCGCCGGAGCGCTGCGCGTGCTATTCTGGGGGAGTGTGGCATTGGCTTTTACGGCACTGGTCGGTCATCTGCTGAGTCAGGCCATCAGTTAGGTTTCGACGTCAGAAGGAATTCAGCATGCTTCGAGAAAACATCTCACCGCGATGGCATATTTATCCCGATAACGCAGAAATCAGCACCCGACTGGCTGCCGCCATTACCCGGATGGCCGCTGAAGCTGTCGCCCGGCGTGGGGCTTTTCATCTGGTGGTAGCAGGCGGCAATACCCCGCGCGCCGCCTATGTCCATTTGCCCGCGCTAGGGAGCGACTGGCAGCACTGGCATATTTATCATGGCGATGAGCGCTGCCTGGCGGTGGACGCTGCCGAACGTAACAGCGTGATGCTGGAAGCCACCTGGTTATCACAAGTGCCCATCCCCCGCACCCAGATTCATCACATCCCGGCAGAGAGAGGCGCACAAGAAGCCGCCCGGATCTATGCCGAAGTGCTGCCCCGGCAACCCTTCGATCTGGTTCTTCTCGGTCTCGGCGAGGATGGTCACACCGCCAGCCTGTTTCCCGGCCATGACTGGGGCCAGGACACACACACACCCGCCACTCTGGCTATTTTTGATGCCGCCAAGGCTCCGGCGGAGAGAGTCAGCCTCAGTGCCTGGCGGCTGCGTCAAACCCGGGCCCTGTTTTTTCTGGTCTGTGGCGCTGGCAAACAAAATGCTCTGCGGGCCTGGCTGCAGAACGCGCCTATTCCGGCCACGACGGTGGGCAGTGATGCTGATGTGTGGCTGGACATGGCCGCCTGGCCGGAAACATTGCCCGAAACCCGATAGACGGCATCAGGCGTGCCGCCGCCCACAAGCTATTCGCTGGCGCCGGCGCTGGCTTGGGACTGCTTGACCATGGATAAGGCGGTACCCACCAACGCCCCCACATTGCCCAGATCTGCCGGGATGACCAGGCTGGTACTGCTCTTGGCCAGATTTCCCCATTTTTCGATATAATCTTTGGCCAACTGCATTTGCAGGGCCTCAAAACCACCCGGTTGGTGAGCAGCTTCGCCAATCACGCGAATGGCCCCGGCCGTCGCCTCGGCTACCAACTTTATGGCCGTGGCTTCGCCTTCAGCGCGCAGCACTTCAGCCTGCTTGCGCCCATCCGCCACATTGATTTCCTGCTGCCGTTGGCCTTCTGAGGTATTGATCTGCTGCTGCCGCTGGCCTTCTGATTTGGCAATCATGGCGCGTTTTTCCCGCTCGGCGGTAATCTGAAGCTCCATCGCCCGAATGATTTCAGCGGGCGGAGTAATATCCCGAATCTCATAGCGCAGCACCTTCACGCCCCAGTTCAGCGCCGCTTCATCTACCGCAGAGGCAACGGCGGTGTTGAGCAACTGCCGTGAAGACAGAGCCACATCCAGGTGCAACTTGCCGATTTCCGAACGCATGGTGGTCTGGGCCAGCTGGATGACGGCGGTAAAAGGATTGCTGGAACCATAGGCGGCCTTCACCGAATCGGTAATCTGCAGATAAAGCACACCATCCACCGTCATGGTGGTGTTATCCAGAGAGATACAGGCCTGAGCCGGCACTTCCATGGGTACTTCGCGCATATCGAAGCGAAAGGCCACCCGATCCAGAAAAGGAATAATGAAATTCAGGCCGGGTTCCAGAACGGCGTGGTATTTGCCCAGACGTTCGATAACCCAGGCGCGTTGCTGCGGCACGACCCGGATGGTGGTGCGCAGGATCAGGAATGCCGCAACAATAACAATCAGGATGATGATGAGGGAGGACATAGAGACTCCTTTTCGGCATCTTGCCGGGGTAATACGCCTAAATGTAGCAGGTTATCGGTCTTGCCAACGATCACCGCGCGATCACCCGCGCAGGGAGGGGGTCCATCATCCACCACCGCCATCCATTCACTTCCCCGGTAACGCACCGTGTAGTGATCGTTCTGGTCAGGGCCGCCGATGACATCGACTCCCTGGCCCAGATCAAAGTCCTGCAACCCTTGGGCTTTACTGGCCAGATGATGACGAAAAGCCATACCGGCAGGCAGCAGCACCAGACAAAAGCCCAGAAACACCCAATGTAAAATGGTTCCTGGCAACAAAAGCCCGGTAATGGCCGTAAACAGGGCGGCCAATGCCACTGCCGCCAGATAAAAAGTTCCGGTAAACAGTTCGGCCACGCCAGCCACAAAAGCAATAATGACATAGACGAAGAGCATGGTAGTCACCTTTCAGTGCCGGCAACGCCTCATTCGCGCTGCAAAAACAAAGCCCCCAGCGGCGGCAGGGTCATTTTCAGGGAACAGGGCAGGCCCATCCAACTGAGCGCTTCTGCGAAGAGCGGATTATTCCCCACATTACTGCCCTGGTAAGCGGCGGCATCACTGTTGAAAATTTCCCGATAAATCCCCGGTTCCGGTACACCAATGCGATAGTTTTGCCGCAATACGGGCGTGAAGTTGAATATCGCCAGCACAAAATGTCCCTGCCGGTCGCGCCGCAAAAAACTGAGGATGGATTGATCGGCATCATGACAGTCCACCCAGGAAAACCCCTCCGAAGCAAAGTCCAGGTCATGCAGGGCCGGTCGATCCCGGTACAGACGGGCAAGATCCCGACTCAGTCGCTGTACTCCCTGATGCCAAGGGGTCTCCAGCAAATCCCAGTCTAGGGATGCTCCACAGTTCCACTCTTTGCCCTGGGCAAATTCATTCCCCATGAAATTGAGTTTCTTGCCCGGATGGGCATGCTGATAACTCAGCAACAGGCGTAAATTGGCAAAACGTTGCCAGGTGTCTCCGGGCATTTTATCCAGCAACGAGTGTTTGCCGTGCACCACCTCATCATGGGACAGAGGCAGGACAAAATTCTCGGCATAGGCATACAGCTGACTGAAAGTCAGAGCATTCTGATGAAAGCGGCGATAGACCGGGTCCTGCTGCATGTAGGACAGAGTGTCATTCATCCAGCCCATGTTCCATTTCATGGAAAAGCCCAGACCTCCCACATAGGTCGGACGAGACACCATGGGCCAGGATGTGGATTCCTCGGCAATGGTGAGGATGCCGGGATAGCGCTCATTGAGCACTACATTCATTTCCCGCAGAAATTCAATGGCCTCCAGATTTTCCCTGCCCCCATAACGGTTGGGAATCCAGTCGCCGGCATTCCGGGAATAATCACGATAGAGCAGAGAAGCCACCGCATCCACCCGCAACCCATCAATATGAAAGCAATCTGCCCAATAACAGGCATTGGCCAGCAGGAAATTACGCACTTCATTCCGGCCAAAATTGAAAATGTAGGTTCCCCAATCCCGATGTTCACCCTCCCGGGGATCCGCATATTCATACAGGGGCGTTCCATCAAAACGCGCCAGACCCCAGTCATCCTTGGGGAAATGTCCCGGTACCCAATCCAGCAGCACCCCGATACCCGCCTGATGAAAATGATCGACAAAAGCCCGGAAATCATCGGGGCTGCCAAAACGGCTGGTCGGCGCATAATAACCGCTGACCTGATACCCCCAGGATTCATCCAGCGGATGCTCCATCACCGGCATCAGTTCGATATGGGTATAACCCATATCCTGCACATAGCCCAGCAAACGCTCGGCGAGTTCTCCATAAGTCAGAAAATGTCCATCGGTACTCCTCTGCCAGGAACCCAGATGAACTTCATAAATGTTCATCGGCGCATGCTGCCAGTCAGCCTGCATGCGCGCGGTCATCCAGTCATGGTCCTTCCAGACATGCTGACTTGCCACCACCCGGGCGGCCGTACTGGGGCGCTTTTCAAAGGCATTGGCGTAGGGATCGGTCTTGACAAAAACTACGCCGGAATCGCGATGACGGATTTCAAATTTATAGATTTCACCCGGCTCCAGACCGGGGATGAACAGCTCCCAGAGCCCGCTCATTCCCCGCACCCGCATGGGATGACAACGCCCGTCCCAGCGATTGAAGTCACCGACGACACTGACTCGTTCGGCATTGGGTGCCCAGACCGCAAACAACACCCCATCCACGCCTTCGTGGTTACGGAGATGTGCTCCCAGATGGCGATAGGCTTCGTACAGGCGCCCTTCACTGAACAGATAGACTTCAAGGTCACCCAGCACCGGACCGAACACGTAAGGATCATAGGCTTCATGGGTACCCAGGACATCCTGCCAGCGACAACGATAGGGCACTGGGAGCACCTCGCCATTATGGACGAATATTCCGTCGGCATGTTGCCGGGTCATGGCCACCCAACCCTGGGGGGTCTGCAGCTCAACGGCGGAAGCGCCGGGCAAAAATACCCGCTGTATCCCCTGCCCGGCAGCATTTCGGTGCTGCCCTAACCAGGCAAAGGGATCATGATGGCGAGCTTCACGTATCGCCATTTCCTCCATATCCACACTTACGCCATGCTGTTTTCTGGACGATGAGTTCACCACAATCTCCTTTTCATGTTTTTGATTGGGGAGCTGTTCTCACTTGAGCATAACACATCAGCGGGAAAGTCCATGGGTGTCATTTCCACACTTGCCGCAATCCCTCAAGTTCAGTACCTTAAAAGCGAAAGCACAGGGAATCCTGTCTATACTCCAAGTCAGGTTAGCACCAGTGCCCGATAAGGAGAGCAGTATGTCCGAAGAAACCCAGAGTGGCCCCAGCAATTCCCCGCGCTTCGTCAGTAATCTCACTAAAAATACCCTGGCCCTGGTTCTGGCCGGTGGCCGTGGCAGCCGTCTCGGCCCTCTCACTGATTGGCGGGCCAAACCGGCCGTACCTTTTGGGGGTAAATTCCGCATCATCGATTTTTGTCTTTCCAACTGCATGAACTCCGGCATCCGCCGCATTGGTGTTCTGACCCAATACAAGGCCCACAGCCTGATCCGCCACATTCAACTGGGTTGGGGCTTCCTGCGCGGTGAATTCAGCGAGTTCATCGAAATCCTTCCGGCCCAGCAGCGCATGAATACCGGCTGGTACAAGGGCACCGCCGATGCCATCTTCCAGAATATCGACATTTTACGGGCACATCGCCCCCGCTATGTGATTGTCCTCGCCGGCGACCATATTTACAAAATGGATTACGGCCAGATGCTCGCCGAACATGTGCAAAGCCAGGCGGACATGAGTGTGGCCTGCATTGAGGTGCCACTGGAAGAAGCCAAGGGTTTTGGTGTGATGACCGTCAATCATGAAGATCGCATCACGGGCTTTACCGAAAAACCCAGCGACCCGATCCCGACCCCCAACAATCCCGACCGGGCCCTGGCCAGTATGGGGATTTACGTATTCAACACCGATTTCCTCTATGAACAGCTCATTCGTGATGCCGACAGTCGTGAATCCAGCCACGACTTTGGTAACGACCTGATTCCGTATATGGTTTCCCGCTATCGGGTCATGGCCCACCGCTTCCGCAACAGCTGTATCAGCAGTAATGAAGGTAAGGCCAGCCGCTGCTACTGGCGGGATGTGGGCACCGTGGATGCCTACTGGTCCGCCAATATCGATCTGGTCCACGTCACCCCCGACCTGGACTTGTACGACAGCCGCTGGCCCATTTGGACTTATCAGGAACAGCTCCCCCCGGCCAAATTTGTTTTTGATGATGAAGGACGCCGGGGCATGGCCCTGGACAGTATTGTCTCGGGTGGCTGCATCATCAGTGGCGCCACCGTGCGGCGCTCCCTGCTTTTTTCCAATGTCCGCGTCAATGATGGGCACACCCTCATCGAAGACTCGGTCATCCTCCCCAATGTGCGAATGGGGGAAGGTGCCCGGCTGCGCAAGGTTGTGGTGGACAAGGGCACCATCATCCCCGACGGGCTGGTGGTCGGTGAAGATCCTGCCGAAGATGCCCGCCGCTTTTATCGTACCCCCAATGGAGTTACCCTCATTACTCCGGAGTTACTCGGCCAGCAACTACATTTTGTGAGGTGAGATATGCCCCCGGCACGCGCCCTCCATGTCATTTTCTGCTGGCACATGCACCAGCCCGACTACCGCAATGCAGAGGGGGTTTATGCCCTGCCGTGGACTTACCTTCATGCCTGCAAGGATTATGCAGACATGATCGCCCATTATGAAGAAAACCCCCTGGCCCGGGGCGTATTCAACTGTGTACCCATCCTGGTCGAGCAAATACAAGATTACAGCGACCAGTTTGCCAGCGGTACATTTCGCGATCCCCTGCTGATGGCCCTGGCCAGCAACGATCTGAAAACGCTGCGTAACGAAGACCGCCATCATCTCATGGAACAGTGTTTCCGGCTGGATCCGGAGCATATGCTCAATCCCTTTCCCGGATACCGCCGCCTCCATGAAATTTATCTGCGCATGCGCGACGATCCGGTGGAGTTGTCTGATTATTTGTCCATTCAGTTTGTGGCGGATCTGCTGGTCTGGTATCACCTTGCCTGGACCGGGGAAACCGTGCGCCGGAACAGCCCACTTGTCCAAAAACTGATGGCCAAGGGACGTGGTTTCAGTCCTGAAGATCGTCAGGAGCTTCTACATTTTCTGGGCGACCTGATCTCCGGGCTGATCCCCCGTTACCGCGCCCTGGCCGAGGCCGGCCGCATCGAGATCTCCACCACGCCTTACTATCATCCCATTGGTCCCTTAATGCTGGATTTTGCGGCCGCTCGGGAAGCCGTTCCCGAAGCGCCCTTACCCGCCTCCCCCCATTATCCGGGGGGACGGGAGCGCGCCCGGTGGCACATCCAGCGCGCCCAGGCCAGTCATCCTCAGCAGTTTGGCATTGCTGCCCAGGGTATGTGGCCGGCAGAAGGCGGGGTTTCGGCGGCATTCGTGCAAATGCTGGGCGAAGCTCAGGTCACCTGGACCGCATCCGGGGAGGGCGTATTGACCCATAGCCTGCTGCGCAGCGATACGGATGTCGCGCCCCGGGGACGCGCCGAGTATTTGTATCGATCCTATCGCCTGAATGGTCAGGGACCTGCCCTGTTTTTCCGCGATGACGCACTCTCCGATACCATCGGTTTTGATTACAAGACCTGGTTCGGACACGATGCCGTCACCGATTTCGTGCACAAACTGGAATCCATCTGGCGACAGACGGAAGATCAGGAGCATCCTGTCGTCAGCATCATTCTGGATGGAGAAAATGCCTGGGAATATTATCCTTATAACGGCTATTATTTTCTCTCGGAGCTGTATCGCTCCCTGTCCAATCATCCTCACATCAAAATGTGTACCTTCAGTGACTATGTGCAGGATCATCCAGAAGCCATCCAGAATCTGACGGATCTTGCGGCAGGCAGTTGGGTTTATGGCAATTTCAGCACCTGGATTGGCGATGGCGCCAAAAACCGCGCCTGGGATCTGCTGTGTGCGGCCAAGCGCGATGTGGACCAGCATCTCGATGCACTCAGTCCCGAAAAACAGGAGGAAATCACGGAACAGCTCGGGCGCTGCGAAGGCTCGGACTGGTTCTGGTGGTTTGGGGATTACAATCCGGCGGACTCCGTGCGGGATTTTGATGACCTGTTTCGCATGAATCTACGAAAATTGTATATTTTGATGGAAATTTCCCCTCCAGAGGCATTGAACGAACCCATCAGCCATGGCGGGGGTTCGGCAGAATCCGGGGGTACCATGCGCCGCACCCATACAGAAGGATGAATGTATGACCCATAGCACCCCCCTCCTCCTGGGCGTCCACGCCCATCAGCCGGTCGGTAATTTTCCCCATGTGATGGATGACGCCGTACTGCGTTGTTATCACCCATTCCTTGAGGCCATGCATCGTTTTCCGGAATTCCCCTTTGCCATTCATATCAGCGGCTGGTTACTGGATTACATGCTGCGCGTCCATCCCCAAACGACGCAGCTTTTGCAGGACATGGTCCACCGTAATCAGGCAGAACTGGTGGGAGCCGGTGATACCGAGCCGGTGCTGGCGGCCATTCCCCATGCCGACCGCATCACCCAACTGGAGGCCATGGCGGAACGGCTCGATAAGCACTTCGGACAGCGTCCGGTAGGAGCCTGGCTGACCGAGCGGGTCTGGGATCCCAGCGTCGTTCCTGCCCTGCAGGAGTCGGGCATTCGCTATGTGATGGTTGACGATTATCACTTTCTCTGCGCGGGCGCCGCAGCCGACCAGCTCGGCAGTTTTCATCGAACCGAGGAAAACGGACAGGCGGTAGATGTATTCCCTATCTCCGAAGCCCTGCGCTATCGCCTGCCCTTTTCGGAAGCTGCCGCTGCCGTCACCTTTATTGAGGAAATCTCCCTGCACAATCCCGGAAGTGCCGGGATTTATTTTGACGATATCGAAAAGTTCGGTGTCTGGCCGGAAACCTACAGCTGGGTGTACGAAAAAGGCTGGCTGGAACAATTTCTCAGGGGCGTGCTGGATTCGCCGCATATTCAACCGATGCGCTTCAAGGATTATCTGCAAGCCCATCGCCCCCAGGGCATCATCTATTTGCCCACCGTTTCCTACAGTGAAATGAATGAATGGACTCTGGCTCCCGATGCCGCCCGCCGCTATGCGGCTTTTCTGGATCAGGAAAAGAGCGCTGGCCGTCTGGAGGAGCGCAAGCCATTGATTCGTGGGGGCATCTGGAAAAACTTCCTGACCCGCTATCCGGAATCCAACTGGATGCAAAAACGTATGCTGCAATTATCCCAGCGCTTTCACGCCCTGCCCAAGCGCCAGCAAAGCAAGCAGATGCGCACTGACCTGCACGAGGCCCAGGCCAATGACGCCTACTGGCACGGCCTTTTCGGCGGCATTTATCTGCCCCATCTGCGCCGCGCGGTTTACCATGCCATCGTTCGCCTGGAAGCGCGTCTGGATCAAATTCAGCCCCGCCCTGACTTGCAGTCCCTGGATGTGGACATGGATGGGCAGGATGAAGTGTATTATCACAATGACCAGCAACAGCTCATTATTCGTCCGGTACCTTCCGCTGCCATAGTGGAATGGGATGCTTACTCACTCCACCACAATCTCGGTGACACGCTGGCGCGCCGCGACGAAGCCTATTATGACAAGATCCGCCACGGCGCGGTGGAACATGCCGCCCCCAGCGAAGGAATTGCTTCCGCCCACGACCGTATCAGTTTCAAAACGGAAATCACCGCCGAAGACCTGGTGATGGATACGGCCCCCTGTCACAGCTTCCAGGAATGGCTGGATGATGCAGCGGTCAGCTACTCAGAAAGCCATATAGTGCAAAACACTCCCCATTTTACGGGCGGAATCGCCGATAGCTGGGCCGTCAGCAAGGGATATCATCTCTCAGAAAAAGGACTGCTGGTGCAGTACCGGATAGAATCTGCGCAGACTAACACGGCATCCCATAGCTTTCATTGCCGCCTGTATCTGGCCATGCCCAGTTGCGACGGTCCGGCCGGCCAGTTTTTTGCCGACGGCACATCCCAAGGGGGCTTTGGTCAGCCCATTCAAGGCGAAAAAACCCGGCAGATTGTGCTGGACGATGCGGTCATGGGCGGCAAAATCCGGCTGAACTGCCATCCGCCTGCACGCTGGGAAGCAGCTCCCCACCTGACGGTTTCTCAGTCCGAGGCGGGCTTTGAGAAAATCATGCAGGCTTTGCAACTGGATTTTTACTGGGATATAACGACCGGCACGACGCAAAATATCGAAATTCTAACGGAGCTGATTGCGCATGGCTGAAAGTCTGACCATTGGTATTGATATCGGCGGCACCAATTTACGTTTTGGCGTGTTTCGGGGTCATGAGTGCCTGGACAGTATTCGTCATGCCGTGGACCTGCGCGACAAATGTGCGGCAGCAGCAGACGCGGAAGCAGCCGCCCAGCTGTTTACCGGATTGCTGGAGAATGGTATCGCCGAGCTCCGTCATCAATATCCCGAAGTCAGCCGGGTGGGGGTGGCCGTCCCCGGCTTTGTGAACGCCCGAGGGGTGCTGCTGCAATCGCCCAATATTCCCCAACTCATCCACTTTGACCTGCAATCTGCTGTGCAGCAGGCCTGCCAGCTCCCGGTACTGGTCGAAAATGATGCCAATGCCGCCGGTTATGGCGAATTCTGGGAAGAAAAACAGGATGCTCCCGAGCTGCGCGATCTGCTCTATGTCGGGCTTGGTACTGGCGTGGGGGGCGGCTGGGTTCACGAAGACCGCCCCTGGCGCGGCGAACATGGCACCGCCATGGAAATTGGCCATCTTATTGTGGTTCCGGGCGGACGCCGCTGCGGCTGTGGCAACCAGGGCTGTCTGGAACAATACGCCTCGGCACGGGGCATCCGCTCCAGCTACGTGGAACTGACAGGCACCGGTCCCGATACGGCGGTCATTGCGCAAATGGCCTGTGATGGTCGCCCCGAGGCCACCCGGGTGTTTCAGATGGCGGGAGATTATCTGGGACAAGCGCTGGCCCATATTCTCAAAGTAGCCGATGTCCGGGTCATTCGTGTCGGTGGCGGGGTCAGTGCCGCCTGGGATTGCTTTGCTCCGGCATTGCTGCAGCGTCTGGACGCCGACCTGATTCCCGCCCTGCGCGGGCAGGTAGAAGTGAAACGCGGTAATGACGATGATCTTGCCGGCATGCGCGGCGTCGCGTTACTGGCCGAGCAGGAACTCAGCCTCGACTGACTGCTAAATGATGCGTATCGGCGTTTTCGATTCGGGCATAGGCGGTCTCAGCACCCTGCTCGCCTGCCTGCGTTACCTTCCCGAGGCCCATTTTCTGTTTTACGGCGATACCGCCCATAGTCCCTATGGGGACAAAAGTCCCGAGCAGGTGCGGCAATGGACTGAGGCCGCTTATGACTGGTTCATCCGGGCAGGAGTGGATGCGGTCGTGCTGGCCTGCAACACCGCCACCAGCGCGGCAGTATCTCCCATTCGCGAGTATGCCGATGTTCCTGTCATTGGCATTGAACCCGCCATCAAAAAGGCGCTGACTCTGTATCCCGAGGGCAAGATTCTGCTATTGGCCACCACCATGACCGTGGCGGGGGCCAAACTGGAACAGTTGCTCACCCAGCTACCCGATGCCCGGCAACGGGTCATTCCCCTTGCCTGCCCCGGCCTTGCGGAACGCATTGAATCCCAGCGTACCGACTGGCAGCAGCAGGTTCGGCAATACCTGCACCGGCAGGTGCTGCCGGCCTGTACGCCTGACATTCAGGCCATCGTCCTGGGTTGCACCCATTATTGCTGGATCAGCGACTGGTCATCAGGACTGGCAGGGCGGGCGATTCCTACCCTGGATGGGAATGACGGCGTGGCGCGGCAACTCTGCCGCAGACTGGATATTCCTCTGCAAACGGATGCCTGCCCGGAACTCCCCGGGGCAGCATCCATCGATTTTCATTTTACGGCAGAAGCTGCGGCAAAAACCCGGGTGGCCAGACTGCTGCTGGCTGCCCACGGCATCCGGACTCAGTCGAGCTGAACGCCCTGATCCGTCAGCTTCACGCCATATTTCTTGGCCTGGGCTTCACCCTGGGCATACGCCAGGTTCGCCAGTTCTTCAGCATGTTTGGCCTTGACGACGGCTTCATCATATTTACCCGCCTTATCCGCAGCAACCGCCTCTTTGTAGATTTTCGGGGTAGAAAGCCATAAATAATGCACGGCAGAAGTCTTGGCCATGGCGGTTTTGG
>NZ_JABBOU010000009.1 GCF_018853465.1 Acidithiobacillus montserratensis
AACCCGCCGCACTGTCCACCAGTTGCAGTATCTGCGGGATTTCCGGGGCGTTGTACCAGTCCAGTACGTCTTCCCGGTGGAGAATTTCCATGGCGCTGGCGGTTGCGCCTTGTTGTACGGCATCGGCCAGAGCGCCAATGCCGGCATTGAAGCGATGACTACGTTGCAGACGGACGACTCCGGTGGAAAGGGGATTGATATGGCTGTGGCGGGCCTCCAACGGGCAGTCGCAAGTGGCTTGCAGCCAGGTGCAGGTGTCGGGATCATAGGCTCCGGCATCGCTGCACAAATCGGCGAGAACCGCACCAGCCTCGACGGAAGCCAACTGGTCCTGGTCCCCCAGCAGAATCAGCTGGGCGTGTTCCGGCAGGGCGCGTAACAGGGCGGCCATCATTTCCTGATGGATCATGGAAGCTTCATCCACAATCAGCACATCCAGATCCAGAGGGTGCTGGCGATCATGGCGCAAGCGACGGGTGCCCGGTTTCGCGCCCAGCAGGCTGTGCAAGGTGCGGGCGGGCCCCAGGCGGGTAAAGGCGGCAGACAGTTCTGCTGCGTTCAGATGACCCAGGGGGGGTAACTGGGCTATGGCGCTGTGCAGGGATTCATTGATGCGCACGGCGGCCTTGCCGGTGGGGGCGGCGAGGACAATGCGCAGCGGCTCCCGGGCCTGGGCCATGAGCAGGGCCATCAGGCGGGCTGCTGTATAGGTTTTGCCGGTGCCGGGGCCGCCGGTGATGATGCTGAAGCGCCCGCGCATGGCCAGGGCGCAGGCGATTTTCTGCCAGGGAACAGATTCCCGGGCGGTGGCAGCGTCGTTGGGGAATAATAATGAGAGCAGAGGATGAAGGCTCTCTGTCTGGACCGGATGGTGGATGGAGCAAGTCACCCGTTCAGTCAGGCTGCGGGCGATGTCCCGGGCATCCCGCCAGTAGCGCCGTAAATAGAGACAGCCCTGATCCAGCACCAGGGGCGTTTCGCTGCCGTCTTCCGGAGTAGCACCAGGCTGCTGATCGATTTGTGTTACGACCCGGCAGGGGCTGAGCTGGTCTATCCATGGCTGCAGGTCGGGCCAGTGCTGGAGCTGCTCCTGGATGGCGCTCAGCATTTCCGGCGGGCCGCTGAGGTAACGCGCAGGTTCCCGGAGGAAGCGGGCAATATCCAGACAGGTATGGCCTTCACCTTCCAGATGGGCGAGCAGGGCGGCGGCCAGCGGCAATAGTGCCGGGGGCTGGATCTCCAGACTGAGCAGAAAACGGGCAAAGCTCAGATCCAGCATCCGGAGCCAGCCGGAGGCTGTCCAGCTTTGTAAAAGCTGCATCATGGCTGCGGTGTTGGTCTGCCTTGAATAGCCATTCATGAGACAAGTTCTCCAACCGCGAACAGGCGGTCCATGGCATCAATCAGGGCAATATCTGCAGGCAGGTGGAACATGCCGCGCTGCGGTCCCCGGATACCGCGCAGGAAAAACAGCAGCGTTCCACCCAGGTGTTTTTCTGGCAGGTAATGCTGGCCCAGCCGCTGCCGGAGCAGACGGTGCAGGGCGAGTTGATAGAGGCTGGCCTGTAATTCGTAACGATGGCGCAGCGTCTGGGCGCGTAAATGCGGCGCCTCATAATCCGCGTCCCGGGTGCCGAGCAGGTTGGATTTATAATCCAGAACGTAATAGCGATCCTGCTGGACAAAAACCAGGTCCATGAAGCCGCGCATCATGCCGTGCAGGACCCGGTCTGGCAGGCGGGGGCGCTGCTCTTGAGGAAAAAAATAGGAGCGGCATAACTGGTCCAGCTCCCTGCTGCGTAACTCCGCGCTGGGAAACCAGAAAGCCATTTCACTCTGATAATGCTGCAGTTGCCCGAGGGTGGCGCCGGTATCCAGCAGGGGCGTTTGCACTATGGCGCGCAGCCATTCCAGGGTGGCTTCGCTCCAGTCCGATAAGTCGGCCAGGACACAGTCGCGCTGGATGCGGGCGCCCGCATCGGGTTCGAGGATGGCGGCGAAGCCCTGTCCGGCCAGCTTCTGTAATTGTTCATGGAGAAAGGTACCCGCCTGCATTCCCGGCGGATAGCGATGCCAGGCCGGGCCCTGGCTGGCGCGTTGCACCTGGGAGAAGGGGGGGGATGAGTGGCTGGCCGGGAGGTCACGAATCAGCGCGGAAAAACTCGCCACGCCCCAGTTTTTGTCAAAGCGGACCGAGTATTCCGGGATAGCCGTGGCGGGGGTGTTGGTGGTTTCGGTGCTTTCAGTCACGGGAACTTCTGCCGGCAAGGGCATGATCTGGATATTTTCACGAATATCCGGGTTGTCCTGAAGCTGCTGGAGAAGCGCCCATAAATCTGCATCGTGGCGTTGTTTGCCTAGTAAATAGGCGATGGCGCTTTGGGTAAAAATCGGGGATTTGCCGCTGCTCGCTTCCGCCAACCCCAGAAAGAGGGCATATTCAGCGCGGGTCAGGGCCACGTAGAGCAAGCGCAGATCTTCCTGCAGGCGGGCACGTTCCGCTGCGTCCGGGTTTTCCGCTTCCCAGATAATTTCTGTCGCCGCGCCTTCCTGTCGAATCTGAAAAGCCTCGGATTTGGCTTTTTTATAGGTGGCGATAAAGGGCAGAAAAACCAGAGGATATTGCAGCCCTTTGGCCGCATGAATAGTCACCACGCGAATCAGTTCGGCATCACTTTCCAGACGCAGGATGTGGGCATCGCTCTGGTCATGGCCGAAGCTGATGGCTTCGCGCAGAAAGTGAATCAGGGCTTCGGGACCTTCCCGGATGGCGCTGGCCGTCTGCAGCAGTTCACCGAGTTGCAGCAGGTTGGTCAGCCGCCTTTCGCCATCAGCCTGCTGCAATAAACCCCGGGCGATGCCGAAGTGATGGATACTGTGGTGGAGCATGGCCAGCACCCCCTGGCGACGCCAGCGCCGGGAGAGGTCCTGAAAATTCGCGAGTTGTTCCTCCCAGATATTCTCCTCCCGATTGAAAGCATCCAGTTCCTGATGGGATAAGCCGAGCAACGGCAGGGCCAGGGCGACGCGCAGGCGCTGGATATTTTCGGGGTCGGCCACAGCCTCCAGCCAGAGCAGCAGGTTGTGGGCTTCCGGGCTGCTATACACCGAGTCTTTTTCCGAAAGATAGACACTGCGCAGGCGCCGCCTTTGCAACGCCTCGCGGATGCAGGCAGCTTCGTGGCGGTCACGCACCAGCACAGCCATATCCTTGCCCCGTGCCCGGCGGAATGCCGGCGGAGCGCAGCGGTCATTGCTGAAGCCGCTGTCGGGATCGGTAAGAATTTGCGCCATGGTTTCGGCGGCTTGTTCGGCAGCGTAGCGCAGGTATTGGTCCTTGTTGAGTGGCTGTGCGGCGGCCCAGATACTCAGCGCCGGGCCGGGGCGACCCTGATACTGCCATTGCCAGACCTTACCCTGGGCCTGAACCGGCGAGTAAGGCAGGGGGTTGTCTGACTGGAGAGCAGTACTCGATGGCGAATTTTTTTGCTCTGGGGCATAGGCAAAAGCCCCTTGGGGTTCCCGGCTTTCGGCGCCGTGATACAGGGCATTGAGGGTGGCCACCAGCGCCGCGCTGGAGCGGAAATTTTTATTGAGAATATAGTGACGACCTGCGGTCAGGCGCTGGACGCGCAGGTAGCTGTCGATGTCGGCACCGCGAAAGCGGTAGATGGATTGCTTGGGATCGCCAATGAGCAGCAGCAGGCGTTCGGGGTGGTTGTCGGCGGTGGCGTAAATGGCATCAAACACCTGGTATTGCAGGGCCGAGGTGTCCTGAAACTCATCAATCATGGCCACGGGATAACGGCTTTGCAGGCGACGGATGAGGGGCGCCGCGTGCAGCGGATCACGGAGAAGCCCGGCAAGACGGCGCAGATAATCCTGATGGCTGAGCTGGTGGCGGATAGCCTTGAGGGTGTGCAGGCGCTGCTGGACCCAGGCAGCGGCATGGCTTTGTAACTGCTTGTGGACCATATCGAAAGCGCCCCGCAGCGTATCCAGTTCTGCGAGGATGGTTTCCAGGACGCGGGCAGATTCCGGGGGGGTGATCTGCTCGTTCTTGTTGACGTTGGCCTGCAGCTGATTGGCGCAGAGCAGTTGGCATTTTTCCGGTTTGATGTTGATAGTGACGGTAGCGCTGTCCAGCCAGTCCTGTAATGCCTGAAAAACCGGCTTTATGGAGGCCGTCTTGTATTTCTTGCCATTCAGAGGGCTCTTGGGGCCGTCGAGGATCTGCAGGAGCCAGACACGTAAATCTTCCTGATGCGCTGCCCAGCGCCGTTTCAACGCCTGCAGTTGTTGCCGGGGTTCTTCCAGGGCTCGGGACAGATAATCGTTCAGAGTCAGGGTCGGCAGGGGTAAAGATGCCGCATTTTTCAGCAGGGGGGCGATGCTTTCCTGCACCTTTCCGGGATCCTGAAAAACCGCCAGCACCGCTTCCAGCAGGTCTTCCGGAAGGGGATAAATTTCCTGACGCCAGAAGTCACGAATGGCATCTTCCAGCAGGTCATCTTCATTTTGCAGCAGGCTTTCCCGGCTGTCGCTACCTGTCAGCAAGGCATGTTCACGGAGACTGCGCTGGCACCAGGCATCGATGGTGAAAATCGCGCTCTGGTCCATGGCGTCGGCGGCCAGGGACAGTCGCCAGGCGGCAAGCTGACGCTGGGCGGGGTCGGGATAATCCTGCAGTAAATCTTCCAGAAAGTTATCCGCCTGGATCTGTTCAGGATGACGAAAATAGCGCGCGGCTTCCTGCAGGCGTTCGCGGATGCGCTCTTTGAGTTCCTGAGTGGCGGCGCGGGTGAAAGTCATGACCAGGATATTTTCGGGCAGCAGGGGCGCGAAGCTGGGTTGATCGGGCTGGCGGTGTCCGAGAATCAGGCGGAGATACAGGGCGGCGATGGTCCAGGTTTTTCCGGTGCCGGCACTGGCTTCAATGAGGCGACTGCCCCAGAGCGGCATCTGCAAAGGATCCAGAATAATGCTCATGGCCGGGCTTCCTCTTCCGGGCCGGATATTTCCAGGCTGGATATTTCGAGGGTTTCCAGCCAAGTGACAAAGGGCCGGTACAGGGCTTCCGCATAGTCTGCAAAGCCCCATTGACGGGGGCCGCAGCGCTGGCTGCTGAGGCTCGCAAAATCCGGATAGTCCCGGGCGAGGCCAAGATAACTGTGGACCTCCCCGGCGCTGTACTGGCCACCGTCATAGACGATCTGGGGCTTTCCGCCCTGCAATGCGGCTACGGCCGTTTTCAGGGCGACCGGCAGGGGCTGGAGCAGCCCTTCCGCCCAGATGCCCATGATCTCCTCCAGAATGTCGACAGCGGCTTCAATGGGCCCTGCGCTGCTGATTACAGCATCCTGGCCGAGGAACAGGGCCTTGCAGGGCAGCCCTTGCGCGGCAGCCAGCAATTGCTGGATCCAGAGCTCCGCGACCTTATCGGCCTGAACCTGGTGTTGATCATCGAGCAGACGGCTGGCCCGGCAGACCAGAAACGCCTGCTCATGGGCGGCATTGCAGTAGAGAGGCGGGAGCCAGTCTTCCAGGGACAGATGGGCGTTGGCGAGCTGCAGGCGGTGCCGCTGGCGATCCGGCTGCCAGATCTGCATCCACTGCTGCCAGAGCGCGAGCATGGGTTCGGCAGTACTACGCAGGGCCTCGGCCTGGCGTTGTCCGAGGATACCAAAGGAATAGTCGCCAGCGCGTAATTGGGCGGCAATTTTATGATCCACCAGCGCCGGACTTTCTGCTGACTTTTCACTTCTTTCAACCCGGTTTTCAATAGATCCCGGGCCGGTGACGGTTTCCAGCACGGCGTTGAGCAGGGCGTAGTGATTCAGACCGTTCAGGACAAAAATTTCATCATCCTCAGCACCGTGGTCCTCGTCTCCAAAAAAGGTTTCCAGACGCTGCTGGTAAAAGGCTCGCGCCGGGCAGCGGAAAAATACTTGCAAATCCCGCAGGCTATGCTGGCTGTTGGCGGGTTCAGGGAGGATTTTCAGCGATGGCAGAGATGGCGGAACCTCCGGATCGGGAAACCACTCCCTGGCCCAAGTGGGGTATTTTTCGGGCTCTTCCAGATAGCGCGGGCTGAAGGCTTGCAGGGGGTGCACCCGGGTAATGCGGCGCAGCAGACGGTTTTTTTCCGGATCAGCGGCGTCTGCGGATGCTTGCACATTTTCTGCGGGCACCGGCTCCGGCCAGGCCTGACGAATGGCATCGCGGAGCTGGCTGATCATCAAGGCCGGTTGCCGGGCGGTATTATTGCGCGGATCCCGGCCCGTCCAGCTGATATAGAGAGTTTGCCGCGCGGCCAGAAGCGCTTCCAGCATGAGGTAGTGATCATCATCCCGACGTGATCGGTCGCCGGGGCGGCTCATGCCTGGCAGGGCCATCAGGTCAAAATCGGGACGCGGATGGCGACGGGGATAATCTTCCTCATTCATTCCGAGCAGGCAGATCATCGGGTAGGGCACGGCGCGCATGGGCAGGAGGGTGCAAAAGGTGACCCCGCCGCCGAGAAAGTGGCGCTGTAATTCGGACCGGTCGAGCATGTCCAGCCAGGTGCTGCGGAACACCGACAGCGGCAGGCTTTCGGCAAAGTCGGCCAGAGCACAGTCATCCAGCCATTGCTGCAGGGCGGTATCCAGTTGTTGCAGGACTTCCGCATCCTCTGCGTCTTCGCCACTGAAAAAATCCTGGAGCAGTTGTCGGGCTGCTGCCGCCCAGTCTGGAGGAGTCCGGGCAGTGGACAAATGCTCCTGCCAGAATTCCAGATGCTCCAGCAGCTGGTTGAGGGGACCCAGCAGCGCGGCATCCAGTCCTCCCGCCTCGCCAAAGGCTTCAATGCCGGCAAAATGACTGTCATGCCCGTTGGCATAGCCGAGATTCAGACGCTGGAGCGCAAAAGCACCGCTGTTCTGGGTTCCGCAGTGGGTCATGCCCAGGGCCTCGCGATGGGCTGCCGATAATCCCCAGCGCCATCCCGCGCTTTCCATCCAGGATTCCAGCAGGGGCAGGTCTTCTGTGCTCACCGCAAAGCGTTGACGCAGGGCTGGGCAATGCAGCAGGTCGCGGATTTCGCTTTGTCGGCAGCGCTGTTCCGGCAATTGCAATAGCCACTCCAGGGCTTCCAGCAGGGGGGATTCCTGGCGGGCCTGCAAATCGACGATATGGTAAGGAATGTAGCGGGGGTCGCCATGCGCGTATTGCTCAAACGTGGCGCGAATCAAGGGGGCGAAGCGACTGATATCCGGGACCATGACGATCATGTCCCGGGGTTGTAATGATCCTGTAGCCAGCGCGGCCAGCAACTGGTCATGGAGGACCTGCAGTTCCCGCAAGGGACTATGGGCCAGATGAAAGACGATGGAATGGTCGCTTTCGGCAATGGGCGCAACGTGTTCCGGGCTGATGACTTCCTGCTCGCGAATCAATACCTGCAACTGGCGGAGCAGGGTTTCACCCTGATCTTCGCTGAACAGGTCAATACGCGGGATGCCCCACTGACTTTGCCGGGTGCGGGTGTCATCCCACTGCTCCAGCATGTTCAGAAAATCCCGGCCCTGACGACCCCATTGGGCGAGTAGCGCATTACATTCACTGTGCAGGTTTTCGGGGGCGATCAGGCTCAGATCCTTGCCCTGGCGTAGGGGCTGACGGCGACTTTCCCGGCGCAGCAGTTCGCGTCCGGAAATAATATCTCCCCAGTAATAACGACAGGGATTGGGCACGGCGAGCAGGACCTGCATGTTCTGGCCCAGAGCGGCCAAGGCGCTCAGGCTTTGTTCGGGCAGGGTGGCGGCACCAAAAAGCACGACCCGGCGTGGCAAGGCTTTCACCGGGGTGTTGCCTGTTCGCATGGCCTCCATAAACGCCCGGTGGATTTCTGCCCGTCCCCTGGCGCTATCTTGCCCTTGCAGGTCCTGCTGTATTGCCTGCCAGAGTTGAGGCTGCCAGCGTTGCTCATCGGGAATACGTGACACGTCTCCCTGAGCCGAGCGCAGGACGGTCTGCCCTTTGCTCCAGTCCTCCAGCCAGTCACTGCGATATACCTGATACTGATCGAACAAGTCGGCGATTTGTATGGCCAGCTGCCAGCGGCGTTCGACCCCAACGTTGCCAGACTCGGCCAGGGTGGGTCCTAGTGGCGCAAAGTTCGGGTCAGAAAATTGTTGCGGCAACAGGCGCAGCACACGCCAGGTCAGCGTTGACTTGTCCAGGGGAGAGCGGCTGCTGACCTGCTCACGGCCCAGTACCCGGGCATAACAGTCCCAGAGAAAACGACCCGGCAGCATGACCTTGACGGCGGCGCAGATGCCTTCCTGTTGCGCCAGGGTCCACTGTAACCACTCGGCAATACCATTACTTTGTACCAGAAAAATTTCTTCTTCGAGGGGATGCAGGGGGTGCTCGCGTAACCATTGGAGGATGGCATCGCGCAGCCACTCCAGACGATCACCGTGGAGGACCATAAAACCGGGTTCCAGGGAGGGTCTGGCGAAACTTTCAGTCATCAGGGTCGAGTGGTTGAATCATCTGCAGGTCCAGCATCTGGCGCAGCCGCTGGTTTACTTGCGCAGCGAAGCTGCGGGCATCGCCGTCAATTCGAGCATTGTCCTGCCAGTGCTGGAACAGGGTGGTGCCAGACTGGGGTTGGGCCTTCAGAGTGACGAGTAGGTGCAGGCTCAAGGCATCGGGTTCCAGCATCTGGACAATATCGTCCCGGTCCCGATAAAGGTACAAGGAAACCGCTTGCGGGTCGAGCGTGGGCGCGGCGCTGAAATCCGGCTGGAGCAGCAGTTGTTGAACGGGATAGGCATATTGTACCAGGGCGTGTACCGGATTCAGTTGCAGGGCCACGGTCCAGGGATCTGCTGCCTCGATATCCTCCCTATTTTCGCGACATCCTTCGGCCTCGGCGACGCCCAGAGCCAGTTCCAACCATTCGAGGTGGGCCAGTTCCGGGGCATAGGGTAGGGTTTGCCGGAGCTGTGCTTGATGCAGGTTCAGGTAAGCCATGAATTCATCGGGAATCTGTCGAAAAAAAGGGCTGCGACAGGCGTGTTCGGCAATGAAAGCATCCCGCCAGTGCATATAGAAGCTTTCGCCGAGGCAGCGAATCCACAATGGAAAACAAGCCCGCAGTGCTGCATCAAAATTAGCAACCAGCAGTTCCCGGTAGAGGCTGGCAGCCTGGCTGTCAAAACTTTCCGGGCAGGGAGAATGATCGGGGTCGCGCAGATGCGCGCTCAAGGCACGGAGCTGTTCCTTGGGGCCTTGCCACTCATCAGGAAACATGGGGATTTTCTGGCGGACGGATTTTTTGCGCTTCCTGGAGCAGGAGGGGCAAGGGCGGAATTTGATTATCCCATTCCAGCAGGGTGGGTTTGCTGCCGAACAGTTCCCGACTGTACTGCAAGAGTGCCCACACGGCGGGGTCCACAGCCGTATCGTGGGTATCGATCAACCAGCCCTGCCCATGCCGCTGATGCCCGGCAATATGTTGATAAACAATGCTTTCTGCGGGGATGGCGCGTAAAAAAGCCCGGGCATCATAATGATGATTGCTGCTGTTCACATATAAATTGTTGAGATCCAGCAACAGGTTGCAGCCGGATTTGTGCAGCAGTCCGAGCAGAAAGTCCTGCTCGCTTAAGCTGCTCTCGGCATAATCCCCGTAATAGGCGGTGTTCTCTATGATCAGGGGCAGGTTCAGGAAATCCTGAACCTGCTGGATGCGACCTGCGACATAATCCAGCATGTTTTCCGTCAGCGGGAGGGGCAGCAGATCGTAGAGCTGGCCATGGTCGGCACAAAAAGCCAGGTGTTCGCTGTAGTAGTGAATGTCGTGTTCGCTGAGGAAGTCCTGTACGGTCTGCAAAAATTCGGTGTCGAGGGGTTCCGGGCCGGCAATGGACAGCGACAGGCCATGAGCAATAAAGGGATAGGCTTCAGTCAACTGGCGCAGTTGGCGCTGTGGGCGCCCGCCAAAGCCTATCCAGTTTTCCGGAGCCAGTTCAAAAAAGTCGATACCACTTCGGGGGTGGGCAAGCAAATCGTCCAGAAATTCCCGGCGCAAACCCAGGCCAATATCTTGATCAGACAGGCTGAAGGAGGGCATGGGGATCAGCCTGTTGAAACGTACACTGAGGGTTTGTCCATTTTCCTGAAACAGATGAAGCCAGCCGGGTGCAGAGGCTTCAAGGAGTTACGGATGCGGAGAATATACTCAGGAAGCCATGTCTGGCTTGTGCATTTTGCCCATGTATTGCTTGCCGCATTTCCCGTCATGAGCCTTGATAGCCGCACTACTGACGCAATGCGCCTCCTTGGCTTTGGCATTGCCCGGTGCTTTGGGCGCCATCTTGTTCATGCGTTTTGAGCAATTGCCTTCCTGATAGCCCTTGCCAGACATTTGCGAACCCATCATCTGCGAACAATTTCCTTCTTTCTTGGCACTGCTACCCATCATGGCGACAGGTTGCAAAGTGGCAGTACCGGCGGTGGCAGCCATGGCCGTAGCAGGCAGAGCGGTCAGGGACAGGGCGAATGCAGAACCGAGGGCAAAAGAAGCGTAAATCTGATTTTTTTTCATGATGGTTACTCCACAAGGGTGTGCGGATATGAACTGAGGCTGGATGCCTACAGGGTCATTCCTAATTTCTCACAGCACATGAAATCCCGCAACTTTATTGTAAGCAAATGTAATTTGAATCAGGACCTGCTGCCCATTGGCCATGCTCAGACGCCAGATGCCACTCTGGTATTTCCCCTCATTGAGGGTGGTGACGTAATTGGCCGTCCAGTGTTTTTGCAGGCCCAGCTTTTGATCCAGGCTGCTGGCCATTTCCTGGAAGCTCTGGGCGGAGGCAGCCGTCGCAAACTGCGGATCAGCGTGTTCCGTCCAGAGGTTGAAGTCCTTATGAACGAGGGCCGTCATCAGACGGTCAAACTGTTGTTGGGTGTCTCCGGGAGCCGTCACCGTGCATTGGCTGGCATCGTCCGCCCAGGCGTTTTGAAACAGCGGTACTGCCATACTGCAAAATACAATGAACAGGGCTTTTTTCAGCATGACTTTTTTCATCCTTCGTTCGGTGCTAATTACCAGCGCCTCGGCCAATATCCCCACCCGGGTCCATACCAGCCTGGATAAAATCCAAAGCCGGTACCCACAAAAACCTGTTGTTCCACCTGCGGACGGGGGGGTTCTAGGGGCCATAAATACACGGTGCTGGCTGCCAGCCGTGGATAGGTATAACTGAACTGACCCACATTGTGGTGCTCAGTGCCAGTGATCATACCGATGAAAGTGACCTCACGGTCGGGGCGATAGAGCATGGGATCATAAAAGCCGGGGGCACAGGCCTCGAAGCGGCCGATATGCGCCTCGCCTTCTTCGGAGCGTGGCCGACCACTGTTGCGCAGAGGCTCGCCCAGTACCGTGAAGCAGGTTTGTTGTGCTTCAGGTTGGGTTTCAATGATTTTTCCTCCCCAGCGCACTTGCTGACCATTGAAATTACCGCTTTGTGCAGCCATGGGGGTGATGTTCGGGAAAGTCCCGCTCACCGGGGTGACAGTGGCACAACCCGCAAGGCAGGTCGCACTGATCATAAAGGTCCAGAATGCCAGATGTCGCTTCGTCATGATGTTCGCTCCGCAAAACCGACTCACCAGGTGACAAAAATGTATCAGGAGATGATGTGAAGTCTCCTGAATCTGAATGTGTTTCTGAAGCATTTGCTATCGGGATAACCGATGACCCATAGATATTAGCCTAGCGAGGAGTGCCCGGTCTACCGTCATTTGCCTTGCTTTTACTGCCCCAGTAACTGACGGCAAAAAGGATGATGGCCATAATTAGCTCCTGGGCGGCGGGAATCAGCCAACCCTTCGGCCAGGACTGCAGCAGGACCATGGCGATGGTCAGCACTCCCAGGAGAATCAGGACACCGGCCAGCCGTGATAAAACCAGAAACACATTTTTGGCGGTGAAGATGCCAATTCCCCGCCGGAATCCGATGTTACGCAGGAAACGATCGAGTTTTTGCGGCGAGATCAGATAAACCAACGCAAGCACCAGGAATAAAAGAATACCCAGTGCAATGATGACGCCAATGATACTCATGATGTTGACCATGGGCATGACAGTCTCTCCCCTGTGAATCTGTTGCCAGTATATCAGATATAGACTCTTTCGGGCGCTAAAAGTTGTCTGATAATCAGCGTAACGCCAGCGGGTGCTTCGCGCACCATCAATAGCGGTAGCTGCACGCTTGACGCTGATCCCTGTGGAAAACCGACTCATCCCAAGCGCTGTTTGACACCAAGCAAGAGATAGTCGGGGAAATCTGAAGCCCCGCAATTGGGCTGAAGGCCTTTATTCCTTGCTGGTCATCAGCAGGTGTTCTATGCGTCGGTCGGGAATCAGCCAGATAAAAGCGACGCCCAGATAAAGAAATTTGCCCACGGCGGGTGACCACTGCGAGGAAACAATACCTATGAGATACAGGACGGGAGAAATTTTCCCTTTCCAGTCCCGACCCACGGCGCGGCGCAGGGTGCTCGCTCCGGCGGCAATGATCCGTTGCTGCAGGATGAAATAGGCCATGGCCGCCATGAACAGCACAACGCCGTATAATTGGGTGGGTACGGTTGCGTAGTGGTTTTCACCCATCCAGCTGGTTACAAAAGGAAAAAGAGATAACCAGAAGAGCAGGTGGAGATTAGCCCAGAGAACTCCGCCGGTGACTTTGCCGCTGGCTTGCAGCATGTTGTGGTGATTATTCCAATAAATACCGACGTAGATGAAACTCAACACATAGCTGAGGAAAACCGGTAGCACGGGTAATAATGCTGACAGATTTTCTCCATGGGGAACCTGCATTTCGATGACCATGATGGTAATGATGATGGCGATGACGCCATCACTGAAGGCTTCCAAGCGATTTTTGCCCATGTTTTTCTCCCTGACTGTCTGAATTTTTGCGATCAGTCAGGGCATATTAGGCAGTATCCCTGCGTCAGGGAATAATTTGGTTAAATATCTCCCCAATCCGGTTCGGCCAGGCGGTATTGGTTTTCCTCATATTGATAACGCCGTTCCCAGGGGCGCGGGGTGAGTTCTTCACCGGTCTGCTTGATAGCCAGTACCTGATGCAGGGCTGACCAGTTCCGCCAGAAGGCATAGGCACAGCCCGCCATGTAAATGGCCCAGATTCGGTAACGTTTTTCACCGACCATGGCGACCGCTTCGTCCTTATGGGCTTCGAGGCGATCTACCCAGTGAATGAGGGTCTGGGCATAGTGAGGACGCAGGTTTTCCACATCAATGACTTCCAGGTTCTGCCCGGCCATATCCCGAACCACCCGCCATAGGTGAGGTATTTCGCCGTCGGGAAAGACGTATTTATCCATGAAATCACTGCCGGAGTGGTGCCCGCCTTCATCATCCTGCTGGCTGGCGGTTATCCCGTGATTCATGACCCAGCCCCCTTCTTTCAGCACACGATTGATGACCTCAAAATACTCGGGGAGTTTGGCCCGACCCACATGCTCGAACATGCCGACCGAGGAAACCTTGTCAAAATAATCGCGTTCGGGAATATCCCGATAATCCTGCAAGCGGATTTCGACGCGATCGGCCAGTCCTTCCCTCTCGATCCGCTCTTTGGCGAAGGCAAACTGTTCTTCGCTGAGGGTGACGCCTACCCCCTGAATACCATAGTGTTTGGCTGCCCAGGTCAGCAGCCCTCCCCAGCCACAGCCAATATCCAGGAGTTTTTCGCCAGGCTGCAGATGAAGTTTGCGACAGATATGGTCGAGTTTCTGCTCCTGGGCGGTATCGATGTCTTCCTTACCGGTTTTGAAGTAGCCACAGGAGTACACCATGTTGCGATCCAGCCAGAGCCTGTAGAAGTCGTTGGAAACATCGTAATGATAGTGGATGGCTTCCTTGTCCTTGGCTTTGCTGTGCAAGGCCTTGTGGAGAATGCCGGTTTTGGGTTTTTTGGCGGGAAACGCATCACTTAGGCCTTCAGCCACCGCGAGAATATCCTGATAACGTCCATCTATGCCGATGTCTCCTTCCACATAGCCTTCACCCAGGACGTCGAGGGCGCTGCCGGTGAGCAACTGAGTGATGATTTTGGCCGATTTGAGGTGCATCGTGACCAGAAAATTTTCATCAAATAGATACTCGTGACCATCCCAAAAGAGCACTTTCAAGGGTAAGACCCTGCCATTCAGGCCTTTTTTGACATGTTCGAGGAAGGTGGTTCGTAAGTCTTTCACGAGATAACTCCTTTTTTCAGATGAATTTCGGCTGGTTCCAGGTACGCATAGAACTGCCACTATGGTTTAATTATAGAACAAAGCATTTACTTCCAGACTTCACGGGGATCCTGCGACAATGATCAACACCAGTACCAGGGCGATCAGGATGTAGCTGGCATAGGTATTGACCCGGCCTTTGTGCATTTTGGCCAGTAATGCGGCAATCCGCATGGTGCTTTGAATGACAGGTTGAATCACCAGGCGTTCGGAGATGTTGGTGATGATCTGGTGATAGCTGCGGGTCAGCACAAAAGCACCCTGACGTTCTTCTTTTTCTTCCATCAGCGGATGAAAAAACCCCTGAAAGACAGCCCGGACCGGCGCGGCAAAAGTGGTTGCCGTGTACGTCATTTCCGGGCGCAAGCGTGTCAGTCCGGCATCCCAGAGGGTGTTGCGGCTGACCTGATGTTTACGGCGACGCAGGCCGCGCGCCAGCACCCATACCGTTGCGAGCATGAATATCAGCACAAGAAAAGTCAGCAGTGTGGACATGGCATAGACCACCGGTGCGTTGCCCTGATTCAGATGCATGACCACGAGGCTGCGTAGCGGCAGGAAAGTGGCTCCCAGATTGGCGCCGATGGGATCCAGGGCGTGCCTTACGGCCAGGGGAACCTGACTGGGTATATGGAAAAAATCAGGCACGAGGGATGCGGTCGGATTGGCCCCCAGAAGGGGGGCTGCCAGACGGGACAGAACGGGCAGGATCAGGGTGGCCGCAAGGCCCAGCAATAAGGCGAGCAGGGCCAGCAAGCCCATGGGTATGACCACGGTCAACGGTGCTTTTTTTGCCGCACTGGCATGGGTGGAACGGGGTAATCCCATCAGGGCGCTGCCGGGGAGCATGATAAAGCAGGTCAGGGCCAATCCTGAGGTGAGGGCCAGCAAGGCACCGGACAGAGCGAAAGTGATGCGCACGGGAATGTCCGGTATTTCCACCACGCGCAGCAACGACTCCAGCAATAACCATTCACTGACAAAACCGTTGAAAGGAGGCAGGGCGGCAATCGCAAAAGCGCCCAAAAGAAAGAAGGTACCCAAAGCGGGTAGCCGCTTCATCAGGCCCCCCAGTTCATCCAGATTATGGGTGCCGGTGCTGGCGTCTATTCCCCCGGCTCCAAGAAAAAGCAGGGTCTTGAAGGTCGAATGATTGATCATGTGATAGAGGCCGGCGACCATGCTGGCACCCCCCAAAAACGGATGTCCATAGGCGGCAAAGGTTAGCCCCGCACCTATTCCGGCAGTGGCAATGCCCATGTTTTCAACAGAGCTCTGGGCCAGCAGCCGTTTCATGTCTTTTTCGACGAGTGCGTAAATAATGCCGATGAGCGCGGTCAGGGCGCCACTGCTGAGAATGATCAGGCCAAGTTGCGGCAGGTGCAGGGCTATGGGCGCGTCAATGCGTAAAAATGCATACAGCCCCAGATTGAGCGTGGCCCCCGAGAGTATCGGCGAAGTGGAACGCGGGGCGGTGCCATGGGCGGCGGGCAACCAGACATTGAGGGGAATGATGCCAGCTTTCATGCCGAATCCGAAAAATGCCAACAAACCCGCGACCATCAGCAGGGTCGGTGACATTTCCGGAACGGCACTGGCTATCGCTTCCAGTTGTGGAGAACCCGCAGCGGCGGCCAGTAACAGCAGACTGACCAGACCCGCAAGACTGCCCAGCTCGGATAATGCGAGAGTCAGTAATCCAGCGGCAACTGGTTTGCTCTGCCGGGTTTCAAAGGTGATCAGTCCCCAGATGGCCAACGCTGCCAGCTCCCAGCAGAAGATAAATGCGGCAATGCTGGCTGCCGAAAAAAAGCCGATCATACTGGCGAGCGTCAGCATGACAATGGTCAGAAACAGCCCCCTTCTTGCGCTTGGATAAAGATTGGCATCGTGGGTGACAAAAGGGAGGGCGACGGCAAAAACACTGGCAGTGATGAGAATCAGCAGCCCGCCCAAGGGGGTTTGCACAAAATCCAGGGGGCCAATGATGGGTAACTGCAGGGCAACCAGCGACTGGTTGTGGCCTGCTGCAATGGCTATGACCGCCTGAATACCCGCCAAAATACAGGCGCTGGTCATTACTGACCAAGCACTCAGGGCTGGTATGCGACGGCCGGGAATGAACGCCAGGATCGGACCGGCCGCAAAGAGCAGAAACGCAATGATGTAGAGCATCAGGGCTGTTCCTCCAGGGAGGCTGGCGCTACCCGTCCCACCAGGCTGAGCAAGCCATGAATGATGGCGAGAGGCGGGGGTGGGCAGCCGGGCAACCATAAATCGACGGGAATGATTTTTTCCAGTCCACCGGCACAGGCAAAGCTTTCCCCGAAAATGCCGCCATTGATGGCACAGGTGCCCATGCCCATGACCCTTTTGGGGGCTGGCATGGCGGCGTAGGCCTTGAGGATAGCGGTACGCATGGCATCGGTGATCGGACCCGCCACCAGGAGCACATCGGCGTTACGCGGGGTTGCCGTCACAAAAATACCGAGACGGTGAAGATTATAAGGGGGTGCATCGACCAGTCGGACTTCATTGACACAGGCCCCGCAAGCTCCTGCATCAATATATAAAACATGCAGAGAAGCCGAAAAGCGCGAGCCCAGAACGGGCTGCGCAGAGGCTGTAGAAGCGCCCCAGGCGAAATCCCGGGACCAGGGGAGGGCATGGGAGCCGGTCCGGCAGCGTTGGCAATGAATACAGCGGGAAAAATCCACCGCCACACCATGCTCTGAGGTCTCCTGTTGCTTGACGACCCGCAGGGCCTGGGTCGGACATTGCGCAGCGCTTTCTTCGGGGTGCAGGCTCTGCGTCGCTCGCGGCCGTCCCGGGGTGATGCCGACACTGTCCTCTTCGCCATCGGGCCAGGATGTCGTGCTTATGCCTCTTTTCAATCCATAATAGGGCCAGAAGCTCATCAGCGATCGTTCTCCGCTACGGACAGGCCCCAGGTGGCCAGAATGATGGGAAAATCCTGGAATGCCGCCCCTTCAATGGCGCGTTCGAAGGCGTGCCAGTTTCTGAAGCCGGGTGTCCCGAGGCGCAGGCGCGTGATCAAGCCGTCTGCAGTGCAGCGCAGCCAGTGAAAAGTGGCGCCTGAGGGCGCTTCTACCCAGGCCAGGGCATGCCCCTCGCGCACCGGGCAGGGGCTGTGTATGGGGCCGTCTGGTAAAAAGGCCAGCAAATCGAGGATCAGTTTGACGCTGATCCGGCTTTCGGCAAAAAATACCCGTAAGCGGGCGTAGCCATCGCCTTCTTCTTCCAACGGAACATCAGGCGCCAGGAATCCATACTGTCCATAAGGCAAATTGCGCCGCAAGTCGATGTTTCTGCCCGAGGCTCTGGCGATGGGACCGACTACCCCGTAAGTTTTGGCCATCTGGCTGTCGAGCGTGCCCATTTCTTCGATACGATCAAGAAAGCTGGAGCTTTCTTCCAGGTGCTGTTCCAGCGCACGCATGCGCTGATCAATGGCAGGCAGATTGTTGTGAAGTATTTCGAGAGCGTCTGTATTCAGATCTTCGCGGAGTCCTCCCGGCGTCAGGACGCCAAAAAAATAGCGATGTCCACACAGTCTGGCGCTGAGTCTCAGCAAATCTTCGACGATGCCTTGGGCCAGGGCCTTGGCCACGGACAGGGCCGTGGATCCGGCAATTTCGGCAATGTTGGCGGCATGATGACGGATGCGCTCCAGCTCGGCGAACACCATCCGCAATTGTTCGGCGCGGGGAGGTGGCTGACACGCGCCAATTTGTTCCAATGCCTGACAATAAGCCCAGCCATGGGCAAATGCTGAGGCACCGGCAAAGCGTTCTGCCAGCAGCAGGCCCTGATCAACCGTACGGCCTTCGGCAATTTTTTCGACCCCGCGATATTTGTAAAACAGTCGGGTATGGAGATAGCGGATCTGCTCACCCGGTGTTTCGAGCAGCCACAGCCCGGATTCATTGAAATCTCCCCAGACTGGACCGATGGGAAAAACGATAGCGCCTTCTTCCTGTAAAAGTCGGGGCGGTGCCCATTCTGCGCCAGTGCCATGGGCATCCGGACGTTTGCTGCCGTCAAACTGGCGGCGCATGGGGTCTATCCCTTCCGGCCAGTCATCATCGTGCAATACAAAATCGCCCAGAAAGGGGTGACCGCTGAAACGCAGTCCATACAAATCCCAGGCCTCGCGTTCGTGCCAGTCAGCGGCGTGAACGGTATCACTGATGGCCGGCAATTCTGCCCCCGCCTTGACGGCGACCTTCAGCTCGATCAATTTCCCGGTGGCAGGTAGATAAAACAGATAATGCACCGTCAAATTTTCCTGATCGGCAAGTTCTTCCACCAGCAGGGTGGCAAATTCGGCCTCTTCTTTTTCCAGCAGATACCGGGTCAGCGTGGGTAACTGTTCTGCTGGACACATTATCTGTAACCATTGTTCAGAATGTTCGTGCCAGGACAGTGCAGAGTTGCTGTGCAGCACGGTTTGCAGTTCTATGGAAATACTCACCCTTGCACCTCTAACAACTGCGCCGCTTCATGTACCAGATGGGTCAATGGTGGGGGAAGATAAAAGCCAAAAACCAGAACCGGGATGAAGGCAATGGCCATGGCCGCCAGGCTGCTGCGGGGAATTTTTATGGCAGGGGAGGGCTCATTCTGGGCCGTATCCGGTGTACCAAAGGCGATGCGCGTAGCCTGGTAGGCCAGGGCAATGAAGGCGATCACTATAAAGGCGGTCAGCAGGCCTGTGGGCAGATACTGACCGTTACTGTAGCCGGTATCGAGAATTTCAAATTCCGACAGGAAAAGGGCAAAAGGCGGAGCGCCGGCAATAGCCAGGGTGCCGAGAATCAGCGCCCAGCCAACCGCCGGAGCACGGCTGATCAGCCCCCGCACCTTGGCAATTTCCTGGGTGCCAAAAATGATGCCGGCCAGGCCTGCCGCAAAAAAGCAGAAAGATTTGGTAAAGCCGTGGGCAAACAGCTGATAGACGGTGCCCTGCTCATGAACGGCGGCGCCAATGCCGCAGGCAGTGAGGATAATGCCCATGTGTTCAATGGTGGAATAGGCGAACATTCTTTTGAAATCATGTACCTGTATCAGCATGAAGGCAGCGCTGCCGACGGTGATGAGTCCGGCAGTCATGTACCAGGCGGCCGGATCATGGATGCCCGGATTGACCGCGAGTGCCGGGTAGATACGTAACAACATGTAGAGGGCTGCACTGGTTTCAACTCCGGATAATACGGCGCAGACCGAAGCGGGAGCCTGACTGTGGGCATCAGGAAGCCAGGTGTGCATGGGGACCAGACCGGTTTTGGCACCAAAACCGATCAGCCATAATACAAAAGCCAGGAGCAGCAAAGGCGCCGACATATGGGGTGCGGCTTTCAGCAGGCCGTCCCAGGTGGGGGCCTGCCCGGCGGCATGGGTTCCATAGTACAGCATCAATACCCCGAGCAAGGCGATCATGGCCCCCATACTGGTCAGAGCCACATATTTCCAGGCGGCTTCCAGCGCTTCGGCCCGATCTTCATAAGCCACCAGAAATGCCGAAAAAACGGTGGTGAGCTCAATGGCAATCCACATGAGGGCTAGATTGGCCACCAGAGGTACGGCGAGGATGACCAGGGCAAAAACATTCATCAGCGGAAAATACTGGCGGTAACGCGGTTCTGCGGCGTCTTTGGCCTGTTCCTGTTGGCGGGCCCACAGGTAACCGATGGCATAAAGGGAGGAAGTAAAGTAAACAAAGCTCACCGGCAGCAAATACAGGGCACCCAGAGCGTCCAGATAAAACAGGCCATCGCTCCCGCTCAAGGGACCATGGGCTTCTACCTGCCAGGCTGCGGAAATCGCCAATAGCAGGGTAATAAAAGCGGCGAGCACACTGAAATAAGGTGCGGAACGCCGGTTTGCCAGGGCGAGCAAAGCGCCGCACAGGGGCACAAGCAGAATAAGTGCTGGCAGCCATTCAGTGTTCATGGAGCTTGTCCAGAGTGCCCACACGCGTGGAGCCGGTAACCCGGCGAATGCTGCGGATGAGTAGGCCAATCACCAGGGCGACAATGGGCACGTCCACCGCAGCGGCTATTTCGGCAATGACGGTCAGATTATGAACAATGGCGATGGAACCAAAAAAAGCACCATTTTCCATGATCAGCAGACCCATCATCTGCGCCACGCTCTCGCGCCGCAAGGCCACAGTGAAGGCTCCCCAAAGGACCATGATCAACCCCGTGGGCAGATTGATGACGGCAAAGGGAACCCCATGCAATGTGGGTAAAACCGGGGCAACCGCAAACCAGCCGACCAGGGCAAAAACGGCGGCAACCAGGACCGAAGCAGGAATTCCCAGGGCCTGATCCACTTCGCGACGACCATAGACTTCTTCTCCGGCAGCCCAGCGCAGTACCAGGGGAACGGCGATAACCTTGGTGACAAAAGTGATCAGGGCTACCCAAAGCAGGTTGACTGTATGCAAGGCATCGGCAAGCACCAGGGCGGAAAGTGTCAGGGCGATCGACTGGCCCATGAAAAAGCGCAGGGAGGCGAGCATCTGGCGGGAGACCATGACGCCCAGCCCAAATACCACAAATAGCGCTGCGACGGATCCGGCAATACTGAGCATGATCGGACTGACGGTGATCATCAGGCAATTCCTGTCAGCCGGATGCTGACTGCAAAGAGACAAATGATGAAAGCCACGGCGAGAAACTCGGAAATTCTGAACAGCCTTAGCTTCGCGAGGGTGGTTTCCACCAGGGCGAGAATGATGACAAAAGCCAGCAATTTGAGCAGAACCAGACCAACAGCTGCGAGAACAGCTGTCCACTGCGTGCTCTGCGCCAGCCCCCAGGGGGTCACCAGTACATTCACAAACACCAGTGCCAGCACCATGAGTTTGTTGGCCCCACCCCATTTCATCAATGCCGCGCTGGTCCCGGAATACTCCAGCCCTTTGGAATGGCCGATCATGGCGATTTCTACTTTTCCTGCTGGACTGTCTACCGGAATACGGCCCTCATCGGCCAGTATCAGCAGGAAAAAAGCGAGAATGACCATAAAGTGGGCAGGCTGTAACATGCTGGCCCATGATGCCCCCCAGGTGGCAGTCACAAAATAAGGGATGGTGCTGTTGGCAACGTAAGACACGCTAAAAAACACCATGATGAAAACAGGTTCGGCGAGAAAACCCACCATGTGGGTCCGGCTGGCGCCGACGGCGGCATAAAGATTGCCTGTATCCATGCCGCCCAGGGCCACAAAAAAACCGGAAATGGCCATCAGGAAACCCACAGCAACCATATCTCCCATAAAAGCAAAAAACAGGGGATAAGCCGTCAGAGCAGGTATCAGTAACACGACGAAAAGAGGCATCACAAAAGCGACGATGGGGGCAAAGCGGAATACCCAGGTGGACTGTTCGGAAATGACTTCATCCTTGGCAAAAAGCTTCCAGATATCGCGATAAGTCTGCCAGACGCTGACGCCACTTTTTCCCTGGATGATTTCTTCCAGACGGTGCAGCACCCCTTCCACCAAGGGGGCAAACAAAAGAATGAAGCCCACTTGACAGAGATTCAGCACCAGATGGGTCCAGAGCGTGCTCATGACAGCCCTACTTTGTAACCCAGTGCGGCCAGCAGGTCACCAATACCCATCAACCCCAAAGCCCATTTCCAGCGTGCTCCCTGCACCCATTGACCCAGGGTGAGTCCTACGCCCAACGGGGCCGCAGCGCCCATAAAACTGCTGGCTGTGGCAATGCTGGCCATATCCTCAATAATATCTCTATAACTGCAGGGATGTTGATAGTGACCAATAAATTCGCAATCCGTTTTGACAGATTTCTGGAGAGAAGAATGTAAAATCATGGGCAGAACATGGGCTGTTCCACTGGCGCATATCCACAAATCTACACCAGACCGTGAGTATTCTTCGGCTTTTCGGGAAACTCGGGTGGCCAGCGCTTCTACCGATTGCTTCAAAACTATGGGCTGTTTTGGGCGCAAATTCGGTACTGTAAAAGATTGCGATGATGACAAATTACCCTCCACATGCCAAACTTTAATTCGGTCAATGTAGAAGTCATCAGCCACAAAGGCGGTTATTTGGTGGACTTCATCACCATCGATTAATTATACAAAATTAAATCATTTCATTCAAATTTAATTCCCCAAATTATACTACAGTACATATTAAAATTCACGATAATACGGACAGCTTTTCGGCCGCTGAAACCCTGACGGCATGTGCGGGGTGATGGCTGAGTTTCTCCAGTGCTTCGCGTTTTTCTGATCCGGACGGAAGACGTTCAATGGCATCCAGCACTGCCATACCCTGAACGACATCCACGGGATACTGGGCCGCACAATCGGCCAGAGGGCCCGCTGCTTCCGGACGCTTCTGGTTAGCCAGGCTGAGAATGGCGCCCATCCGTACTTCTGAATGGGGATTGCGTAGAGCCCAGATCAGTCGATCAAAATAGGGCGTTTCCCGCTCCCAGCGTTCAATGTCACGGCCATATACCGGACAAGAGACGCTGCCGACGGGGATCTCGGCATAGCAGAGTGGGCAGTAGTGGTGGTTCATGCGCAGCCGCAGTCGGCTTCCCAGCGTAAAATATGATTACCGGGAACCAGCTCCAGCAGGTGTGGCATGACCGCATCCACGGTTTCCGGCTCATCAAAAAACTCCAATACCAGAGGCAGATGGACGTTCAGGCGCAGGATATCATCAGCATGCACCACCCCCTTGCTGCCAAAACCGGCAATGCCGCGAAAGGCCGTCACGCCATGAACTTTGTACTGATCATGGAGCATGCGAAATATTTCCTCCATCAGATTGTGGCCGCCGTGTTTGTCGCCTTCTTTGATGTAAATTCGCACTACAGAAACGCTGGTCATGATTGTTACTCCTCTCAGATACTGCGGGATATCCAGGCACCGGCAAATGCCGCTGCCACACACAGGAATAGTGAAGCAAACATGTAAATCAGAGCCTTGACGGTATCGCCATTTTCGAACAGTACCAGGGTTTCCAGGGAAAATGTCGAGAAAGTGGTGTAGGCACCCAGACCTCCGGTGAGCATGCCGGTACGCAATTCCGGACTGAGGGAAATGCGCTCCAGGGTTTCAAAAAACAAAAAACCCATGATGAAACAGCCCATGATGTTGATGCTTAGTGTGGCCCAGGGAAAATCTCGTCCAAATACGGTTTGCACCAGCAAACTCTGACCATATCGAGCCCAGGCACCCAACACCGCAAATATGGCAATGAAGCCGAAGGTGGCAAACATTTCTACTCCTTAACTGAATTAAATATAAAAAACACTCGCAAAAATGATAATCAGCAATAATCCTATATAGGCAAGATAAGCATTCAAGGAACCATTTTGCAGAGCCAGTCCGATGCGGTCACTCAAAAACTGAATGAAACGAACAATTGGTCGAAATAACCAGGGGCCGAATACCGGTGCCTGGCTATAATCAAAGTGCAGTTCCCGCACAAAATAATTACGTTCCGTATGGCTTCTGCGGGTGTTGGTACTGGGACGATACACAAAGCTGTAAAATTCCCGCAAGGCATTGGAAAAAGCCAGGGCGGTCACTGCATTATTGGCCGGAATCTGCCGCAGACCATGTCCCCAAACCGGCACCCGTTTGCGGCCCTGACGGAGATGACTCCAGCCCAGCAGCGTCAGGGGAATGAGCGACAACAATAGGCCCATCAGCAGCAACAGCGGCGGGGAAATAAAGGCGAAATGGAAGCGCAGGGGAATCAGAATCGGCCCTTTCACCATGGCCTGCAGAGCGGCCGGTACGGCTGGCCAGTTGTCCTGGGCGAGGAAACCCAGCGTCCAGGGCAGGGCTGCGGCATAGGCCAGCACCAGCAAACCGAGACCGAGAATCGGCCAGCGTCCGGAAACGGCTTGATGATTTTCCTCACGGCCCAGAAGGCCCAATCCAAACACTTTGATCATGGTGGCCAGGGCGATGGCGGCAGTCAGTGCCAGGCCGGCACCACCCAGGGCCAAAGTGACCCGGGCAGCAGAGCTGCTCAGGTGAAAATCCTGGAATACGGTCTGGAATAAATACCATTCACCGGCAAAACCGGCGGTGGGTGGCATGGCGGCCAGACTCATGGCGCCGAGCAGCGCACCGATACCCAGAGTCCAGGGAGCAAGTGCCAATAGCCGGCTTTGGGCAATGGCATAGCTTCCCCGGACTCCAGCAACCCGGTCCGCGCTGAGCATCATGCTGCCTTTGGCGAGACTGTGACCACCCAGATGGATGAGTCCTACGGTCCAGGCCAGGGTAGAGAGCATGGTGAGCCCATCCGCCCGGAACAGGGACGCCGCACCTAAGGCAACCACGGCGAGCCCGGCATTTTCAGCGGTGGAAAAAGCCAGCAGACGCCGCCAGTCTTCCTGTTGAAAGGCATATAAAATGGCGAGAATAGCGGTGATGGTTCCCAGGGCCACCAGTAAAATACCGGTGCCGGTCGCGCTGCTGCGCGGTAACCAGTCGAGCATGGCCCTCCCCAGAGCAAAATAGGCGACATTGAGCACAATACCTGACAGCAAGGCTCCGGAAGCACCACTGCCGCTGCCATAAGCGCCGGGATACCACTCATAGAAGGGCAGGATGCCGAGCTTGGCGCCAAAGCCGATGATAAAGAGGATGGCAATACCGAAGGCGGCGGATCCATAGCCTGCCCATGTGCCCGCCCAGCTGGCAAAATCCGTGTTGTGGGCGCCGAGCAAAAGCAGGCACAGAAGCAGTGCGACAGCACCCACTTCCAGTAGCGCGAGCATATACAAATTGGCCTGGCCACTTTTTTCGTCTTGCTGCAAGCCGTCGGCCAGAAGCATGATCGCACCGCCGAAGCTTAGAAATTCCCAGGCGATCAAAAAAGCAATGCCTTCCTGCAGGCCGGCAATACCCAGACATCCCAGCAAGGCGAGACCTGCGCCGGACATCCAGATGCCGGGATTTTTGGCGCGGCTTGGCGACAGAACAGCGGCTAGTGCGGCGAGCCCCCCCCAGAATATCAACCAGGCAGCCGCTGCTTGCAGGTGCCAGGTGACGGGAATGTCACCCAGTGACCAGAGCTGACCGGAGCTGTTTCCGGACGAAAGGCTGAGAACGCTGCCCGACAAGGTGGCCAGGGTGCCGATAATGAGGGCAATGCGCGCGCTCTGAGCCAGTCGCAGCAGGCCCAGGACGATGGCCAGGACAAAAAATCCGGCTGCCAGCAGAAAACTATTCAGCATATTGGCCTCCGCTGACACGTTGGGGCATGCGCTCCAGCAACAGCAGTAGTGCATGGATCAGGGCGGCGGGATTGGGTGGACAGCCCGGCAGCCAGATGTCCACAGGAAGAATTTTTTCCACGCCTGACCCCCCGGCATATCCGCCATCCATGGGCGCTCCCGAAACCGCACAAGTGCCGGTGGCGATCACGCTGCGGGGTTCGGGCATGGCTTCCCAGGTCGCCAGCAGCACGTCGTGCATGGGCGCCGTCACCGGACCCGTCACCATGAGCAGATCGGCGAAGCGTGGGGAAGGCGTAAAGAAAATTCCGAGACGATGCAAATTGTAAAAAGGATTGTCCAGGGCGCTGATTTCCGCTTCGCAGGCATTACAGGAGCCGGCGTCCACATGGCGAATATGCAGGCTGCGCCGCTGGCTGGACGCAATGCGTTTGCGCAGGTGTTCCGCCTCATGGCTTTCCAGGGCTGAAGACCAGGTCAGGTCACTGCGCTGGCGAACGCCAAAGGCCCAGTCATAAGAGCTCTGCATGGCGCCTTCGGGACATTCTTCCACGCAACGCTGACAGACAATGCAGCGTCCGTAATCAATGACCGGTTCAGCCTCTATCTGGTGAATGGCCTGGGTGGGGCAACTGTTGACACAGAGGTCGCAACCGCTGCGGCATTTATCGATATCCAGACGCGGCATACCGAGGACGCCCTGCTGTCCGTCGGAACCGCTGTGTGGCCAGCGGGTGGCGGCTTTGCCGGCTTTGAGTCCTGTCCAGGTCCATAGAGGCATAATTTTCTCCTAACGGTCGCAGCCGGCAATGGTGAGGCCGAAGCTGGCTTCGTTGATAGCGTAATCCATCATGTTGGTACCATGTACCGTCAGCGGGAATACGCGCCAGTTGGAAAATGAGGGAGATTTGATTTTGACCCGCTGCAGTCGCCCGTCCCGGATGCGCACGGCGTACATGAGTGTGCCCCGGGGGGTTTCCGCCCAGCCGAGGCCCTGCTGCTCTCCTGGCGGTGGCGCATATTCCGCCTGTACCGGACCGGCCTTGAGACGCCCGGATGCCTGCACCAGTAAGGCCAGGGCTTCGCGCAGGGATTCGGCGCGAACCTCGCTGCGCGCCATGGCATCCCCTTTCTCGCGGACGGGTACGTTAAAACGTAACTTATGATATGCCGCGTAGGGATGATCCCGGCGTAAATCCCGGTCCAGTCCCGAGGCGCGGGCGACCGGGCCGGTGGCTCCCTGATCGAAGGCGGCTTCCCGGGAAAGTATCCCGGTGCCCATCAGGCGGTCCAGATGAGTCGCGGTCTGATGCAGGCGATGCAGGTAAGCTTCGCCTTCGTCGATAATGCCTTCCAGGGCGCTTGCCAGATGTTCGGCGGATAGATCCCGTCGCAGGCCACCCACGCAGAGCAGGCTGCGCAAATAGCGGGACCCCGTCAATTGGCCCGCTAGCTGTTTGACTCGCTCTTCCATCAGAAAACCGGTGGCGGCCCCGACCTTGAGGGTGGTGGTTTTGGCCAGTTGGCCAAAATAGTGAAAATGATTATACAGTCGCTCCAGTTCCACAATGATGACGCGCAGCAGCTGCGCCCGCAGCGGTACTTCAATGCCCCAGGCATTTTCCACCGCCTGACAGTAGGCCAGGGCGTGGCAGGCACTGCCCACACCCGATACCCGCTCAGCCAGATACACACTGCGTGCGGCATCCTGCCCCGCAAAGCGTGCTTCCATGCCCCGGTGTTTAAAAAACAGCCGGGGATGATAATGAAGAATGGCCTCGCCAATGTAGGAGTAGTGGAATTCGCCGGTTTCCACCACATCGGCGCGTACGGGTCCCCAATACAAGTCCTGTACCTGATCGCTCTGCACTTCGGGCATGCTGGGGGGCTCGTAACTTCCTTGCAAATGGCCTTGCAAATGGTCGTCTGCAGTCGTTCGGCCCAGGGGCGGCGGGGAGATGCTGAAACCTTCATGAATGATCAGGGGAAAGGGCTCGGGATGTCCGCTGAACTCAAGGCCACCCAGATCGTGCATTTCCCGTTCATACCAGCCTAAAAGCGGGACTACAGCAGCCAGGGAAGGCAGCGTATCGGTACCCCGCACTTCCAGCAGCACAAATTCAGCGTTGCCTTTCTGACTGAGTAAATAACGGACCACACATTCCTGGTCCTCCCAGTCATGCCAAGCCATCAAAAAGCGCATCTGCTGATTCAGACATTCCCGGGCGACATCTACGAGTTGATCTACCGTAACCAGTCGGGTGCTGCACGAATTCAATGAACTCTCCATACTCATGGCTGCACCAGAAAAGCCTGTTGAAAAAATCCCCACAATCCGGTGGGCCACCACAAACCCAACACCAGTACCGGGATCAGTGCCAGCCACATGGGCAGAGTATTCCAGAGAGAGAGTTTCAGGGTCGGCGCCGTATCGGGTTCGGGTTCCGGTCCCCAGATCATCCGCCGGAAATGATTCATGAAAGCGGTAAAAATGAGAATGAGCAGAATCGCCATCACCCAGACCGCCCAGGGGTTGGGGCTGAGAATGCCACCACGGAGGATGGTCAGCTCCGACAAAAACAAGCCGAAGGGTGGGGCGCCGGTAATGGCGACCGCGCCGAGCAGCCAGACAGTGCCGCTCACCGGATAGTAGCGCAGCACATGCCGCATTTTGCTCATGGATTTGGTGCCGTAAGCACGCATCATGTTGCCCGCGCCGAAAAACATCAGGGACTTGTTCAGGGAGTGATTGAGCATGTGGTACATGGCACCCGCAAAGGCAATGGCCCCGCCAAAACCGAAACCTATGGCCAGCACCCCCATATGTTCCAGGGAGGAATAGGCGAGCATGCGTTTGGCGCCATCCTGACGGACGATGAACAGTCCGGCCACGAACAGAGAAAGCACCCCCAATACCAGCAGGGCAGTGTGGCCCATGACGCTGTAACCACCGCTATCGACAATGGCCAGAAAGCGATAAATCCCGAGCAGGGCAATATTGAGCAAGGCGCCGGAAAGCATGGCGGACACCGGAGCCGGGCCTTCGCTGTGGGCATCGGGAAGCCAGGTGTGCATGGGGGCCAGACCAACCTTGGTGCCAAACCCTACCAGAGTCAGGAGGAAGGCCAGAAAGAGCAAGGTTTCCGGCACCTTGGGGGCAACTTCGCGGAGATTGGCCCAGGTCAGCGCATAGGTCGGTCCGAGTACAAAGGTGCCTCCCCAGTAAAACAGGATGATGCCGAGCAGAGCCAGAGCTAACCCCGCAGACACCACAATCAGGTATTTCCACGCGGCCTCAATGCACTCCGCTTCTTTCTCAAAACCCACCAGAAAGGCACTGACAATGGTTGTAAAGTCAATCGCAATCCAGAAAATGCCCGGATTGTTCATCAATGGCGCAATGAGCATGGTCAGCGCGAAACCCGCCTGCAGGGCGTAGTATTTGTGGAGTCGCGGCTTTTCTTCAGGCAACAGGCGCATGTAGCCAATGGCATAAATGGAAGCCAGCAGGTACACCAATCCTACACAGAACAGCACCCAGGCCCCCAGCGGCGTCAGCAAAATATAGCGCGCCCCGGTAACCAGGGGCTTATCGGGTGCGGCCACCAGAATGGCCAGGGTCAGCCCAAACACGGTGATGGACGTGAGCAGATTCAGATATTCCGCCAGACGCGGGCGGCGCAGGGCCAGCATCACGATAATGGCGACACCGGGGATGATCCAAAGCGCGGCGATCAGAGCAGCAAAATTGACCATGTTCAACCCACCAGCTTTTGCAGGCCACGACTGCTGGTGGTGCCGGCATGGGTCTGCAGGAAACGCACCAGCATACCGAAAGCCATGACAATGGTGAGCAGGTCGAAAATGATCACCAGTTCGAGGAGGGCTGGCATGCCCGGAACCAGAATCTGAGAGCCTAGAAAGATACCGTTTTCAATGACCAGCAAGCCGAGAATGTGACTGATGGCCTCGGAGCGTAAAATCATCATCAAAAAACCGATCAACTTGAGACTGAACATGCAGGTCAGGGCGAGAACGGCAATATTGTCGGTCAAGTGCAGGGCAATGCCGAGTTGCCGGGACACCTCGTAGGAGAAAATGACCAGCGCCGCACCCAGTATCATGCTGGATGAGGGTTTGAGCAGGGGGGTAAATTCCCGCTGGATATCCAGACGATTCACCAGACGGATGACCAGATAAGGCAGGAACGTTCCGCGAAACAAGGCGGTCAAGGCCGCAATGACATAAAGCTCGGGGTAATGTCCGTAATAGCCAATGGAGGCGGATATGGCGGCAATGGTCCAGGATTCTGCCGCGAAAGCGTACACATGATTTTTCAGCCAGTGGGAAGCCAGCATGACAAAGGACAGGACCAGGGCAAGAATGGCAAGCAGGCTGAACAGGGAGGTAGCCAGTGGACCCAGATGAAAGATCAGCATGTGCCGCTCCTAGAGTTGATCGGCCACAATGGCCAATACCGCGAAAAGAAAGGACAGTGCCAGAGGTTCCTGATAGCGGTAGAAGCGCAGCCGGGACTGCATGGTATCCACGCCCACCATCAACAGCCCGATGAACCCGTATTTTGCGAGAATGATCAGCAATGCCAGCAGTACCGAAGGAAAACTGCCGGTGGTTGATAATCCCCAGGGAAACAGAAAGACATTGAGAAAAATCGTATAGAGGATAAATTGCTTCATCCACCCCGCCCATTTCAGCAAGGCGAGGAGCGGGCCCGAATATTCGAGAATGCGCGCCTCATCAATCATGTAGATTTCGTAGGGGATGGTGGAATGAATGGGCAGGCGGTCAGTTTCCACGGTGAGCAGAATAAAAAAGGCCAGAATCAGAAAAATATGCGCCGGACTCCAGTAGGCCACGGGATTTTGGGCGAGCAGATGATTGGCCACAAAGGGCAGCATGGAGTGATCGAGAAAAGTGATGCCCACAAAAACCAGGATCAGGGTCGGTTCGGCCAGAATACCCAGCATGACGGCGCGACTGGAGCCTAAGCCCCCAAAAGGCTGGCCGGTATCCAGTCCTGCCAGCAGGATAAAAAAACTGCCCAGGGTCAGGATCAGGCCGCCCCCCAGAATGTCCCCCATATCGGATAAGGGCAGGGGAAAATTGGTCAGCACCGGGATGAGCATAGGGACAATCAGCATCGCTGTAAAAGCAACGACTGGTGCCCAGAAGAACACCCAGGTGGCTGATTCCGGAACCAGCAGAGATTTATTAAAAAGTTTCCAGAGATCCCGGTAGGGCTGGAAAATGGAGGGACCTTGACCGCGCTGGACGCGCTCTTCCACGGTGGTGATGAAACCGTGCAGCAGGGGGGCAAGCAACATGACTGTCAGCACTTGCCCGCATTGCAGAAGGACGGAACCCAACATACTGCTCTCCCTTGTCAGCTTGACTAATACCCAATATTCCCAAGCTTGCACTTGAGGTAGGTAGGAGTCATTAGCCTATAAAGGCGGTTATTGGGCGGAATCCATCGCCATAATTTGGGCTAATGATAGGCAGAGCGCGCAGATGGGTCAAGCTTCCTGCCGGCGCTTCCCTCACTGAGGGCGAGCATCGGCTAAAAAGATGGCATGAGGACTGATGAAGCGGCTCAGATGCTGGGCCAGCCGGGCAGCGACCGATACGCCCTGGTCGGTGGCATCGGAGTTAAGAAAAATCACAATGGTGTCCTTGCTTTTGGGGGCATAGATGATTACGGATTCGTAACCCGCCTGACGGCTGGCATTGCCAACCCAGCCGTTATTGTCCAGGGATCCCCAGCGATAATGTATAGGGGTGTTTTTTTCATCAGCGGAATGGGGCTTAAAAGAATTCAGAACCGGCGTGTAGGGTTGCAGGTTGGCATTGATCCTCGCCCAGCGCCGCATGTCCTCTGCGGACCCGGTCACGGCGCCTGCAGCCCAGAACTGTGAAGGATTCCAGGTGGTCGCAGACAATTTATTGGATTTATTGATTGTGTGACCGATTGCTTCCAGCAAGGGGTCGGCGAAGCTGGTCGAAAAATGGGTGTTGTGTAACTTGTGGGGTTGCAAAATCTGCTCGGCAATGACCTGGGACAAGGGCTTGCCCGTGACTTTTTCAATAATCAGGCCGAGAACGATGCTGTTGGTGGCAGAATACGCAAAGCGGCTTCCGGGCTTGAATAATAGGGGTTGGGCAAAACTGTAGTGCAACAGTTGCTCAGGACTCAAGCGGGTTTCCGGATGGGTTTTAATTTCCTGGATAAAAGCCGGGTCACTCAGGTAATCCGGCAGTCCGCTGCGCATCTCGGCGAGGTCGGCCACCGTAATGACGTTACCCTCCGGAACTCCTTGCAGGTACTTTGACACCGGGTCCTGGAGCTGGATTTTCCCGGCTCGGGCTAGTTCCAGGGCTGCGCGCACGGTCAAAGCGCTGCTGACCTGGCCGACCGGCATAAGCATACGTGTGGTCATGGGGGTCTTTTTGGTTAAATCGGCGTCACCAAAAGCCCGCAAATAGGCGGGGCGGCCATTTTGCCAGATGCCGACAATGGCTCCCGGCACGGCGGCCTTGTGCAGACTCTCGGCAATATATTGCGAATATAAGGTGGTGGTATTGTGGAATCCGGAAAGTCCCGAAAAACCTGTAGCCTGCGCCGATACCGCCGCCGTCATGCCCGATAACACTACGGCAGACAAGAAGAATCGTTTGATAAAAATCATGGCATTCAGGTCCTTTTGCAAGAGAGCTTTGACGGGTGAATAAGATGCAGCCGCGAATATATCGGGTTGCCGTTCGTTCCCTAGAATACCGCCAGCGTATCATTCAAACAAATGCAGCCCCTGAAGGGCGTCATGGATCAGTGATATGACCAGGATGTTCAAGGGCTTCATTATGGGGAGGGTTTCAGCTATAAACCATCAATAGTAAGTACAACATATGGGTTTTATTCACAAAGAGGAAGTGACTATGAAAAAAAGGCTGCATTGGGTTTTATTGGGCGGGGTCGCGGCGTTGCTGTCAGCGGGCGCGGCCAATGCCTGCACTCGGGTGGTCTACCATGGCAAAGATGATCTGGTCATCACGGGCCGCACTATGGACTGGAAAGATCCCATGCATTCACGGGTGTGGATTTTCCCTCGGGGGTTGGCCCACGAAGGCGGTGCCGGACGCAATTCCATTCACTGGACTTCCAAATATGGCAGTGTCGTGGTGACTTCCCTCCAAGCCGGGGTAAGTGATGGCATGAACCAGAAAGGGCTGGTGGCCAACATGCTATGGTTGGCGGGAAGCAAGTATCCTGATGATTGTGGCAAGGAACCGCGTTTGAGTATTGCCGCCTGGGCACAGTATTTCCTGGATAATTTTTCTTCGGTTAAGGAAGCAGTTGCCTCTATCAAGGCCTATCCGATGTGTGTCGTATCCGACCGGATTCCGGGTACGGATCGTTATACGACCCTTCATCTGTCCATTTCCGATGCCAATGGCAACAGCGCCATTTTTGAATATATTGATGGCAAGCTGGTGATCCATGAAGGACGGGAATATCAGGTGATGACCAATGATCCTGAATATTCGCAGCAGTTAGCCATTGAAAAATACTGGAATCAGATTGGCGGGACCACTTTCCTGCCAGGGACCAATCGTGCCGCTGACCGCTTTGCCCGGGCAGAATTCTATATTCATGCCATTCCCAAAACGGCCAACCAGTCTGAAGGAGTGGCAGAGGTGATGAGCGTGATGAACAACGTCTCTGTGCCTATGGGCATTTCCACGCCGGGGCAACCCAATATTTCCTCCACGCGCTGGCGGGTGGTGGCAGACCAGACCGGTCTGAAGTACTACTATAATCCGGTAAGCACTATGGATACTTTTTGGGTGAACCTGAATAAGGCCGATCTCAAAAAAGGGGCACCGGAGTTGCAATTGCCCATGGGTCAGGGGCAGGTTTATTCCGGTGATGTGACGGCAGATTTCAAGCCCGTCAGCAAGCCTTTTGAGTTTGTGTCCGTATCCCCGTAAAAAAGTCAGCCCTGAGGGGCTTGCAGCAAAGGGCGATTTTGCCTAAAACGCCCAATGCCCGGATATGAAAAAGGCTGCCTGAAGAATGAGGGCAGCCGCTTCTGCAATCAGCAACAGGCGCGGCCAGATGCGTTGGGTCGCGCTCTGAAACAACCAACCTGCCGCCAGAAACAGAGGCAGGTTGAGGTAAAGCAGACGATAAGTGGATACGGGCCCCTGAGCGGCAGCCTGAAACCAGAGGTAAGCCCCAATCAGCGCGATGCTGATGATCAGCAAGGACCATTGGCGGCGTCGCCATAACACTCCCAAAGTAATCAGATTGGCCAGCAAGACCAAAGCGTTCATCAGAAAATAGACACTGCGTGCCGGGTTCAGCACCGTCGGCTGAAGGAGTAACGACTGGATCAGCGGTGTATAGTCGCCACCCCAGAAGGGATAGAGCTCCAGGATGTTTTGCAGCTTTTGCAGCGGTGACAAATGGCCGATATACGGACCGTGGGCGACCACAAATGCCCAAGGGGTTCGAAACAGGTACCATTGATAAATCATGAACAATATGAGGCCACTGCAGGCAATAATGCCGAGGCCCAGGCTTTTCAACGCCCGGATCCATCCGGGATATTGTCGGGCCGTCCAGAGGCGCCAAAGTACAACCAGCCAGGTGCCGAAGGCGAAAAAGACCATCAATGGCCCCGCCGCCGTGCCTATGCCGGCCCAGAGCGCAGCCTGAAAATGCCGTTGCCGGTGCAGGGCGAGTAAGGTGGCAATAGCCAGGCAGTTCATCAAGGACGTGGGATAAGCGCTGATAAAAAAAGCAGCGGCGGGATAAAGGGCGTAGGTCAGGGTGGCAAAAGCAGCACTTTCGGCGTCCATCCAGGCTGTAGCAAGGCGCTGGAACAGGAAGATCGAAACCACGCCCCCCAAAATGGCCATCCCGATACCAATGGCAGGTATCGGAATCGGCAAAATCAGACCAAGACCTGCGCATATGGCCGGGTAGAGTGGAAAAAAGATGATGTTCTGGCCAAAATCAGCATGGGGTATGTACTGATAACCCTGAGTGGCAATATTCATATACCACTTGGCATCCCAGTTGATGAGCGCTTGCGCCAGCGAACCTGACACGGGATCAAGACCACGACTGAACAGGTAATAGCCGACCCAGGTTCCCACATAAATGGCCAGAGCACTGAGGGCGATGGCCAGAACGGAGTCGCGCCAGTTCTGCGCTGTTTTACGGATGGAAATACTGGGCCCGGGCATGCACGTTATTCCTTGTTTCCGGGAACAGCATCCGGCACCCGGGGTTTATGATCGATGATTGCAGAATAAGTGCGCTTGCGGATGTCCAGCAAGCTGATTTTTTGGTGGCTGTATATTTCATAGGTGGTCATGAGCCGGGTCGTTTGGTAGCCTGGAGGCGTGCCTGCCCGGACCGCAGGAATGTCTTTGGCAGGACACACCAGGTAAAGTGGCTCAGGACCCAACAGTGTAGATAATTGCGCCAAAGCAGTCAGATGATGGATGGGCATGTCGCCGCGCCCGGCATAAAACAAAAAACTTGGCTGAAACCAGTCCCAGGAGGCCAGCTGATAGGGACTGCTGCCTTGCACGGCGGCGATTGCACGGCCCATGGCCTGGGAGGGTTTGAGGGGATTGATGGCTGGAAGCACGCTGAATACCAGCAATCCGCTCAATATGACACTACCGGTTCCCAGAGCTACCCAGGCTGCAGACCAATATCGTCGCAGCATCAAAGCTCCCGCGATCAAGGCCGCAAGCATGTAAGGAAAACCGATGGCGATCATGGAGGGCAGATGCGGTTCCCGCAGGGGTAAAATCCAGGCTGCAAAAACGCTGAGGGCAAGACCCACAACGAACAGGGTGCCCAGGGAAATGCCCATGCTCCATTGGCGGGGTGTTATTTGGTGCAGATGGATTTTATTCAACCAGACCGCCAACAGGATAAATAAAGGTGGGTAAGCTTCCCAGACATAATTGGGCAGTTTGGTGGCTGACAGGGTAAAAAAAGCGATCCAGAGCAAGGCCCAGATCAGCAAAAACAGGGTTTTCCCGTCATCCCGCAAAAGCTTTTGACGCCGCTGCCCAATATCATGCAGTACCTGGGGCAGGAAAATCGACCAGGGTAACATGCCCAGAAAAGTGCTGATGAGATAATAAAACCATGGACCCCGGTGGCCTTGCATACTGTCATCAAAACGGCCAATATTTTGTTGAAAAATAAACAGGCGATCCCAGAGCCAGTGGGTTTCGATGCCCACTGCCAGATACCATGGTAAGGCGAGCATTAAAAACAGGGGAATGCCTGTAGTCAGTCGGCCGGCTTTCCACAAAAAAGATAATTGCTGCCGCAGCAGTAAAAATACGACGATAATCAATCCCGGTAACAGAAACCCGATAGGCCCCTTATCGAGCGTGGCCAGTGCCATGGCCGCATAACTCAGATGAAATTCGCGAGTCCGTATTGCCGGATCAATATAAGCGCGTAAATAGCTCAACAAGGCCACGGTGACCAGCAAAATCAGCAAGGGGTCAGGTGTGGCGCTGCGAAAAATAACGGTGCTGTGGAGCGCTGTGGCCGTGAGTATGCCACTGAGCAGGGCGACGGGAGCACCGTAGAGACGGCGCAAGGCGATGATCAGGTAAAAAACCAGTAGTGCGCCAACCAGTGCCGAGCCAATGCGAAGACCCCAGGCATTCATGCCCAGCAGGCGGACACCGGACCACATCAGCCAGTAATTCAGTGCGGGTTTGTCGGGTAGCAGACGCTCATTGTAGATGGGCACTACCAGATTATGGGTGGCTATCTGTTGCTTCAGACTTTGCGCATAAATGGGTTCATCAATATCCCAGAGACTGGTATTACCCGTGTCCCAGGAAAAAAACAGAAAAGCCAGAAAGAAAAGGGCTATGGCCTTGAGGAGAAAGCCCTGGGGCCGGTCAGCGCTGGAGACTTTCATCAGAATTGCCTGCCAGGAGGACGGCTAGCCAAGGGGTTTGCTATCAAGATGCGAAATTCCGGGAAGTACAAATAAAGAACTATACGCGCTCTATCCCTTCAAACCAACGCCAGAGACTCCCCGTCATAAGATTTTCCGGAGGATTGCTTTTCGCCGGTTTGCTCCGGCTCAGGATGCGTTGAGCATATCTGGCGCGCAATGACGCAGGGTTTCCTTGAGCATCACAAAGTAGCGCTGATAACGACTGATTTCCTGGTCCATTTGTAAAAGCTGATCCATCATCTGGTCGGGTTTTTCTGCGGGCAGACGCTGCATGATTTCCTGCCATTGATGGTTGATGCACTGGTGACGTTCTTCCAGGGCATTCAGTAAATCATCCAGATCCGGATTTTTTACGGAATGCGTGGACAGATGCTGTTCGGCGGCGAGTCCGAGCAATGCTGTAGCGTTCATGGGGCTTGATTTCATGAAAATCCCCTTGTCAGGATAAGTTTCTGAGTGGTGAACTTTTTGACCCCTGCAATCGCAAAAAAGTTGCGCAGAGTCATAAAAAGGGCGATAAAAAACCGGCCATGCCGAAGCAGTGGCCGGTATGCTTTGAGAGAAAGTGATCAGTGGGCGCCGTAAGCGCTCTTTTTGGTGAAGCGGCCCCGGAATACCCAGATCTGATACCAGTTATACATGATCATCACGGGGACAAAGCCGGTCATGAACAGGGTGAACACGGCCATGGAGTTGGCCGGGTTGGAGGCGGCGTGGACCGTCCAGGTACCCGGTACAATGTAGGGGAACATGGTAGCCCACATGGCCGCCCAGAGCAGAACTACCACCCCTTCTCCCCAAAGCAGCGCAGTGAAGTCATGCTGCATGGAATGATTGGTCATGGATTTGAACGCGAAGAACAGTACGATAACAAACCAGATGGCCCAGATCCACCAGTTGGGGCCGGTCCATTTGGCCGCTGCCCAGGGGAAGATGGCATAGGACCACACCAGGGTAATGACAATGGCTCCCAGGGCCAAAAAAGAAAACCAGTTGGTCCAGGACTTGGCGCGTTCGTGAATCACATCACCCGGCAAAAAGCGGGCACAGAGGAATAAACCACCAGCTAATCCGGCGGCAATGACCGCCCCAACCCCAGTCCAGATGGAAAAGGGGGTCAGGAAGTCCATAGCGCCACCTGAATAATGCATGACGGGGGTCGTGAAGCCCCGGTCGGCAATCCCTTGCATAGCGATGCCGGATTTCATGGGAAAACCCTGCAGGACGGCACCCAGGGAAACCCCGGCGAAAAATGGTGCGGTCAAACTGCCGAGGGCGAAAGCCCAACCCCAAATCCGTTTACTGCTACGGGCATGAATATGGAATTCAAAAGCAATAGCCCGTGAAATAATGCCCCAGAGAGCCAGCATCAGGGGAATCATCAAGAAGTTGAAGGCCGAGCCGTAAACCAAAGGAAAAGCGCCAAAAAGTACGCCTCCAGCGACCACCAGCCAGGTTTCATTACCATCCCAGAAACCGGCCATGGATGCCATGATCGCACCACGCTCATCTTCATCTTTAGAAAATAATGCAAAAATTCCGGCGCCGAGGTCGGCTCCATCAAGGGCGATATATAACAAAAACATCAATCCGAGGATCATCCACCACCAGGTGGAGAGAGCAGATACGATGCGCACAATATCCGTACTGAGTTCCATAGTAATAACTCCGGTGACTTTTATCAGTGGCGAAGGAGGGGGATTCCCCCTCCTTCTGACAGCGGTCTGTTAACGATCAGAATGCATCATGGGTTTGTGGGCAAAGGTCGGCGCAACATGTCCGCCCCCCGCCTGGGAAGCCTCATGGTCTTCATCATGACCGTGGAACAGGGTGTCGGAGTGGGCAATGCCATCCACTCCTTTCTGGATCACACGGGTGAAGAAGTACCAAGCTCCCGCCCAAACCACCAGCTCGAAGATGATATAGCCCACGAACCAGACGACTTCCTGGGTGATACTCATGTTGCTGACGCCTTCATAGGTACGCATCATTCCGTACACGACCCAGGGCTGACGGCCGATTTCGCGAACCCACCAGCCGGTCCAAATAGCCAGGAAGGGAAGGAATCCGGAAAAAGTCACAGCACGCAGGAACCAAGGATGTTTACGAAGTTCTGTGGCGGTGAACTTACCACGTACTCTCAGCATATTTCCCCAGATTGCCACGAAGAACAGAAGGAAACCAATGCCTACCATAGCCCGGAAAGCGTAAAAGGGGACCCAGACATCAGGGCGTTCATTGACGGGAAACTGATCCATTCCAGTAACAACACCATTCCAAGTATGTGTTTCCAACAAGCTCAGTACGTGTGGTATCTGAATGGCAAACAGGTTCTTACCGGCCTCCACATCAGGAATGGCAATCAAATTCCAGTCCGTATTGGGCTTTCCATCAGGCAAATACGTATGGAAATGTCCTTCCATGGCTGCCAGTGAAGTAGGCTGAGTTCTCGCTACATCTTGGCCTGCACTGTCCCCAATATAGATCTGTAGAGGTGTGACCACTAGTAAAGCCAAGATAGTAGGTTTTAACATCTTCGTGAAAAGTTCGGCATTACGATTTTTCAGAATGAACCAGGCGCTGACTGACGCCATTAAAAATAGAGCCAGCTCGACGGTGGCTACCCACATATGTGGAAAACCCCAAACGAAATTGTCATTGATAATGGCATGCCACCAGTTGGTGACCTGAAAGAGACCATCCTTGAGAACAACCCCATTGGGGGTCTGCATCCAGGAGTTGGCGACCAGAATCCACATGGCCGAGAGACTGGAAGACAGGCCGACGTTGAAGGTGGCAAACAGATGCATACCTTTGCTGATTTTACCCCAGCCAAAGACCATCAAGCCGATGAAGCCGGCTTCATACATGAAGGCGGTAATGGTTTCAAAGCCGAGGATGTTGCCGAAGAAGGGACCTACGGCCTGGGAGAAAGGGCCATAAAGGATACCGAAGGCCATTTCCATGGTGACGCCGGTAGCCACACCAGCCCCGAAATTGATGATGAAGATTTTTTCAAAGAAGCGGTTGAGCTTATACCAGCGTTCATCACCGCTTTTCAACCAGGCGAGCTCCATAAAAAAGAGCAGCCAGGACATGCCGATGGTCAAGGGCGTCCAAAGGATATGCATGGAGGTGATCCAGGCAAAATCCAGTCGGCTCAAGAGCACCGGTAATGAATTTTCGATAACCATGGTGATACTCCCTTTAACATGATTGATATTAGTAACTACTGCCCGCTATGACAGCAAATGCCGTGCCATCTGGGAGAGTGCAATGAAAGTCCACTGCATCAGTATCTTGTGATATAGCTCGAAGATTTTGTGGGCATAACAACCATATCGAGGTGGTTCAAAATAACCATATTACATAAAATAACCCAGTATAAAAATATCTTCTTAAATTTTTATAGTTCGACTTGCTGCTTTATATCCACAAAAATAATGCGTTTCAGCCCTCGAATTGTTACAGTTGGGGAAACTACCCATCCACCTGCTGGTTTTGGCATACGTTCTTGATTGCGGAGGATATCCTTTGAAACAGGGCCAGGTATGTCGCTAAGGCAAAAGGTTTCCGTTAATGCCCGGCAGAAGTCCAACTTCTATCTGCTGGATCAGGTAACTGTGCTGCTCGGCCTGGTATTGTCCGGCCAGTTTGCCCGCTTTCTGATCCCGGATGTCCAGAACGGATGGTATTTGTCGGTATGGGCCAGTTCGGGGCTGTTTGTATTTTTCCTGATGCGCAAGGGAGACATCTTGTTTCCCGGGTTGTGGTTGGGTGGGTTCTTAGGCAACTGGTTATTAGGGTATAGCCCCTTTGACGCCCTGGGGTTTGCGAGTGGAGAACTGCTTGCCGCATGGATTTCGTTACGTTTGCTGTACCGCTGGGCGCCTGACTGGCGATCGCTGGCGTATAAGACGGATTTTTTGCTGTTTCTGGCCTTTCCCGTTGGTTTGAATGGTGTGCTTGCCGGTGCCTGGGGACTGTTCTGGCAGCAAATGTTTTACCAAGGACCGTGGCATCTGGCCCCTGCCCTGCTCCTCAGTAATAGCTGCGCGGTCAGTTTTGGTGTTTTGCTGCTGGGCACGAATTTATTGTCCTGGCAGAAGCCCTGGTCCTGGCAACGCCTGCTTGCCGAAGAATCCAGCTTCTGGTTTTTTTCGATTTATGCCCTGGTCGCGACAGCCTGGCTTTTCTGGCAGCAGGATAGCGGATTTCTGGGGATTGTCGGGTTGCTGTTTGTCCTATTCATGCCCATGCTCTGGGCGCTGACCCGTTTCCCAGCTGACGCAGTCTATCGTTTGGCACTGCTGGTGTTTCTGCTGGCCATGGCCGCTACTGCCCATGGCCTCGGGCCTTACTCAGGGGCTACTGCCCTGCACCCCATCACCGTCCTGCAGATTATTGGAATAGGCATGATCAGTATGGGCCTCTTTGCGGCGGCCATGATTGCGGAGGCGGCACGCAACAAGGAGTCCTTGCGGCAGGGCAGCCGCTGGCTGGAGCGGCGTGTCGAAGAACGGACCCTAGCCTTGCGTCAGAGTCAGCAGGACTTGCTGGCCCGGGAGCGTTTCATTCGCACGGCAAGCGCCGTGAACCGCTTGTTTTCGGAGAGTCTGGATCTGCCGGAGGAGCAGATCTTTCCGCAATTTTGTGAAATTCTCCAGAGACAATTACATCTTTCTCTGGTGTGGGTTGTGGAAGATGCCCAGAGCGCCAGCGTCCCACTACTGCTGGGGGTGGCTGGGCCCCGGGCCGAAATGTTGCGGAGCATGCTGGAGCAAGCACCCGGTCTGGCTAAGATCAGTCGTGAGTCCGCTACCAGTATGGCCCTGGACTTTGTCTGGCCCGATGGGCGCTCGGGTCATGTAGTCCTGCAGTGTGCAGATGATGAGGGCTTTGCAGAGGAGGTTGCAGGGGTACTGAGGCAGGTGACCCAAGATTTGCAGGATTTTTTACAGCGTCAAAACAATCATTTTTCATTACAACGTACCCGCATCTTGCAGCAAGCCCTGTTGCGCGCTGGAGAAGCGATCCTGGCCGCCGAAGATATGCATGAGCTGCTCCAAAAAAGCTGCCAGCAACTGATCGATAGTGGCATTTTCATTGCCTGCTGGGTGGCGCGGCCGGGAGTGGATGCCTGTATGGACGCCCTGGCTTACGCCGGCTGGAGTGCGCCCAATGCTCTCCAACGACGCTGGCCGGTATCCGCAGATGTCCCCGAGGGACAGACAGTGGGTGCCAGAGCCTGGCGCGCCAATAGCCTGGTGGTTCAGCAGGATTATCTATCCGATCCTTTGATCCAGTCCTGGCGCGCCGAAGCTCTGGATTACGGATGGCGTGCAGCAGCGGCACTGCCCATTGCTCACGATGGACAGCGCTGGGCGGTTCTGGCCGTCATTGGTGATCGGCCACACATGTTTTCCAGGGATATTTGTGACGTTTTGCAGCAGGTGGCGCGCCTGGTAGGACATGGACTGGACGAGCTGGTTCTGAAGCAAAAACTGGCCGAAGAAAAAATGCAGCTGACCTTGCTTGCCGCCCAGGATGCCGCCATGCGCCGTTATCAGTCTGCAGTGATGAAAATCCAGCGCGATCTGCTGGATCGGGCGGCAGTGACGCAAATGTTTCCGGATTTGCTCCGTACCCTGGTACAGGAAACCAATGTGCTTGCGGCCTATATTACCTTGCCTGACCCCGAAAAGGCGCAGATCGGGAATTATTTTATCCACTGCGATCATGTAGGCTTGCGCAGCGCCCTGGAGTCTTTCACAGACCAGCAAAATGCACTGGAATGGCCGGTAGCGGCCAGCCTGATCGGGCAATTTCTTCATCACCCCCCGGCGCAGATTCATCCCCTGGGTTATCCGGTCCCTCTGGTGAACAGCCTTTTCCTGCAAATGAATCCCCACCTCCAGAAACTCGAACTGGTGAGCAGGCTCTGGGTCATCGCCGCTACGGACGACAGTCGACCCATGGCCATTCTGGGCGTTTTCAGTGAGAACCCGCAACATTTTACCGAGGCTGTTCAGCAACTGTATGGGCAGCTGGCCAACAGTATTGGTCTGGCCCTGCGCCAGGACGAATATCAGAAAACCATTGAAGAGGCCCGGCAAAAGCTGGAGAAAGTGGCGTTTTATGATCCTTTGACGGGCCTTGCCAATCGTCGTCTGCTGGAAAGCCAACTGGAGCAGGCCATGGCCCGGCATCAGCGGCAGGATGAAGTGCTGGCGGTATGCATGCTGGACCTCGATCGGTTCAAGCCCATTAACGATGAATTCGGACACGAGGCCGGAGATCAGGTACTGGTGACCTTGGGGCATCGTCTGGCCGAAGTGCTGCGCAAAAATGACATGGTGGGGCGCTTTGGTGGTGATGAGTTTGTGATTCTGCTGGAGTCTGTCCAGAACCAGGACGATCTCTATCAAATTTTGCGCAAAATTGAAAATGTAGTGACCTCGCCCATGCAATTGCAGAGTGGTCAAAGTGTGCGCGTCGGATTGAGCATCGGCGTCAGTATCTATGCTGGCGGTGACAAAGTGCTGACTCCCGAAGAATTGCTCCATCAGGCGGATCTGGCCCTTTACGAAAGCAAGCATCATAAACAGGACCGGGACGCCTGTTGGATGCTGCATCAACCCAGTACAGCCCTGGAGCGGGCGCCGCTGGCGCAGCGACTTCTCGCCAGCGGCCAGTTGCTGGTTTTATACCAACCGGTTTGGGATGCCCGGTCAAACAGGGTGGCAGGTATGGAGTCCCTGGCCCGTCTGCGCGCGGAAGATGGCCGTATATTGACCCCCCGGGAGTTTCTGCCGCAATTGCGCGGGGGAAATTTGTGTCATCTGACCCAGCGGATGCTGGCGCAGTCTCTGGAGGATCTCAAAAGTCTGGGGGAGGTAGGTGAGAACTTATGGGTTTCAGTCAATATTGATCCGCAATCCCTCAACAAACCCTGCATTCGCCAGATTCGCCAGATTATCCTGGATAGTGGTCTAGATCCGGCCCGCATTATTCTCGAAATTCTGGAGGGCAGCGATTTTCTGGAACGCAATTCCGCTCTGGAACTATTGCGCCAGATACGCGCCCTGGGCGTGCGACTGGCGCTGGATGACGTGGGTAGCGCTTATGCGTCCCTATTGCGACTCAAGGACCTGCCGGTTGATGAAATAAAGCTGGATCAAGGCTTTGTGCGAACACTGGCCACCCGTCCGGAGGACTTGCATTTTGTGCTGGCGGTACGGGATCTGGCCCAGGGACTGGAAGTGGAACTGGTCGTGGAAGGGGTTGAAAACGAAGCCGTCATGGATGCCATGATGACTCTCAATATTCCCCTCCTGCAGGGACGGCACATTGCCCGACCCATGCCTATCATCCGTTTGCGCTCCTGGTTGCAGCGCAAACAACCCCTGCGCAAGTACCCCGCAACCATGCTGGGAATTTACGCCGCACAAATGGCCAGTCATAACCTGCTGTTCAAAATGGCCCGGCAAAATCCGCATTTGATGCAGGTTGAAACCCTCAGTCAGGCCCGTTTATGCCCCATCCATGACTATTTGCAGAATCTGGAACTAGACGACCAAAAGCGTTTGATGCGCCATCACCAATTATACCATCGGGAGCTGGGCAGTCTGCTCCGACAACTGGCAGAAGATCGCGATCAGGCCGACTGGATAGCCTGGAGTAAAGCCCAGGAAACTTTTCTGCATCTACTGCGCAATGCCTGGCAGGAGCAGGAACATTAAAACTTGCGATGGCGCGCAACCTTATCCTAAGCTTTAATTGAATCATGGATTTGTTCCTTTCTCGCTCAAGGAGTTTCCTCATGTCGGCAGCCCTGCTCAATGCTTCACCCGCCTGGCAACATTTACAGGCGCATCGTCAGACCTGGGAGGGCGTTACCCTGCGTCAGCTTTTTCAGGAAGATCCCCAGCGTGCTACCCACTTTTCGGCAGAAGCCTGCGGGATTTATCTGGATTATTCCAAGCATCTGCTACGTCGCGAAAGCATGCACCTGCTCCTGGATCTGGCTCGCAGTCGTGACCTGGAGGCGCGCAGGGACGCCATGTTTGCCGGCGAAAAAATCAACCATACCGAGGGCAGGGCGGCATTCCATGTCGCCTTGCGGGCACCCAAGGGTACGGTTATGCGGGTTGATGGTGTGGATGTGGTTCCCGAGGTGCATCAGGTCCTGGATCATATGGCGGAGTTCACCCAGGCCATTCATTCGGAATCCTGGCGAGGAGCCACCGGAAAACCCATCCGCCAGATCGTGAACATCGGCATTGGCGGATCCTACCTGGGTCCGGAAATGGCCTGGAAGGCACTGCGGACTTATCGGCATCCCCATATACAGCTGCATTTTGTGGCCAACGTGGATGGTGCCACCCTCAGTGATGTGACCGCGCATCTGGACCCTGCGGAAACCCTGTTCATCATTTCCTCGAAAACCTTTACGACCCTGGAAACCATGACCAATGCCCATGCCGCCCGGCAATGGCTGGTGGATGCCCTCGGCGAGGAGGCAGTAGCCCGGCATTTCGTGGCAGTTTCCACCAATGCCGAAGCAGTCAAGGCTTTCGGCATGGATACAGAGCATATGTTCGGTTTCTGGGAATGGGTGGGTGGCCGCTATTCCATGGACTCCGCCATTGGCCTGTCCACCATGCTCGGAGTCGGCGTGCAGCATTTTCAGGCCATGCTGGCTGGTTTCCATGCCATGGACCTGCATTTCCAGAGTGCTCCGCTGGAGAAAAACCTCCCGGTTCTATTGGGCCTCCTGTCCATCTGGTACAACAATTTCTGGGGCGCACAAACCCAGGCGATTTTGCCCTATGCCTATGATCTGGCCCGCTTCCCGGCGTATTTGCAGCAATTGCAGATGGAAAGCAACGGCAAAAGTGTGGATGAGGCGGGGCAAGGGCTGTCCATAGATACCGGTCCTATTATCTGGGGTGAGCCCGGCACGGACGGTCAACACTCTTTTTATCAATTGATTCACCAGGGCACCCGCCTGATTCCCTGCGATTTCATTGGGTTTTGTCATCCTCTCAGTGATTCTGCGGAACAGCACGAATTGCTCATGGCAAATCTCATTGCCCAGGCGGAAGCCCTGGCTTTTGGTAAAAGCGCGGAGGAACTGCGCAGTGAAGGCGTGGCCGAGGCCCAGATTCCTTTCCGTACTTTTGCCGGGAACCGGCCGAGCAGCGTTCTGCTGGTGGATGCCTTGAGTCCCCATAGTCTGGGAACCCTGGTGGCCTTATATGAACACAGCGTATTTACCCAGGGGATCATCTGGGGGATTGATTCTTTTGACCAGTGGGGCGTGGAGCTGGGCAAGGTGCTGGCGCAGCGCATTGTGTCTGATCTGCAGGGCAAAACCCGGCATCCCCATGACGGTTCCACCTCGGCCTTGCTGGAGCGCTATTTGCGGCGGCGCGGTCATTGATGCAGGGAGTAGTAACCCCTCTTTGCCATCACCGAGATTTCCGAGAAATTTGGACGTGGTCATAGTGCGGTAAAGGGGGATGTAAATAGATTGGCGGCCTCTGCTTTGCTGGCTGTCGGGGCAGGTTGGGGAACTTTTGCCCGGCTGCGGTTTTCCAATGAGAGATTATCAGCTGGATTGAAGAGCCGCCCAACCATATGAAACATCCAATTACTCTGGCCGTTACGGCCGTATTTGCCTGGGGGAGCGTCGCTTATGCCGCTGTTCCGCCTTTGCCGCCCATGCCCACCCTGCCGCCGCCGCCTCCCATGCCGGCGCCACAATTGACGGGTATCCAGTCTGCTGTTTTGCTGGACGTCAACAGTGGTCAGGTGCTGATGGCGGAAAACGATCAAAAACCCGTCAACCCCTCGGGGCTGGTGAAGCTCATGACCGCTTACCTGATGTATCAGGCGGAAAAGCAGGGATTGGTCCAGCCCGATGAAAATGTCCATGTGTCGAACGAGGCCTGGCATGCCCAGGGATCACGCATGTTCATCCAGCCGGGGCTGCCGGTGACCATGTCCGAGCTGACCCACGGACTATTGATTGACGGCGGGAATGATGCGGCCATCGCCATTGCCGAAACAGTGGCAGGTAGTGTCGGCGGTTTTGTGGATCTGATGAACCATGATGCCGCAGCCATGGGCTTGCAGCATACCCATTTCACCAATCCCGACGGCTTGCCCCAACCCGGGCAAAGCAGCACGGCGCTGGATATGGCCCGTTTGTCGGAGCACCTGATCCAGACCTACCCGCAAGTCATGCAGGTGGCGGGTAAGGTTTCTTATACCTACAACCATATTACCCAGTACAACTATAATCCCCTCGCCGGCCAAAATGGGGTGAATGGCCTGGGCGTGGGATTGGCCGGAAAAAACAGCTGGAATCTGGCGGTCAGCGCCACCCGGGACGGTCGTACCCTGGTGGCGGTGGTGTTGGGGGCGCCTTCCCGCAGTGCGGCGGGCAGCGATGCCAGCGCCTTGCTGCATTATGGCTGGAACGGCTGGCATAATGTCTCCCTTTATTCAGCGGGAACCGTAGTGGCCCGGATCCATAACGGCGACTGGAGTCCGGCGGCGGTGAAAGGCATTACTGTAAGTCCTGTGGTGGTTTCTGAACCCAAGCAGCAGAAAAGCCAGTTACAAACCCGTTTTGTCGCTATTCCCGATTTGAAGGCACCCATCGCGGCAGGAGCCGATCTGGGTACGCTGCAAATTTCCTGGCATGGTCATCTCCTGAAGACGGTTCCTGTACATGCCCAGACTGCGGTAAAACCGGCAGGATGGTTCACCCGTCTGGTCCACGAAGGCGAGTCCTGGTTGTGAGCGGCCTGGAGATCAAGCTGTCTGCCGTTCAGCGGACCCGGAGCTGATTTTGGCAACGCGTAGAAAGTCCCCCCGGCGCCGCTGGGTATTCTGGACGCTTGTGGTTCTGCTGCTGATTGCGCTCAATATCGTAGTGGGCATCGGGGTCTGGACCTGGCGGATCTGGCAGGAGTTACCCCCGGTTGTGCAGCTCGAAAACTGGCATCCCCAGGAACCTTTGCGCATTTATGCGGACAATGGTCATTTGCTCCAGGTAGTCGGGCCGCAATTGCGTTATGCCCTGCCCCTGCAACAAATCCCCAAAACCCTGCAGGAAGCTTTTATTTCGGCGGAGAATTCCAAATTCTACAGCCATAATCCGATGTATTATCCGGTCAGTTTTCCCGGAATTATCCGGGCGGCCTTTGTGGATCTGGTACATATGGCACCAGTCCAGGGTGCCAGCACCATTACCGAACAGGTGGCCCGCAATTTTTATTTGACCCCCAAAAAAACCATCACCCGCAAGGTGGCGGAGATTCTTCTGGCCTATAAACTGGCAGCGCGCTTGCACCGGCCTGAGATTCTGGATCTGTATCTCAACAAGATTTATCTGGGTGAGGGCGCTTACGGCGTCGAGGCGGCGGCGGAGACCTATTACGGCAAAACCGTCCAGCAACTCAGTATTGCCGAAATGGCTACCCTGGCAGGTTTACCCGCGGCGCCTTCGGACTTCAATCCTATTGCTTCACCGGCATCGGCCAAAACCCGCCGGGATTATGTGTTACGGCACATGGCGCGTTATGGATACATCAGCAAGACCCAGGAACAAGCAGCCCTGGCCGAACCCATAAAGGCCCATTACCACGCCCCGGCCAGCAATATTGCGCCTTATGCCACTGACTGGATCCGGAACTGGCTGGAAAAGCATTTTGGTGCTGACTTCACCTATCGTACCGGGCTGCGGGTGTACACCAGCATCAATCCCGTCGATCAGCGCGCGGCGGATCGGGATATTGCCGTGGGTCTCGAAAATTACGGCATGGGTCTGGACAGTATGGATCCCAAGGCCTGGCATGGTCCCATTGCCCAATTATCGGCCAGCGCCATGGAAACGGCTCTGCAAGGCCAGCGTCCCAGCCAGTTGCCCCATCATAATCCCGCTAATTTGCACTGGGGGGTTGTCGTCAAGGCCACGCCGGCCATGGCGACGGTATCCTTCGAAGGCCGCCATCTGGTGCATCTGACTCTGCGCGACGTGGCCTGGGCACGTTCAGCGCCCAAGGGCAGTCCGCCGACGGCGGTCAACCAGGTGCTGCAGCCGGGTGATCTGATCTGGCTGCGCCGCTATGTGGTGGCTGCCACCTCGGGTACCGGTAACCCGGTGTGGGGAACCAAGGTCTGGCACACTATTCCCCATGGCGGCTGGCAACTGGCGCAAATACCCCATGTACAGGGCGCTCTCGTGTCTCTGGATAGCCATAGCGGTGCTATCCTCGCCCTGTCGGGAGGGTTCAGTTATGAGCTCAGCCATTTTGACCGGGCCTTGTACGCCTTCCGTCAACCGGGCTCGGGATTCAAGCCATTTGTGTACGCATCGGCCATGGATGCGCCGACTTATCTGGCCAGTGGCCGCAAACATTATCTGACGCCCGTATCGCTGATTGCCGATACCCCGCTGGTGATTCATCTCAGCGACGGGCAGGTTTATGCCCCGACCAATTACAGCCGGACTTTTTCCAATATTCCTTTTCCGGTTTGGGAGGACCTGGCAGACTCCCATAATGTCCCCAGCGTGCGTTTGTTGATGCATGTGGGTATTCCCTACGCCAAGCGCTACGTGGAACGCTTCGGGATTCCGGCTAAACAGATTCCCGCTTCGCCTTCCATGGTGCTGGGCTCGGGAGATTTTACGCCCCTGCAGATTGCCCGGGGTTATGCGGTCTTTTCCAGTGGCGGGTTTTTACCCCATCCCTATTTGATCCGGAAAATCGTTACCGCCCATGGCACGACGGTTTCCTTGCTGGGTTGTCCCCTGGGTTATCGCCCCCCGGCAAAGCAGACCGTGATTCCCCCCGGAGTGGCTTTTTTGATGACGCGCATGATGGAGCGGGTGATCCGGGTAGGTACCGGGGTGGCTGCGCAGATTTTGCATCGTCATGATCTGGCTGGGAAAACCGGCACTACCAACCACGAAGACAATGCCTGGTTCAATGGTTTTAATCCCAATATCACCACTTCCGTCTGGGTGGGTTACGACAATAATCAATCCATGGGGACTTGGGCGGCAGGCGCCCGCGAAGCCTTGCCCATCTGGATTCGTTACATGCATACGGCGCTGGCGGCTTATCCTGATGCAGGTTTCTTCCAGCCGCCTGATGTGGTGACAGCGCATTACAATCCCAAAACCGGGGATCTCGCCCCCCGGCATGATCCCGGGCACAAGTATCCTCTGGGTTATTTTCTTGCCGGTTATCTGCCGCCCAAGCCTAAACCCAAAGTCAGTGCAGAAACCCGGAGTTTCATTCATGCGTTGATGCAGATTTTCTAGGAGACTGACGATGAAGCAGTGGCTGGCCCTGATTATTATCGCCCTGTGTTTCTGGGGGGCTTTTGAAGTCAGCCATCACTGGCTGGTACAGCATCCGGATCGCCCGGATCAGCGGACCCTGAAGGTGATTTCCCCATAAGCGAAAGCAGGAATACTGAAATACCCCGGTGTAAACATCTGTGCTACATTTCCACGGCTTTAACCTGGATGTTGTGAAATTACAGCCATTATCAAAGGAAAATATTATGCGCCGTATGTTGACTGCCGCTTTATTGTTGACCGGTTCGCTTTCTGTTTCTGCGGTGGCGGCCGATGCGCCCATGCAGCCCGGGCTCTGGGTGATGCATGTTTCCGGAGTCACCAAAGTTTCTTCGCCTCCGGTCAGCACGCCCATGGAACGCAGTACGCAGATTTGCGTGAAAGCTCATCAGAAACCAGAGTCCGTTTTCCTGCCACAGGGGAGTGATCGCTGCACCGGTAGTCATAAACTCCTGCCCGATGGAAAAACCCAATGGACTTTCCACTGTCAGGCACCCGGAGCCTCCATCACCCAGGTGGGTTGGTTCCGGACCAGTCCCCATCATCTCCATGCCCACTGGGTCATTACGGCAGCGGTCCACAGCGAAGCCCATTACGAAACGACCACGGATTTGCAGATGCAGGGTACTTATCTCAGCGCCCACTGTGGCAAGGTGAAATAAGCCAGCGGAAAGCGCGGAGCTGATTGAAAAACGGCGGTGAGCAGGGGCTTTTTTTCGCGACTTTGGCCCGCGCCGTCGTTGTTCTTGGCGAAATCCCGCGCCCGGCAGGAGAACTGTCTGAGCCCGCAGGGCGAGTTTTCTCCTGCCAGCGGGATGAGCCCCAGAACAACAGGCAAGGGGCGTTGGAGCGAAAAAAAGTCCCTGATCACCGCCATTTAATACGAGTTAATACGGGTTACTGGCGCAGCAGTTCCAGAAAAGCCCTGCTGCTGTGACTGGCTTCCCGGCGATACAATACTGAAAGACGATGCTGAATGCGCGGTTGTGTATTCAGGGTGATCAGTCCCGGGCGCTGACCACTGCCGTCATTCAGCGCCGAAACAAAACTCACGCCCAGGCCGCAGCGCACCGCATCGCGAATGGCCGCCAAACCGCTCAGCTCATAACGGATTTCCGGATATATTCCGGCCTCTTTCAAGGCCTGCAGGGCATGGTCACGAATGCCCGAGCCTTCTTCCCGCCAGACCAGCGACTCCGCAGCCAGTGCCTGCAGAGGCAGGGCGGCTGCAGCCAATCCCAGCCAGTACGGATTTTCCGGGGCCAGCAGGACAATGGTCGTTTCCCGCAAGGTTTCCTGGACCCAGTCGGTATGTCTTGGCACCGTCAGGTCGTCCTCGACAAAAATCAGATCCGCCTGATCGCGCATGGCCCGGGCGGCACGACTGTTGGTGGCCGTCAGGCGTAACGAGACGCCGGGATAAAGTTGCTGGAATCGGGCAATAGCCTGAGGGAGCAGGCTTTCGGCATTGCTGTGGCTGGCGAGGATGGACAGGGAACCGCGGAGCTTTTTTTCGGTGTCCTGACAGAGGGTCCGGGCATCTTCCAGGGCGTTTTCGATTTGTTCGGCAATACGCAGCAGTGCCATGCCCATGGCCGTGGGAGTGATGCCGTGACGGGTCCGTTGATAGAGCGCTTCGCCGACGATTTCCTGCAAGTTTTTAAGACGATGCGATACCGCCGGTTGGGTCATGAACAGGCTTTCGGCTGCCGCATGGAGGTTTCCGTGCCGCGCTGCCTGGGCCCAGACCAGCAGTAAAACCGGGTCAATACGCTGATGCAGCATGTCTTCTTTTCCCCATTATAAAATTATCTATGCTTATTCACCCATGAAAAACTAGCATTGGATGCATAAGCTGTCCAGGTGCAAGCTGTCCTTATATTCATTGAGCAGGAAGCCGCCGTCATGAAAATATGGGCTGAAGCACCCGGAAAAGATCCCCGCGAAATCATTCGTCATTTCACTCCCAACTGGTTCGCCGCCAATATGGGTACGGGTATTCTGGCGCTCATGCTCGCGGAGTTTCCCTATGGGGAGTGGGGACAGAAAGTACTGGCCCAGGGCTTATGGACCATCAATGTCGGGTTTTTTGTGCTCTTTGCCCTGTTGTTCATGGGGCGGGCGGTGTTTTATCCGGCCAGTTTCCGGCGCCTCTTTCAGCATCCGGTACAATCCCTGTTTATTGGTGCCATTCCTATGGGCTTTGCGACCATTATCAATGGCCTGCTCATCATCTGGCCGATCACACCCCTCACCCTGCAGTTCACCCTGATTTTGTGGTGGATAGATGTGGCCATGGCACTGTTTTCCGTGCTGCTGGTGCCCTTTTTCATGTTTACCGCACAGGAACACAGCGTGGAGCGCATGACCGCTGCCTGGTTGCTGCCCATTGTCCCACCCGAGGTGACGGCGGCCAGTGGCGGATTGCTGGCCCGGCATCTGGCCCCGGCGCTGGGCAGTACGGTCATTTACCTGAGCTATCTGCTCTGGGCCGTTTCGGTGCTGCTGGCCATGGGCATACTCGCCATCCTGCTGCTACGCCTGACTCTGCACAAGCTCCCGCACCAGGATATGGCGGTATCCGCCTGGCTTCCATTGGGACCTCTGGGTACCGGCGCCATGGCCATGATCACTCTGGGCGGCGCCGATAAAATCGTATTTGCCGGAGGCCCCCTGGCCGCCATGAGTCAATTTGGAGCCATGGCGGGACTGTTTATCGCTCTGCTTCTCTGGGGGTTTGGGTTCTGGTGGCTGCTGATGGCAGTGTTTTTTACCCTGCGTTATCTGGGAGAGGGGCTGCCCTTCAATATGGGCTGGTGGGGTTTTACCTTTCCCCTGGGCGTATTCAACGCCGCCACTTATTTGCTGGCCCGGGAAACCAGTTGGCCTGTGCTTCTACCCCTGGGCGCTTTCTTCACCATCGCTCTGGCCGGCTTCTGGATCATCGTGACCCAGCGCAGTTTTGTGGGCATGTGGAGCGGACGCCTGTTCCGTGCGCCCTGCTTGTCGGTGGAAACCGGGCTACCGGAACCCGTTTGTGTGGACGCTGCGGAAAATACCGCCAGCGACGATCTCATGCGCTCCTTGCGGGAGTAAAACGTGCGATCAATGGATTAGCCCTCATGAAACTCACTGTTGCCGCTTTACTGTTGTTACCGAATCTGGCCTTTGCCGATAGCCATTATGTCAGCATCCAGCAGTTTCTGGAGGCGGGCCATGTGACTGGGAATATCCGTTCTTACTATTTCAACCAGATATTCAGTGGCAGCATTCTACCCAATAAGCACGCTTATTCTCTACAATCAGATTTTCACCTAATACAGGGAACTTTCCTATAGGTCATTCGGTCTTTTTCAATAGTCAGGAGTCCTGCTTCCTGACAATGGTTTGGATCTCAGGGTTTTTTGACATTAAGGAGGATAGTCATGAAAAGAAGCCCTCTCTCGAAATCAAAACGTCAGTGGCTCACCTTGCTGAGCCTGCCCATACTGGGAACAGCAATGGCCTTCCCCCTCGCTCATGCGGCAACTAGCTATGTCTCGGTAGATGGCCATTCAGTGCCTGTTTCCACAGAAAACCGCACCATCCACATCCCGGGGGGTGTTATTCAAATTCACAGTGTGACCTGGGGGACGCAGGGGGTGCCGGGGCATTTGCAAGTGACCGCCGGACAAATCTCTCCCGTCCAGGCGGAAGCAATGATCCATCACAGCTTGTGGCAAATGCGTTCGATGCAAGTGGCGATGGATCGCCAGATTGCCGAGATGAACCAGTTGATGCGGGTGTCTTTTGGCCCATTCGCAAGTCCGTTCTTTAATTTCCCGGAGCCGGTCATGATGACCCGGGTATTTTTGCCGGGACCGGTCATGGTGCCGCCGGCAGCTCCAGCCCACCTGGTAGCACCATCTCCCGCAAAAACTCTGCCGGGCCATGAGCTTATGTCGGTGCGCTGGCGGCATCCACAGCAACCCGCTAGTCCTAAGCTACCCATTTAGTCGCATCTATTCGATACACCCCAAGGACCAGCTCGCGGTGTCTGAACACGAGCAGCAGATGATGATGGCAAATAGTCCAAACGTCTCTTGGAATCAGGCATCTGCCGGGAATCTGTTTATCTTTGCAAATAGATTCAGCCCCACGTCACGGGGCATTTTTACTGAGGAATGTTTTTGTGTCTGCGCGATTCCATAAAAAATATATCGGGGCATTCATTTTCGTTGTCGTTTTTGCCAGTAGTCATGTTATGGCCTTTGCTGGTCAATTAAAGGTGTCCATAGTACCCCACTATCCAGTCCATGTTTTGGAAATGCCCAGATCAGTGGCAGGTATGTCATTAGGCAGAATGGAAAAATGGGCACGTATTGGAGATCCCGCAGCAGAAAAGGCCCTTGGTCTGGATTACTTATATGGCAGAGGCCTTCGAGAAAACTGGCAACAATCCACCAAAGATCGACGGAAATGAGCCCTTCTTGTGTTCAAGCGCATGATGAAAATCCTTGCAGTAGTTCTGTTCGCGACTTTCTGGGTGGTCTGGATTGGTCACCAAGGGCATCTGCATAGCGAACGAATATTCGCTTCGGAAAATACCGGCAAGATATCCGTGAGCGGGTAGTCTGCCTGCTGGGTAGACCGTTAATACCTAACCAGATTCAGTGGGATGCTTGATCACGGCAGGTCATTCCACACAATTCCAACGCGCTGGCTATGAAACTTGGGGGTGGAGTTGCCCGGCTGAACACTGCAGCAAAGCTGCGTAATTCTGCAATGGTGTCCTGATGATCACGACGTCAGCGCTACGCCTTATTTGCCGATGTCTTCAGTTCGGGCTGGACATTTTCGGCTTGCAGTCCATGTCCAGTCAACCAGCCCAGGAGAATCCCTACAATCGCCATGGCGGACAAGGCCGGATAACCGATAAATTGTACCAACGGCCCACCCAGAAAGGTTCCCAAAACGGTCGCGACCGCGCCACTGGCATTGAATAAACCCATGGCAGCCCCTTGACTGAAGGGGGTCAGGCGGGCAGTCAGGGTGGTGCCTGAGATGCTTTGCAAGGGCCATACCGCCATAATTACAACAAAGCCCAGCAAGGCGACGAATGTTTTCGGAATAGGGGTAAAAAACACGAGCAACAACAGACTAAAACCGATTAAGCGCCCGAGCAGGGACCAGCGATAGACCCGACCAGCACCATATTTTCCGGATAATTGCCCACCCACTGAATAGAGAATCAAGGCAAAGGCAGCGGTGATGGCATAGACACTGGAAGTCAACGTGGGGGCCACGCTGTAAGCTTTTTGCATGGCCACCGGGAAATAGGCAAAGAAGGCCGCCACGCCAAAGGCCACCGCAAACCAGGAAAACAGAAAGCGTCCGAAGCGCGTATGCAAAACATCCATGAAGCGTTTGCCACCCCGGAGGGAAAGATGATGGGAAAAGCGCAGTAGCCCACCCCCCAGCAGTTCGGGACGGCCGAAATTGGCCAGCAGACGCCAGTCCAAATCCCGGCGCATTTGTTGACCGATTTCCGCTGTCCAATCAACCCGCTTTGCGGCCGAAGGGAGCCCCTTGGCAGCCAGCCATATTGCCGGAAACAAAGCCAGCGCAGAACAGATCAGCCCCCATTTGAAATTCGCGGTAAAAATCCCGGCAAGCAATAGTCCTCCCACTTGTCCCGCACCATTAAAGGTCTGTAGCCAGCCGAGCCGGGCCTCCCAGTGGTTTTTGGGATCGAATTCCACAATAAACAAACTGGCCACGGTAGCGACCGCTGAAGTGCCTGCCCCCGCCGCCAACGATAACAGTGACCACGGTAACAGTCCGGGTAAAAACGGCAGAAACCCCAGAGCCAGCATCAATACGATGAAACCACCAAAGAAAACGGGAAGATGCCATTGCTTGTTGTCCGCCAGAAAGCCCCATAGAGGCGAACTCAATAATCCCAGATTGAATCCTCCCATCACATAGGCGACCCAACTGAGATGATGGGATATTGCGACAATCATCAAGGGGAGAAGAATGGGGAGTATTCCTGAAGAGATCGCCCCCAGAATGGCGTAGGAAAGAAACCAGATGGATATCCAGCGTCTTGGTTCATTCAGGATGTGCAGAACCTTGGCCAGATGCGCACGTGCCCGCTGCCTGCGATCCATGGATGAAATGGGTTTTTCGGGTTCAGCCTGCTGAGTGATACTTTCAATCATGACAGATCCTCCCAGGATGGGTGATAAAAGAAATTCGGGACAAGAGCTTGGCCATATAAAATATGGATAGGCATCCCGGCCAATAGTTCCATCGGGAATGGCAAAGGCGCTTACGCCAACTGATTGTGCTGAAACATCCTTGTTTGACATTTCAGTAACATTTTTAAGGCTTGGCCCTTGAAAGTTGTCCCCTATGCATTCACCTGAACCTCCCGGATAATCAGCAGTCAGATGAATTTGGAACATTTTTTAAACTGCTAACCTTATAAACTGATTGGCAGTTGTCAGAGTAGGCATTGCCCCCGCTGCAAACTTTTTGCTCCGCCGGGTCCTGCGAAGCGTTATATACTCGCAATGCCTGGATGATAAACGCACTGAAAATAGCCTGTTGTCCGGTACATCCGGCTGGGCTTGTGGGACAAATTAGTCAGTCAGCTCGAAAATCTCCCTGTCTGGAAGTCATCCTTTTCCGTTCTCATACGTTCGTCGGGGTGTATGAAATCAGCAAACACCATCTTTTCGTCTATAGTCGAGCTGAATGAGGCTGCTCTCGGATTTTTTTACCTGAAAACCATGTTAACCGCCGGACTGGGATTTTTTCGGCAGCCTACGATTTGTTCATCATTGGTTTTGCCTTGGCCTTGATTCGGCAGGAATGGCATCTCGATGCCTTCAGGATGGGATTGATCATTTCCATTTCTCTGATTGCAGTGCTTTTGGGGGCCTATTTTTCGGTAGAATTGCGGGTAGTTACGGACGGCGGAAAATATATGGTGTTGAGGTCCTGCTGATGGCGCTGGGTGTATTGATCTGGCCGGCCAAACGATAGGGGTCCATAGTGATATCCCAACAATACATTATTGGAGGACTGGACCTTTGGGTTGGCTATATCCGGTTTCCTTGAACATGGCCTGACCGGCCGCGCTGGTCATGAAATGGATGAAGGCCATGCCCAGTTTGGGATCAGGAGCATCCGTAGGCACTGCCGCATAAAATACCAGCGGTTGGGTGTGAACCGTTTTGGGGTGGCCATCCACATTCAGAGTGAAGTGGACCTTGCTGTACCAGTCCTTGGACATGGCCGGATCGCTGAGGTTGATCTGCGCAGGGAGGGTGATATAGGACAGATGCAGGGATTTGACGGCGCTTAAGTAACCCGATGAAGCGGCCATCTGACCACTTTTGAGGCGGGCAAGCAGAGAGGCTTCGGTGAAAATCTGTTGCTGGTTTTCGACGGGGCCGAGAATGTTTTTGACCAGATCCGGCTGGTGATAATATTTTTCTGCCAGCATGAAGGTGAAAACGATGTTCTGACCTTGTGGATCGGTTTTGGGGTCGGTACGACCAAAGCGGACCCCGGGCATTTCAAGAACCTTGTACCAGGGCATTTTACCCGCAGCCGCTTTTTCAAAGTCCTTGGCGTAGGGACTGTTGGGGCTGTAGGCAATGCACATGGCGGTGCTGGCCACTGGATAGGCTTCTTTAACCAGGCCCGCTTTCATCAACACTTCAATGGGTCCGGGAGTAATGGAAACAAACACATCCGGACGCAGCTTGTGTCCGGCGATTAGATGCGCCAGGCCATAGGCGCCCTGGCCTTCACCCTGGTAATGGACACCCTGGGCCTTGGCAAAGGCGGGCCCCAGGTGCAGATCCATGACGGCACCCATGGAGCCTGCATAGGCAACCCGAAAATCTTGAGCACTGGCAAAGGCAGGCAGAGTGAGAAAGATGGCAGCGGTGAGGCCGGCGGCAATATGAAGTTTTTGCATAAAGTGAACCCATGGTTGTTTATATATGAATATATATAACGATAGATCAACAACAGGTCAAGCGAGCGCGCTCAGCACAGCGGTGAGAAGCCATTTGGGCGCGGTTGACGCCCCTCTATTCGAACGATGGCCGCTGCTTGCCGTTGATTTTTATGATGGATATTCACCACGATGCGCCGCTGTAAGGTGGCGGGATGATGCGACATCCGGGCGTCGGTCCAGTAGCAGTCCCTCAGCCCGGAGACCAGGCCGGTTCGTTGGCTTGACCGGATATATCCAGAAAATGCAGGCCCTTACCGTTGACGGCCACTTCTCCCAACACTTTTTGTCCGCCGCGATGGGTGGCAAAAACCAGCATCCGGCCATCTTCGGCAAAACTGGGGTGCTCGCAGTTGCCGCCATCATAAAGAATCTGCAGGTCATTGCCGTCGGGGCGCATTTCGGCCAGCGATAATACTCCGCGATAGGCATGAATAAAGGCAATCCAGCGCCCGTTGGGGGCGTAGCTGGGAGAAACATTGTAACCACCCGCGTAACTCAGTCGTTCAATGTGACTGCCATTGGCGCGCATCTGATAAATCTGGGCACTACCCTGGCGGTTGGACACAAACACCAGATGGTGGCCTCCGGGGGACCAGCTGGGACTGGTATTGACGGTTCCCCGGCGCGTCAATACCCGTTCGTGACCAGTATGCAGGTTTTCCAGTACCAATTCGGTGCGTCCCCGTTCCCAGACCTTGGCGAAAGCGAGGTACTGGCCATTGGGCGAAAAAGCCGGAGCGCTCAGGGCGCTGCCCTGGTCGGGAACCTGCTGGCGCTGACCGTTGGCGAGATTCTGAATGTAGATGACCGAATGGCGGTGCCGGTAGGTGACATAAGCCAATTGCCGACCATGGGACGACCAGTCCGGAGAGATGATCGGAATTTTGCCGCGCAAAATGCTGCGGGCATTCCAGCCATCCGACTGGGCCACATCCAGGTCGTAATGGCTGCCCTGTTGATCCACATAAGCAATATGACTGGCAAAAGGGCCGGGCTCACCGGTAATCTGCTGATAGAGCAGGTCGGCAATTTCCTGACCGACCATGTGATAACCCTCGGCATTGCTGACATAGCGGCGTCCCGCCAGCATTTTGTGGGTGATCAGGCTGACCGCATCGGCATCCACCACATATCCTTGGGATGTTTGCCGGACTTTGCCAACGGCCATGGCCAGCGCCCCGGTTTTTTCCCATGCGCCGACTTTAATGGCAGCGGCGGAGTGGGGATCATCCGGATACAGAGCGGGATTGATCACCGAAAAATAGCCACTGTGCTGCAGATCGTATCGCACAATGTGGGCAATATCCGGCTGTCCGGCTGGGCCGGAGCCAAAGCTGGGGACGGCGACGGGGGCTGAGCTGCTGACAGCTTTGCTGATGTTGACAGTCAGAGCGCTGGCCGTGAGGGGCAGACCGCCCAAAGCTAGTAGCAGGGCGGGGAGCAGAATAGGTCGATGAATAGGCCGAGACATGAAAGGCTCCTGATGCTTTTACAAGGATTGTTTGACGCGATTCCAGAGGCTACCGAAGGTGCCTGCCGGTTTGGCGGCCTCAGCGGCGACCAGATCTGTGCTACCCAACACCTTGCCGTTCAGGGATACGGTCATTTCCCCGAGTTTCTGACCTTTGGCAATGCCCTGACTACCGATTTTCTGATAAGTGACCTGGGTTTTCAGATCCTTTTCGGCGCCGGTGGGAATCATGACCTCCACATTCCGGGCGACCGTGACCGGCAGTTTGTCCGGGTCCAGGCTGGTATCGCTGTAAGTGCCGACCACGCTACCGGCCTTGGTCACGGTGTGGTCTGTGGTAAAGCGGTAACCGTAATCCAGTAAGGCCACCACATCATTGACCCCGCTCGGCCAGTTGGGGGCACCCATAACCACGGCAATCAGGCGGCGTCCATTGCGGACGGCGGTGGTATCCATGCAGTGCCCTGCTGCGTTGGTATGTCCGGTTTTCAGGCCGTCGATGTCAGGATGCCCGAACAGGGCCGGATTCCAGCTCCGCTGGGTGATGTGGTTGTAGCGATAGTATTTGATTTTGGAGATATGGATGACTTGCGGGTATTTCGCTATCAGATCCCGGGAAATCATGGCAATATCCAGGGCGGAAAGGTGCAGATCAGGAGTGGGAAGCCCATCCACGTCGCCATAGTGGGCCCCCGGTAAACCCAATTTACGGGCTGTGCTGTTCATTTCATCCACAAAACTGGCGCGACTACCCGCTACTGCTTGAGCCAATGCCACTGCCGCATCATTGCCGGAGTCAATGATCAGACCATGCATGAGCTGGGCGACGGTGACGGGCAGATTCGGCTGGATGAACATACTCGACCCGCCGGTATGCCAGGCTACCCGGCTGACATGAATGCGTTGATTCCAGTGCAGGGCGCCATCGGCGAGAGCCCCGTAAGTCAGGTAGGCCGTCATCAGTTTGGTCAGGCTGGCGGGAGGTAACTGCAGGTTGGCGTCTTTTTCCGCGATAATCTGTCCGGTCCGAAAATCCATCAGCACATAGCTTTTGGCATCGGCTATGGGCGGTGGCGGAGGCATCAGCAGGGCGGTATTGGCAAAGGCAGTGCCTCCTGACAACAGCGTGGCAACAGCCGCCAGCAACAGGAAACGCGTGGATTGCAGCGAGGTGGTTTTGTGGCGCATACGACTTCCTTGTAAGCAGTTTTGGTTTTAATGTTCCGACAGGGTGATCACCACATACAGACTTTGATGCCCCTGGCGGACCAGCAAGGGAATGGGCGTATGGGCCGGTAATTTCCGGACAATCTGCTGGAGTTGCTCAGGACTGTTGACCATCTGCTGATCGATTTGCTGGATGACCATGCCGTCCGTCAACCCCATTTGCGCCGCAGGGCCAGGATAAATGCTCTCGATCAGGACCCCGTGATGGATGCCGAGACGTTTTTGCGCGGCCTGGTCCAGAGTGGTAACCCGCAGCCCCAGACGACGGATATCGGCGGTTTTTTCGGCTTCGACATGGCGCATTTTGGACGGCATGGTGCCAATGGTGACTTGCAGGGTTTCCGGCTTGCCATTATGCAAAATACCCATGGGCACGGTAGTTCCGGGGGGCGTATCGCCCACCAGCGGGGGGAGCTGTCCCACGCTGTAAATCGCTTCGTGATTGTAAGTCACAATCACATCACCCGGCTTCAACCCGGCCTTGGCAGCGGCCTCATGGGGGCTGACCGAGGCGACCAGAGCGCCCACCGGTTCTTTCATGTGCAGGGCCTTGGCCATTTGCGGCGTGACTTCCTGAACATCCACACCGAGCCAGCCAAAGTGGAGTTTTTTATGAGCCTCAAAAGCATGAACAGCGCGCATGGCGGTGTTGATGGGAATACTGAAAGACAGGCCCATATAACCACCATCGTTGGTATAAATCTGGTCATTGATACCTACGACCTGTCCTTCCATGTTGAAAATTGGCCCTCCGGAATTACCCGGGTTGATAGGCACATCGCTCTGAATGAAGGGGATATATTCATCATCATGGGGAAGTGGCCGATTCAAGGCACTGACCACCCCCTGGGTGACCGTATTGTAAAAGCCAAAAGGCATGCCAATGGCCAGTAACCACTGTCCTACTTTGAGGTTGCGGGAGTTGCCCAGCTCTACAGTGGGTAGGTTATGAGCATCGATTTTCAACAGAGCGGTATCGTAACGTACCGATAATCCCACGACTTTTGCCGGGTAAGCATGATGATTGGTGAGGGTCACAATAATGTGATGCATCCCCCGCACGACATGCCCGGCGGTGACAATATAGCCGTTAGGGGAGATGATGAATCCGGAGCCGAGGGCTTCCATTTTTTCTTTTTGAGGGGGATTGGCCCCGGAAAAGCCCTGAAAGAACTGGTAGAAAGGCGAATTTCTGGGAAATGGATCGGCACCGTTGCCGCCCCGGACAATTTTGGTGTCGGAATCGTCAATTTTTACGATGGCATTACCGTACTTGTTCACAATGGGCGTGAAATCCGGCAGATCTACCAGCTTGTGGGGATCAGCAGCAGTTTTATTCGCGGAAGTCACGACTGCGCTTGGTGAATGATTGTCGGCAGCAAAAGCCCATCCTGCAGCGCCCAGTCCAAATCCGGCAGTGGCAGCAATGACGGCAACGAGAATTTGCCGTGGCTGAAAATTAAATGCACGTAAAGGCATAAATGGAGGCTCCTATTTGTCCCAATGACGTAATATCCATTCCACCAGCAGGCTGGCTGGAACAGTAAAAACCGCAATGCCCGCTAAAATGAGGCATATTTCCAGAATATCGACCATCAGCATTTTTCTGACAGGAACCCAGCAGCCAAAGGCGTTATGGGAATCGGTTTGCGGTTTTTTAGCGGCATCTTTCAGTTTGAGTTAAAGTCCTTACACCCGTCTTAAGACGCCTACTCTTTACGGGAAGTTCCCGGAACATTTTTCCGGGACGGAGTCATCCTGCGGGAACTTTCCCCGGCTGACGACCTCTCAGCTAAGCCATAGACTGGGTTTTCTGAGGTGGTTACGTCATTGTTTTCTCCATGTTTGACGATTATTGAAGGGATTTCTGGATGAGCCCGAATGCGGAGAAAACCGGCCGTTTCCGGGGCCGTCTGGCGGTGGCGATTGTTCTGCTGCTGCTGGCTTTCCTGTATCTGATATGGCGTTTGGTGGATCTGGAAGTGCTGCATTATCAGCGCTTCCGGCAAATGGCCCAGGCTAATCACACCGCCATTGTTCCGGATGCGCCAGCGCGCGGACTGATTCTCGCCAGCCACGGTCAGATTCTTGCCGCCAATCACCCGCGCTATGTGCTGGAGCTGATCCCCGATGAAACAGAGCATCTGCACGGAACGCTCCAGCGTCTGGAACAACTGTTTCCCATTCCCCCGAAAAATGTCCGGCACCTGCTGCATACCCTGGATGACAAGCCGCCTTATATCCCCCGCATTCTCTTGCATCACCTGGATGCTGCCCAAATTGCCGACTTTTCGGTGCGTGATATGGAATTTCCGGGCGTGCAGGTGGCCGCCCAGTGGCATCGCTATTACCCCTACCAAAAGCTGTTTACCTCGGTAGTGGGTTATGTCGGTCCAGTCAGCGCCCGCAATCTCAAAGGTTTTGACCCGCAAAAATACATTTATCGGCGCTTCATCGGTGAGAGCGGTCTGGAATATGCCTTTGAGCGCCAGTTACGGGGAAAATTCGGCTATCAGATCAAGGAGGTGGATGCTTTTGGTGTGCCGGTAGCCAATTTGCGCAATATTGCCCCGACGCCGGGGGATAATCTGCAAACCAGTTTACGCTTGCGGGTGCAGCGAGCCGTTGCCCGGGTCATGCGCCGCAATCATTTTCGTGGTGCCCTGGTAGCGGTTAATCCGAAAAATGGTGCCGTCATCGCCAGCTACAGCAATCCGAGTTTCAATGCCAACTGGTTTGTCGACGGTATCAGCGATACCCACTGGCAAAGCCTGCTGCATGACAAGGGGCGGCCATTGCTCAATCGGGTGGCGCAAGGGTTGTATCCGCCGGGTTCCTGCATCAAGCCCTTTTATTCCATTGAAGCTTTGCAGGACAAAGTCATCCAGCCCGATTTCCATACTTACTGCCCCGGCTATATCCGTCTGGGTGGTCACGTTTACTGGGACTGGTATCGTTCGGGTTTCGGGGAAACCGGGCTGACCAAGGCCCTGGCCTGGTCCGTGGACGTGTTTTTTTACAAGCTGGCCATCAAAATGGGTATTCAGCGTCAGGATGCCGCCCTGTGGCGCTTTGGTTTCGGGAAACCTGCACCCATTGATACGCCAGGCAGCGCATCTGGTTTTGTACCCACGCCTCGCTGGAAAGAAGTGCATTTTCACCAGCCCTGGTACACCGGTGATTCGGTGATTCTGGGAATTGGTCAGGGGTATCTGCTGGTCACCCCACTGCAGTTGGTGCGCGCCGTTTCGGCCATCGCCAACGGCGGCTATTTACCATATCTGCATGTGGTTACTGCCCTCATCAATCCGGAAACCGGCGTTCGTCAGGCTTTACCCATAGCCCCGCCGAAAAATCTGCATATTCCCGCCTTTGCACTAAGGGCCGTGCGCAAGGGTATGACGGCCTGTGTGACCCGGGGAACCTGTAAAAGCATGGCTACTCCCGGCCTGGCCATGGCCGGCAAAACCGGAACGGCAGAAGTGCCCATCGGTTATCAGAATGGTCGCACGATTTACAATGATGATTCCCTGTTTATTGGCTGGGCCCCTCTTCATCACCCCCAAATTGCCGTAGCGGCAGTGGTGGAAGATGGGGGTAATAATGCCTGGCAGGCGCTGCCGGTAGCCAAGGCTGCTATTCTCAGCGACTTGCGCCCCAAAATGAAATTACGGGATTTTACCAATATTGTGGTGAACCCCGCCCAGGCTTTCGGATAAGCTCGTACGGAAATGCTTGAGACTGATGAAGAGGTTTTTTTGAACTGTTCGCGACATTCAGGGTCTACTGATATACTGCAATAACATTTACTTCATGAGGAATGACCATCATGTTTTATGCAACATTCATTGTTCTGGGTGCTTTGTGGGTGGTAGCCATGGTTGCCGGAATGCGCACAACCTTTGGCCCTGCCGATTCTGATGACGGTCAGCACAACGCTTGATATCCGGTTTTTAGAGGCTTTAAACCAGTCTTTGTATTGGTGTAAAGCCATGAATACCTCAAATAGTCGCAGGTTAAATAAGACCTGCCAGGGTTTTTATTGCTTCTCTTGTCCGAGGCAGGTTAGGGTTAATCTAGTTGCTTAACAAACCCACGGATATTTGAGGAAGTGGTCATGATTCGCATCCCTGACATCATGCGCCTGTCGCTGCGCCAGAGGTTCTTTCGCTTTGCCGCCAAGGCTCGTGTGGTTTTATACCTGGATCGCTGGTTTCCCCATATCCCCCTGGCGCTGGCAGTAGGCTTGCTCGGGGCTTTGGCCATCCTCAATGTGCTTCCTGATCTGCTTCATCTGTTTCCGCAACTTTCCGATCTGGCCCCGGCCGATGGTTTGACCCAGGCACCCTTGCTTTCGGCCTTGGGGACCATCCCTGAAGCCATTGTGGGTATTGTCCTGTTATTGATGGCCTTCGGTCTGCTGTTCCGCTCCCGCTTTTCCTGGGCCATAACCCTGATACTGGCGGGGGCGATGCTGGCCATGCTCCTTCACCATTACGGTTTTGAGTGGAGCGGGTTCACCATTTTCAATGCTGTTATCCTTATTTCCTTGCTGGTATTCCGTCGGCATTTTGCCCACTCCAGTGTCGTGGCCGGTACTTTATTCGCGGTTATTTCTATTCTGCTGTTGATGAGTTATGCGGTATTGGGTAGTTATGTTCTCGGTGCCGGTTTTTCTCCGCCTATCACCAATATGATCAGCGCCTTGTATTTTGCCGTGGTGACCATGTCCACCGTCGGTTATGGAGATATCGTCCCTAAAAGCGCCGATGCCCGCTTTTTTGTAATTTCCATCATTATTCTCGGTATCACTGTTTTTGCCACCTCTATTTCGGCGGTGATTGTGCCCCTCTTGAATGGCCGGATGCAGCGCCTGCTTATGGGTGGCGAAAAGCGCCATCATCGCAATCATTATTTGATTATCGGCGATAATGTGCTCGCCCAGAATACCTATCGGGCGTTACGCGCCCGGCATTTGCGGGTTTTGGTGCTGGTTCCCGTTGCGCCGGAAAATGAATGGATGGCACCCGAGGATCTGATATTGGGAGATGCCACCGATCTGGAAGTCTTGAAGCGGGCAGGGGCAGAATGCGCCTTGGGGATATTGGCCTTGCGGGTCATTGATAGTGAAAATGCCTTTATCATTCTGGCGGCCAAGGAATTAAAGGTTCCTGGAAAAACCGTGGCCGCCGTGCAGGATGCCCGGAATCTGGAACGTTTGCGCCTGATTGGTGCGGATCTGATTATTTCTCCCGATGTGCTCGGTGGCGAACTGTTGGCCATGACCTTGAGTGGTGAGGAAATGCAGGGAGATACCATTATCAGTAAGTTGTTCGCTGCCAAAGGAGCAGAAGCATGAGTGCCATTTTAGGTGTTGCTATTGTTTTATTGGCGCTTGTAGGCTTGGGTATTGCCGCCTTGTTTTTTCATGTCGTGGTCTGGCTGTTGATGGCTGTACTGGGTTTGATGGTTTACTTTGTGCCCAGCATGATTGCCGCCGCCCGTCATCATGAGCATTTTTTCTGGGTGCTGGTGCTCAATATTGTGCTGGGGTGGTCCGGCATTGTCTGGGTGGTGCTGGTGGTCTGGGCTATTCTCGGTGAAAGGCGCGGTCCACCTTTGAACCGGGTGCGGGCCGATGCCTTTAACCCTCCTGTTCGCTGACCACAAAATTACCCAAACGCAAGCGCTCCAGGCTGGATGCATAATCTTCGGGAGCGGCAGTCGGTGCCATGGGGCCTATTTTGACTTTGTATAGACTGGCCGCTGCGGGGACCAACTTGGCGGTGCTGATACCAAAATCCTGCAGTTTGCTGCGCTCACGCAATGCGCTGTGAAACCCCATGGCCTGCGCGGTTACCAGATAGACCTGCTCCACCTGGGGAGCCCTGTGCCAGTTGCGCAGGACATGGGGTGCTGGAGCGGCGGGCGCTGTAGCCGGGCGGGGCGCAGGCGTAGCCCTTAATGGTATAGGGGCCGCTTTTGTTTCAGGACGGTTGTGGGCGCCGCTCGCAAAGGTTTGATTGACCACGGCCGTTAGATTTGCTCCGGCATTGGCTGGTGGTGTATAGGCGGGCAGAGGGATGGCCCGAGGCGTGGCAGGTAAGGAGGCTGGCGGCTGCACCGCCGGTCGTTGTGCCACTTCCAAAACCTGTGGAGCCGGAACATGGGGACTCAGCGCGCTGGGAATGACCTGGATATGTATCCGGGAGGTTCCCTGATTGAGCATTCCCAAGGCATTGGCGGCACCCGCCGACAAGTCCATGATCCGACCCTGGACGAATGGCCCCCGGTCATCCACCAGTACGTCGATGCTGCGCCCGTTTTCGAGGTTGGTCACCCGCACACAGGTGGGCAGGGGCAAGGTCCGGCTCGCGGCTGACAATTGCCGCGCATGAAAGGCGGTGCCCATGGCGGTCACATCACTGGAAGACTGCCGGTCATACCAGGAAGCAATGCCGTTTTCGGAAAATCCCGAGGCATGATGCATGGGGTGGTACCATTGCCCGTTTATTTCATAGGGTTGGTTGTAGGCAGCATTGAGATTGGGGGTCGGTGCATAGCAGGTCTCTCCGGTGGAGTAGGCTGAGTTGGCCAGAGCAGAACCATATCCTCCCGTAGTGGCCCTTTGGGTGGGGCCTGGCATGCTGGCACAGCCTGCCAGGGCGGCAACCGTCAGGGCGAAAGCCCCTGAGCGCAAAAACGGGTAGTCTGGTTTCAGACGCATGAATATGCAGACCTCACTAAAGTCATCGTCGCCATTCTAGGTCAGGTTATTAAGAAAGTTCAAGTTTGGCGAACAGTTGTCAGATTTTTCTCATGTATATATAGAGCAATATTCGAAATCCTGCCGGATGCTGGAACTTTTTCATGAATCAGTCGTCAGAAGCTTGTTACAGCTCTATCAGAGTTCACTATGCACCCCATCTTTTTGCAGGTACAGCGCCCGCATGACTGAGCATACGGTCAAAATTCTCCCTTCGGGGCGGGCGCGCTGGCTGATTCTGATTTTGCTACTGGGCTTTGCTGCGGTGCTGGCCCGGGATTTGCGTTTGCAATTGCTTGAGCACCAAAGTTTGCGCTCCCAAGGGCGGATGCGCTATCTGCGAACCTTGCCTTTACCCAGTGAACGCGGAGTCATCAAGGCAGTTAACGGTGAACCTCTGGCGGTGAATGTCAAAGCCGTCACCATCTGGGCCGACCCTGCCATTCTCGATAAACAGCAAAAGCACTGGCTGGCCATTGCCCGGGTGCTCCATCTCAGCCCTGCCAGTTTTGCCGAGAGAGTCGCCAGTGGGGGTGCGGATTATGCCTATATTCTCCGGCAAATTTCCCCCGCTCTGGGCAAAAAACTCGAAGCGCTGCAAGTGCCGGGTATTTACGTTCAGCATACCAGTCGCAGCTATTATCCCTTGGGCGCGGTCACTGCCCCTTTGTTGGGTATGGTCAATTTGCAGCATCAGGGGGGTACCGGGCTGGAGCTGGGTTACAATCAGTGGCTGGCGGCTCATCCTGGTCAGGAAAGAGTCCTTGAAGATGGTCACGGGCAAATTGTGCATGTGGATAAAATCCTGCAATTGCCGCGTGCCGGACATGCCCTGCAGTTGACCATCAATCCCCAGATCCAGTACTGGGCCTACATGACCCTGCTGGCTGCCCAGCGTCATTTCGGCGCCAGTAATGGCTCGGCGGTGGTGATGGATGTGCGTACCGGGCAGGTTCTGGCCATGGCCAGTGTCCCCAGTTGTAATCCCAATAACCTCGGCAGTTGCAGTAATCCCATGGACTATGTGGACAATGCGGTGCATCAGGCATTTGAACCGGGTTCAGTCATCAAACCTTTTGCCATCGCCGCAGCGCTGGCGACTCATAGCGTCAGTCCTACGGCCCGTTTCAATGTGTTTCATCCACTCTGGGTAGGGGGTTACCCCATTACCGATGATGTCCGCCATCACATCCTGAATATTGAACACATTCTCAAATACTCCAGCTGCATAGGTACGGCTAAAATTGCCTTGAAGACGCCGCGACGGGATATTTATGCTATGTATCGGGCGGTGGGTTTTGGTGATGTGCCGCAGATTGGTTTACCGGGCACAACCGCCGGTGTTCTGCCAGCCTGGGAGGGCTGGGGAAAAGCCCGTCATGCGACCATTTCCATTGGCTATGGCATTTCCGTGACCACTTTGCAGCTGGCGGACGCTTATGCGGCTATTGCCAATGGCGGTTACCATATTCGCCCTGTTCTGGTGAAGGGCGAGCCACTGGTCAAGCGGCGGGTGATGCCCTTCTGGGTGGCCAATGATTTGCGGCGCTGGTTGCGCAGCGTGGCGGAGCCCAATGGTACGGGGATTCTGGCAGCGATTCCCGGTTATGCGGTTGCCGGCAAAACCGGGACGGCGGATTTGGCCAATGGCAAGGATGGTTTTTTCCATCATCGCACCAACGCGACTTTTGTGGGATTTGCGCCGGGGCGCGATCCGCAACTGGTGATGGCGGTTACCCTGCGCGATAGTGACAAATTCTGGAATTTTGGTGGCGTGGAGGCCGCCCCGGTGTTTCGGGTGACCATGGAGCATGCGCTGCAACAACTGGATATCGGGCCGGAATGGTGTGGCAAGGCGGTTTGCCGACTGCGTGCCCCGGTGATCACCACTGCGCAGGCGGAAATATGGTCGGAGGGCGGTGGCAACTAAGGGGCGGTGGTATGCAGTTCCTGAACCCAGCGCTGCAGTTTGCGCAAATCGTTGCGGATGAGGATCCCCATGATCAGGCAGGAAAATATCAGGACACCCAGGGCAGTCCACCATAAAAAGACGGGCATGCCAAAAATCATGTTGACCAGCACTACCCCCAACACTGGACCGAAGAGGAATACCGAAAGTAACCACTCGCGCTGCAGGACTTCACGAATGGCCGCCCGACGCAGAATTTCGGGGCGCAGGGTGATTCGGGCATCAGCCAAAAGCATGGCGACAATATGACCTTGTCTCACCAGTAGTTCCGTTTTGGCGTTTGCCGGCAGCGGATCCTGGCTTTGGCAAACCAGGGATGTGACTGGCACATCCTGTGCCTCAGGATGAAACTGATAATGACGAATACTTCCCTCTCCCGTACTTAAAATAATGCTGGGGAGGGAAAGCGGGTTGTTACCAGATATTTTTTCGCTCTCAAGGAACCCAGAGATTCTTTCAATACTGGATTCTTGAGACGAAGCTTGAGGGTCAGATACAGGCATGAACCTAGCGAGGCGTACAGGTGTAACCTGCAGGGCAAGCTGGAGGTTGCTGGTATTGTGGAGCTGTAGGGTTACAAACATATCCGGCCGGACAAGGGACATTACCCGGAGGAGGCGCATAATAACCCTGCTGCGGCGCTGGCGCTTGTTGTTCCTGACTTTTGGACAAACCATAACCTGCCAGACCACCCAGACCGGCACCAATGGCCGCACCCGCCAGAGGTGAGCCGGTCTGGTTGCCGATGACGGCACCGGCCACCGCACCGAGCAATGAACCGCCCGCTGTGTTGGCGGTGGTGCCATTGCTGGCATAAGGATTATTTGCGCAACCCGCGAGCATCAGGGGGAGGGCCGCAGCCATCAACCACTTTGCATTTTTCATCTTTTCCAGCTCCTCTATGAGTAAATCCATCATAACGTGCTTTGTTATTATGGTGCAAAGCTTCCAGAACGCGCCACTGTAGTTAACTGGCTACAGGCATTATATTCTGGTTTTTCGGCTATAATGGCGCTATAAGATTCATTAAAGCGTCTTTATGGTTGTTTCGGAGGAAGTTTATGTCTTTTTCGTCACGCATTACTGCAGTATCCCTGGTTTTGGCCCTGGGGCTCAGTGGTTGTACGGCCAGTTGGGCGCCGCAAGTCAATCCTGTACCTTATTATACCTACTACCCGGCTTCTCTGGCGGTCGTCACCGCTGCTGCAGAAAAGGCTTTACCCCAGGCGGGCATGCATTTTACTGGTGCCAAGCAGATCAGTCCGACGACGGTGGAAGTGCATGGCTATGATGCAGAGGGAAATGCTGTCCTGATCAATCTGACCTCCAAGGGCGCTGCCGTGACCAAATTTTCAGCGCGCATTGGTCTATATGGACATCTACAGGAAGTGCAGCAAATTGAGCACTGGATGGGTCGTTATGTCGGTCAGGCAATTAGCCAGCCCTGATATTGTCATTCTGCACGGCATGGATAGCCCTGGATTTTAGATTGTAATATTACGGATAAATCGGATAAATCATGGAGATGCACAATAATGGTGAATATGCCATCGTTTGCAGATAGTTCATGTTTCTGCGAACAAAAATTAAAAGGAACCATTGGTTTATGAGTGCTGCTCCCGTCGAGAAAAAGGTCATCATTGCCGGGCATGTTGGTTCAGGCAAAACGACGGCCCTCCATTCTATTTTTGGCGATGACATGCTGAGTACCGATGCCAAGTACTCCGATGCTCTGGCATCTGAAAAGAAAAAAACGACAACTGTGGCCATGGATTATGGCGCCATTACCTGTCCAAAGACTGATTATCGCTTACATTTATATGCGATTCCCGGTCAGGAACGGTTCCAGTTCATGTGGGAGATTCTCGGCAAAAATACGGATGGGCTGGTGGTCCTGGTAGATGCTAAGCGTCCTAACCCCATTGCAGCCATTCATTTGTATCTGGACAAGATTTTACCGTTTCTAAATCGGGCTGTGGTCGTTGTGGCACTGAACAAATTGTCGCTGGAAGAACGGGAGGTGCTCAAACTGCCCCCTTATTTGCGACATGGTGATCTGCGTTTGCGTCTGACGACGACAGATGCGCAAAATCCGGAAGAGGTTTTCGCGTTGTTACGGCTGTTACTCGATGAGATGATCCCGTCCGGACAAACAGAAGGCTAAGAAGCGGAATTTTGTCTTAGGAATTCGGTGAGTTCTCCCGCTGGCATGGGTTTGGCCAAGTGATATCCCTGAGCACGATCTGCGCCGGCCTGTTTTACTAAACATTTGGTATTTTCGTCTTCGATTCCTTCTGCTGTTACAGAAACGCCCAGGGCATGGGCCATCTGCACCATGGCTAAAACCATATTTTGATGCCGTGGACTTTGCGGCAGGGGAATGACGAAGCTATGATCGATTTTGATCTGGTTGCAGCCCAATTCCAGCAAATACTGCAGGGCCGCTGGTCCCGTACCAAAATCATCGAGGGCAAAACGTACCCCCAGACTCTGACAATCACTGATCAGGCGTGCGGTTTTGCGCAGATCCCGCAAGGCGATTCTTTCCACAAGTTCCAGGCATATCTGATCAGCAGATAGCGCCGGACAGTGATTCAAGTTCTCGCGTAATTCCTCGCAAAGTCGATGATTTTCAATTTGTCGGGCAGACAGATTGATCTGAATATCCAGGGGAAAGCCCGCTTCTGTCCAAGTATTCGCCTGCTGGCAGGCAGCTTGAATGACCCATGTACCGATGCGCTGCATGGCCGGAGATTTTTCGGCGATGTCCATGAAGCTGGCAGGCAGTAACAGTCCTCTTTCGGGATGCTGCCAGCGAATCAGGGCTTCCACAGCAACACATTGCTCGGTCTGTAAGTCTATAATGGGTTGCCAGTAGAGGATGAATTCCTTCTGTTTCAGGGCGCGCTCCAGCTCTCCGCGCAGGCGTTGCGCGGCAAGGCGGCGTTCATCGTCGGCGTGATCGTAGTAAACCCAGCGGTTACCGCCCAGGTTCTTGGCACGATAAACGGCCTGATCGGCATGATGAATCAGCTCCAAAACATCGACATCGTCGTGGGGATAGGTGGTGACTCCCGCGCTGGCAGTGACCTGGATTTGTTGCTGATCTATTCCCATGCGGATATTCAGGGCAATCAATACCCGGTGGAGAATATCCTCCAGATCCCGACGGCTGTGCAGATTTTCCAGGAGCAGAATGAATTCGTCGCCGGCCAGGCGGACAATGGTATCACTGGCGCGCAGAACATCGTGGAGCCGCGTCACGATTTCACGCAACAGTCGATCTCCGGCCTGGTGCCCCAGGCTGTCATTCACTTCCTTGAAGCCGTCAATATCCAGAAGAACCAGAGCCAGGGTGCGTTGATCGCGTTGCGCTCGCGCACAGGCAGTCTGCAGTCTTTCTTCGAGTTGGTAACGGTTGGGAACCCCCGTCAGGGCATCCCGGGTGGCGATATGCTCCAGATGAATCTCCATGCCCATGCGATACCAGGCGGCCCCGAGCATGTCCCCCAGCAGCTGGGCAAACTGCAGTTGCTCCTCGCTGACTTCGGGAGGCTGTGAGGCAAACCAGGAAATGGCAAGAATGCCATTGATGCCATCAGGACCATGGACGGGAATCACCAGACTGGCTTTGAGCCCGGTGGCGATATATTCCGGCATTGCCGAGGCGTCAGCCGGATAATCAGGTACATAGACGGCCCGATCCCGCCGAAGTGCCTGCCCGCTGATGCCCTGATCATCGGGAAAAACGTGGCTGGCCAATTCTGCGTAGGCGGTGGGAAGACCATGGAAGAACAGATAACGCAGGGTACTTCCCTCACGCACTATGAAGGCGGCTCCTTCGGCCTGCAATTGTTCAGCTGCCAACGCCGCGCATTCCTCAAAAAAGATATGGAAGTCATAGGTTCGCGTCAGATTTTGCAGACGTCCGAGAATGGCTGGCAGGTTCATCGTGGCCTTGTGTCCTTCTTGAGAAGAATGTTCCTTAACGCGTTCGCGAAGTACCCGCTAAGTAATTAGTCATTTTTCGAAATCTTGCATAAAAAACGGCGGTTTCCCGCCGTAT
>NZ_JABBOU010000090.1 GCF_018853465.1 Acidithiobacillus montserratensis
GGTCGGCGCTGGCCTGGTCGGCGGTGCTGGCTGTGGTATTTTGGCCTTTCGTGCTGCGTATTCCGGGGCGCTGGCGTCCCTTAGGCGCCTTGTTTTTTGCATTGACTGCCGCCAGTCTGATTCTGCTACCCCTTGCTTTTGTGATTGTGGAGTTGCTGCGCGGTCTGCGTCTTCTCGGGCCCTGGGTCTCTCAAGAAGAATTGTCGCATTGGGCATTACCCCATTGGCTGAGCACCCATTTGCCGCAGGTGCTACTGGATCCGCTGCGCCACTTGTGGCAGGTGGCGACGCAATGGCTGGGTGCTTTTTTGCCGGGAATTACTGCAAAAAGTACACTCTTGCCAGCGCATTTTCAGGGATTCCAGGTGCTGGCGGGGTCTGACGCCCTGTTGGCCCACGGTCAAATGGTCCTCAATGTGCTGGGCGGTGCTGAAGATACGGCACTCAATGCCAGCTTGGCGCTACTGCTCCTGTTTTTCTTCTTGCTGCATGGTGAAACGCTGGCGCGGGGTCTGGCAGAACGAATCACTGGTCTGGCGGGCGCGGACGTCTGGATAGTGATCGCGCGGGGATTGGACATTTTACGCGGTACCTTCTGGAGTGTGGTGATTACCGGACTTTTTGAAGCCCTGCTGTTTTGGGCTTTATACGCGGCTTGTGGCATCCCCCATGCGCTGATCTGGGGAACCGTATCCGGGGTATTTTCCGTGATTCCCTTTGGGGCGTCTGCTGTTTTTACCGGAGTAACCTTGTGGACCTGGTTGGCGGCTGGCGAACCCTTACTGGCTCTGGTGATTTTCATTGTCGGTAATATCATCACCACGCTGGCCGACAATCTGCTGAAACCGCTACTGATCGGTGGCCGTTCCCGGATGCCTTTCATGCTGATTTTTATGGGTCTGCTGGGAGGCCTATCGGTATTGGGCATACTGGGTATTTTTGTCGGACCGATGCTGATGGGCATGTTGATGGCCTGGTGGCAGGGATGGAAACCAAGAGATATAGATAAGGAGTGTCTACGCTGACATGTCTGCTCAAAATCCGGTAGTACCTCAGGACGAAAGGGACTTTCGTCTGGATTGGTCGGCGCGCCTGATGTTCGTAGCCATTTTGTCTTCCATTTTTCTCGCGGCTATGGACCAGACCGTGGTTTCAACGGCACTGCCGACCATCGCCCGGGACTTGCATGGGCTGGCCAAGCTGCCCTGGATTGTGACGGCTTATTTGCTGACATCCACCGTCTGTTTGCCGGTCTATGGCAAACTCGGTGATCTTTTAGGCCGCAAATATCTGCTGCAATCGGCGGTATTGCTGTTTCTGGCAGGCTCGGCACTGTCCGGGATCGCGCAAAATATTGATGAATTGATCCTGTTTCGGGCATTGCAAGGTATTGGCGGAGGTGGCCTGCTGGTTACGGCCATCGCCTCGATTTCGGATTTTATTCCGGTAACCCAAAGAGGACGCTATCAAGGACTGGTGGGCGCGGCTTTCGGGCTTGCCACACTCATCGGCCCCTTTCTGGGTGGCTTCATGGTTGAAACCCTGAGTTGGCGGTGGATTTTCTACATCAACGTGCCTATCGGCGTGTTTGCTCTGCTGGTCATTGGCGCGGCCTTTCCCAAGCCGTTGCGCACGGCTGAATGGATCATGGACGTGTGGGGTACGGTGTTGCTGATTACCGGATTGAGCGCGATGGTCCTGTTTGCCAGCGTAGCCGGCCCGGTACTGGCCTGGAATGCTCCAGTATTATGGTTGCTGTTGGCCCTGGGATTGGGCAGCTTTGCAGGTTTTTTCCTTTTTGAGAGGCATCATCCGCAACCCCTGTTACCACTGGCTTTTTTCCGATTCCGGACCTTTACCCTGAGTGTTACCCTGTCTTTTTTTGTGGGCGTGGCCATGTTGGGTTCCATCAGCTTTCTGCCCATTTACCTTCAGGATGTGCGCCATTATTCACCAACTATGTCCGGTCTGGAATTGTTGTACCTGCTCATCGGCATGTTGGCGATGTCCATTCTGGCAGGGCGCCGGATCAGCTACAAACAGCGCTATCGGGAATTTCCGATTCTCGGCGCCTTGTTGATTACTCTTGCCCTGGCCTGGCTGTCCCGGCTGGGTGAACAGACGCCCATGTGGCACATTGACGGAGCTTTGGTTCTGCTCGGCCTGGGGCTGGGAATGACCATGCAGGTGCTGGTGCTTTCCGCTCAATTAGCAATTCCACATCGCCACCTGGGGGTGGCCACGTCCACCGTCACTTTGTTTCGCTCCATGGGCGGTACTCTGGGGGTGGCCGCTTTTGGTGCGGTTTTCTCCGGGTTGATGGCGGGAGTGGCATCTTCCGCAGAACACGCGGTCATGATTGTCCAGACTTTGCGTACGGACTTTTTGATTGCTGCGAGCTTCAGTCTGGCGGCTTTTGTGGGTGCCTGGTTTCTGGAAGATATGCCGGGCCTGCTGAAAAAACGTCAGGATAACGATGCCTTGCAGTGAGATCCAATCAACTAACCGTTTGCGCTGGTGCTGGCTTTGGGCGCATTTTCCCAGAATGCACGTAGTTTGCGGGTAAAACGTCCCTGAGGATAGTTGGCGTGCAGAATGATAGCGGTAGTCCGCGCCAGTTGGTCGAGGTTCAGGTGCGCGTAGGATTTGCTCAGATAGTAGAGTGCTTCTTCCCGTGCGGGGCTGAGTTGATAATCGGTGATGACCCGGCTGCAGCGATTGACGGAAGCCACATAGGCATCGCGAATGTAATAAAATTTGCAGATGTTGAGATTGCGCTGGCCGAGAATGTCGATGATTTTGGCAATATGTAGCCGGGCACTGACTGCGTAAGGTGTTTTGGGGAAGGTTTTGGCCAGGTAGGTAAAGGTACGCAAGGCTTCATAGTCGGGGGTAGGCGTATATTCCGGCCCTTCAATGCCCTCATATTCGGCAAGGCCCTTCAAGTAGTAGGCATAGACCACATGGGGGTTGGCGGGATGGGCTTTGATGAAGGCCGAGGCAGCAGCTGCTGCAGCTTTGGCATCGCCCGATCGGTAATAGGCGTAGGCCGTATCCAGTTGGGATTGCTCCGCATAGGGACCATAGGGATATTCGGTTTGCAGGTTTTCAAATTGGCGGATGGCCCGATCGTAATCGCCACGGCGCAGGGCTTCCTGCCCGGGTCGGAACATCTGCGCCACTGGTGCCACATGAATGGCTTCCCCTTTTTTGTCGGGGCTGCTGGCGCAACCGGACAGAGTGAGGGTAATGATGGTAGAAACCAGTAACCAAAAAGGCAGGGTGTTTTTGTAGGGACGGGTGGTCAGCGGCAGCATCTTCAGATTCACTATGATTTGAACGTTGTTCTGTAAGACGCAAGCTTGCGGAGAGAAGTTCCCCAGGTCGGAACCTGGGGGAGAGTGTAAAAAATTCGTCCGTATATTTTTGAAAGATCAGATCGTCTGTTCGGTAGTCGCTACAGGAATCATGGATTCCGCTGCGCTGATGACGCCACGCTCGGTTTCCAGGACGTCGCCTTTGGCTCTTTCCCGTTCTACCAGGCTGATCAGGCGCGCCACCTGAGCAGGCTTGACCGCCAGATATTCGGCCACGGCTTTCATGTCTTCTTTTAACTGTGTCTGAATGGAATTGATACCTTCCCGGCGATTGATAATATCTTCGATGGCCTCACGGGCCTTATGATCCAGTTCCAAGGTCTGCCTCTGCAAAAGATGAGTAATGGTTTGTTGCTGTTCGGCATCTTCATGCATCGAAGATGCCGGAGCAGTTTAACATGATATCAAGTTTGCGGACTTTGATCTGATGACAGCGCAGTATAGGAGGCTCTTGCTGATAAATCATGCGACTGTTGCAAAGCAATGGATGTCATGGCGTTGTCTGGCCCGGGTTGATAATGCCGGTCCTGATGGCCGAGCCAGATGCCAATGAAAGCGCCAAACACGATGATTCCCAGGGTTTTGGTCCAGATCTGCAGATGATAGGTGTGCATGCCATGTCTCCTTACGGTTACTGTATAAATGTACAGTAACCCCGGAAAAAGGAAAAAGCAAGCTTTCTACCCCGTGCAGTTATGCACTCAAAGGCATTTGAAACAGTTGATGCAGTGATCGTTGATCATGCCAATGGCCTGCATGTAGGCATACATGATGGTTGGTCCGACGAAGCGCATGCCACGTTTTTTCAGATCATGAGACAGGGCGACCGAAATGGCGCTCTGGGTGGGTATGTCGTGGATGTTGCGGGGGCGATTGACCACAGGCTGACCATCGACGAACTGCCAGATATATTGATCAAAAGATGAGAATTCTTGTTGAATATTCAAAAAAACCAAGGCGTTGTTGCGCGTAGAGTAAATTTTCTGACGATTGCGGATAATTGCCGGGTTGCTCAGCAGAGTTTCCAGTGCTTCGTCAGTCATCTGCGCCACTGCCGCTGGATCAAAGTCATGAAAGGCCAGGCGGTAAGCTGCCCGTTTTTTCAGGATGGTATACCAGTTCAGTCCGGCCTGTGCGCCTTCCAATAGGAGCATCTCGAAAAGGTGCCGGTCGTCATGGGCGGGAACCCCCCATTCCTGGTCGTGGTAAAGCACATAATCGGCCTTGTCGAGGGGTACCCAGGCGCAGCGTTGCATACACAAAGCCCTTCGGCGAAAGAAGAAGCTATCCTCTCCCGCCGAAGGGTTGCCGTCAAACGCCTCAGTGCGCGGCGATCTGGGCAGTCACCTCTGCCTTTTGTCCATTAATGTTCAATACTTGCAACTGATAAGGACCGGAACTGGTATTGATGAAGCCGGAACTGCTGACCGGTAGATGCAGCATGGCTTCGGCACCCAGGCCAGCTTTCAGGCCGAGAATTTTATCGGGCGAGAACTGCTGGTAGGCAAAGTCATTGTGAATGTCCTTGGGATTGAGTCGGGAAAGCTGTTTGCCATCCCAGGATTCCACGACCTTGCCATTATAATCCAGCAGGCGGATGGCAATGATGTGAGCCGGAACGGATCCGGTTCCCGCATCAATGTACATGTGTACATCCACCCGACCATCGGGGAGCACCTTCACATCCGTCATTTTTACATGATGGGCTTTTACCCCGGTAGGATCGCCGTGGAAGGGGGTGATCACCGAGCCACGATAATAGGAATAGGTGGCCACAATGAAAATAACCGCAATCCAGAACAGGGTCAGGGCCAGTTTTTTGAAGGCGCCATCGGACAAGGGCAGGGGCAGGCTGCCGCCCAGCCAGCGGAACCAGCCCTTTTGTTCCAGCGCCGAGTTGCGTTTCATCATCCAGTTGTCGATGGAATAGGCGCCACCACCGACCAGCAACAACGTAATCCCCATCCCGAAGTTGGACGCGGCCATGGTCCACTCATCAATACAGGTGGCTCCCTGCCAGCCGAAGAGCAGCATCAGGGTAAATGACAAGCCGAGGGTCAAAAAGGCCGCCAGACGGGTCAGGAATCCAGACAACAGCATCAGTCCGGAGATGAGTTCCACGGCGCTGAAAATAATGACACCCGCATAGAGTAGGACAAAGTGGTGAAGTAAAAAAGCGACCAGATGATTCAAGCCGAGAATAGCCCCCGGCATGGCGGTCTGAAACTTGTAAGCCATCCAGTGGCCTGCAGGATTGATTTTTTGGGGGCCGTAAATAAAACGACGGGAACCGCCACCCCAGTAAATCCAGCCTTGCACAAAGCGCACGGCGAGCATGCCGATGGCCAGTATTCTCCAGGAATGCCGGATGGCAGGATCGCTAGCAGCAGATTTCATGGTTGTTGCCATTCAGAACTCCTTTACGCCTTATTGGCGTTGAATTGCGGATTGACATCTTTGACGGGTACGGCATTGATCCAGTCCCAGGAGTTTCCAAGGTACATGGTCCCGCCGACAATCGTGGGGTTCACAATGCCAAAGCGGCCGCCTACATGGTATTCATGGACCATCTGGCCGTTACTCGGCTGAATGGCATAAATATCAGGCCCAGTTGAAATATAGAGCATATTTTCATAATAGGTCGGCGCGCCACGACCTGCGCCTGCCGGTCCGGGATTGGGTACGTGCCAGGTCCACGCGACTTTGCCTGTGTGCAAATTCAGGGCCTCATAGGTAGAGGTGACGGGAGAACCGACATACACCATTCCATGATGAATCATGGGTACGCCACCCTTGAAAGCCGGGATTTTTGGCCCACGGCCCATGTTATCCGTCCACAAGACCTGTCCGGTATTGGCGTTGAAGGCTCGCACCAGAGTTTCCATGGTCGCTTTGCCATCGACCATTTTGGGGTTGGCCACGGTATCCATGACCACAATCCCGTCATCCACCGCCGGAGAAACATCACCCATGCCGGTATTCACCGCACCAGGAATTTCACCCTTCCAGAGCACCTTGCCGGTGTTGACGTTCAAGGCGTATAGCCCGGGAATGACTGACATGGAGACATACACATGATTTTTCCAGACGACTGGGCTGGACATGTTGGCGATGCCCCCCACATGGGTTTTCCAGATGGCTTTACCATCGGTAGAGTGTATGCGGTAAATATTGCCATCACCGGTGCTGATGAACAGGGAGTGGTCGGCATACGCCGGGGTGGGCATGGCATCACCCTGGGTTTTGAAGCTCCAGAGCAGTTGTCCGTCCTTGCGATCCAGACAGAAAATGCCGTTGTAACTGATGTCCTTACCGCGTCCTGCTTGTTTGGGGTGTTTGGCATATTCCATGACGTTGGCAAAATTGAAAGACACGCTGCCCGCCGATAGATAGACCTTGTTGCCAACCACCAATGGATTACCCATGAGGGTATTGGCTACCGGACTACTGCGCCAGATCAACTTGCCGGTCCGGGCATTGACCGCATAGGCAAACATATCATCACTTTCAGCATATACGACGCCCTTGACCACGGAAACACCCAGGGCATTACCATAAAACTGGGTTTGTACCGGCAGGGCTTCCTTGATGCCATCCACCTTTTCTCCATAAGGATGGTTGTCGTTCAGCGGCCAGGCCCGGGCCTCCGGAAAATTCCAGCGGACCCCATCGCGAATCCAGCTGGGTGCATTGGTCGCTACCGAAAAGCCAGCATTATGCTGAGGATTACCATAAGCATGGGTCCACTCGGACGGGCCGACCTGATCATTAGCCGGTGCGGCATTTTGTGGCAGGTACAGGGTAGCAAAAGGACTTTGGGGATCCAGGGCATTGTGTACAGGGTCCTGGGGCACCTGATTGGTTTGTGCCCAGGCTGCCCCGGACATGAATATACTGACTGCCGATAATATGGCTATTTTGCGTAATTTCATCATTTCTCCTCACGCTTTCAAAGCGGAATATCTACAGGAACATATTTCCTCGGCAGATGTTCTGAATAATTAGAAAATTCTAATTTAATAATGAATAATTCAGCATCATCATTGAGTTACTGAACCGTAAACCTCTTGTTATAAGATATCAATAAATAAAATGTAAAAAATTGAAACAATGTTACATATTCTTACAATTTATTTTTTTGACAAATGCCAAAATAATCTGTGTTACGCTAAAAACCAGCAGTGTAATTAATTGTAAATCATGCGGGTGCACAACCAAAAAGCCCCCTTCTTTAGGCAAGAAGGGGGCGTCATGCCCAGCGCAATACAAGAAGTATCAGTGGGGTTGATTTGCCAGAGCCAGCATCAATTGGTTAAGGCGGGCCACAAAGCCGGCCGGGTCTTCCAGTTGGCCACCCTCAGCCAGAATGGCCTGATCCAGCAGCAGTGAGGACCACTCGGCAAAGCGGGCATCCTCTTGTTCGATGCGCGCCAGCATCGGGTGGCCGGGGTTGATTTCCAGAGTCGGCTTGGTACTGGGAATCTCATGACCAGCCTGTTTGAGGAGTTGCTGCATATACAAGGCCATATCTCTTTCACCCAGGACAATGCAGGCCGGCGAACTGGTCAGTCGGTGGGAAACGCGTACCGCCTCGACGCGATCTCCCAGCGCATTTTTGATCCGCTCAAGCAGTCCTTCGGCGGTTTTTTCAATTTCTTCCTGAGACTTGCGTTCTTCTTCCGTTTCCATGCTGCCCAGATCCAGGGTACCCTTGGCCACAGAAGCCAGTGACTTGCCTTCAAACTCCTGTAAATGACTGGTCAGCCATTCATCCACACGATCACTGAGCAGCAGTACTTCAATGCCTTTTTTTCGCAGCAGTTCCAATTGGGGGCTGTTTTTGGCGGCAATAAAAGTATCGGCAGTAATGTAGTAGATTTTATCCTGACCTTCGCACATCCGGCCGATATAATCTGTCAGGGAAACATTCTGGATTTCGTTGTCGCTGTGGGTACTGGCAAAGCGTAATAACTTGGCAATTTGCTCGCGGTTGGCAAAATCTTCTCCCGGTCCCTCCTTGAGGACACGCCCGAATTCGTTCCAGAAGTTTTGATATTTTTCGGGTTCCTTGTCCGCCATTTCTTCCAGCAGAGTCAAAACCCGCTTGACCGAGCCGGAACGCATCTGGTCAATGACGCGATTGCCCTGGAGAATTTCACGGGACACGTTGAGGGGCAGGTCACTGGAATCCAGAACACCACGCACAAAGCGCAGGTAGCGAGGAAGGATCTGGTGGTCGGTGTCATCCATGATGAACACGCGCTGCACATAAAGCTTGATGCCGTGGGTCTGATTGGGTTCCCAGAGATCAAAGGGCGCCTTGCCGGGGATATATAGCAAAGAGGTATATTCCAGGCGGCCTTCCACCCGGTTATGGGCCCAGGCCAGAGGTTCGCCATAATCATGGCTGACGTACTGATAAAACTCCTTGTATTCGGCATCGCTGATTTCGGACTTGGAGCGTTGCCAGAGCGCCGAGGCCTTGTTGATGGTTTCCCAGGTGTCGCCGGGTTGCTGATCATCCCCGGTTTTGCGCATCAGGATGGGTAGGGGAACATGGTCAGAATACTTGTTGATGATGCTGCGCAGGCGCCAGGCATTGAGAAAATCCGAACGTTCATCTTCGCGCAGATGAAGGACGATTTCGGTGCCGCGCTCTGGCAGATCCACCGTTTCGAGGGTGTAGGCGCCAGTGCCATCGGACTCCCAGCGTACCCCATGTTCGGCTTCCATGCCTGCTCTGCGGGTGCTGAGCGTCACCTGATCAGCCACAATAAACGCGGAATAAAAGCCGACACCGAATTGGCCAATCAGCTTGGCATCCTTGCTTTGGTCGCCGCTGAGGCGTTCAAAAAATTCCTTGGTGCCTGACTTGGCAATGGTGCCGATATTGGCAATGACCTCATCGCGATCCATACCGATGCCATTATCGCGGATGGTGAGCGTGCCATTTTCTGCATTGAAATCGACCTTGACGTTCAACTCACTGTCGCCGGCCATCAGGCCGGGGTCCGCTAGGGCCTCAAAACGCAGCTTGTCACAAGCGTCAGAGGCATTGGAAATCAGCTCGCGCAGAAAAATTTCCTTGTTGGAATACAGGGAGTGAATCATCAAGTGCAGTAGTTGATTGATTTCTGTTTGAAATTGCAGGGTTTCCTTGTGGGTGGTCATGTTTTCTCCTTCAGAATGATCAGGTATCGAAACGGTTCTTTATCCAATAGACAGGCTGCAAGTGGGGGCTGTCTCCGGGAGAATCAAGATCCTCGCTCCTCGACAGCTTTGGGGCCATCCTCTAATATTGCAGAAATCCTTCAACATTGCAGGTGGCTTATGTCCGATCCGGTGATATTGACGGCTATCGACGGGTCGCAAAATGCCCTGGTGGCCGCTGCGGTGGCTGCCCGTTTTTCCCGGCTGTTAGGGGCGCATCTCGGGTTGGTGACGGCTTTACATATTGCCAGTGATCCGCTGGGTTTTGGGGGCGCCTTATTCTCCAGCGGACTGACGGGCCGTCTTCTGGCAGAAGCCCGCCTCGAGGCGGAGAGCAATTTGCGCGCGGTAGCAGAACGCATTGCCGAACATTGCGGTATTCGGTTGCCCGAGTATTTTCTGCTGGAAGGTGCTCCGGAGCTGGAAATTCCCCGTCTGGTCCAGAGCAACCCGGAGGTCAGTATGGTGGTGCTGGGCCAGCGCGGATTTGGAACAGAAAGTAAACCCAAGGGCTTACCGCATCTGCTCGGCGGCCTGGGTGCCAAGCTGAGTCTGACTTTGTCGGTCCCGGTTTTGCTGGTTCCCCCGAATACCGATCTGGACCAGCTCTGTGCCCCGGTTTGGGATGCCGATCAGGCCAAGGGAGCACGCTAAGTGGAGGTGTTCCTGCCCATCGCCCACATGGACGTCAATATCTGGCTGATCGTCAGCTTTGGTCTGGTAGTGGGTTTTCTGTCGGGGTTGACGGGAGTGGGAGGGGGTATCCTGATTACCCCCTTGCTGATTTTTATTGGGGTGCCGCCGCTGGTGGCCGTAGGTACGGGGGCCGCGCAAATTGTCGGGGGCTCGGCCATCGGCAGTTACGCACACTGGCGCATGGGCAATGTGGATATGCGCATGGCCTTTGTGCTCCTGGCGGGAAGCTGGACCGGCGGGTTGCTGGGCGTGCATTTGGCCCGGATTCTGGAGGCTGGAGGACACTTCAGTCTGGTGGTGACATTTCTGTACGTCATCCTGCTGGGCTTCATCGGGACTTCCATGCTGATTGAATCGTTGCTGGCCTTGCGCCGCCCGCGTTCGGAACACCCCAAAAAGTCCCGGAATACGGACAAATCGTTTTTGCAACGTCTGCCCGGCCAGATGGATTTTCCGGTTTCGGGTTTGCGTCTGTCTATTTTGACCCCGGTTTTGCTGGGTTTCGGCGTGGGTTTGCTCACCGCCCTAATGGGGGTCGGCGGGGGGTTTGTGATGGTCCCCATCATGTTGTATGTGCTGAAAATGCCGACCAAGGTGGTAGTGGGAACTTCTCTGTTCCAGTTGCTCTTCACGACGGCAGAAGTGGGTATTTTGCAGGCCGGAATGAATCATGCGGTAGATCCCTATCTGGCTTTGGCTCTGGTATTGGGCTCCATTTTTGGCACCCAGTTCGGGGCCCGGGCCGGAGCGCACATGCAGGGGGAACATTTGCGACTGGTGCTGGCCCTGGTGGTCGTAGGTGTAGCGATCAAGATGGGCTTGGGACTGTTTATTACGCCGACCCATATATTCAGCATGGCGCGGGTCGTGTAATGCTTTATCTGCGTCTGCTGATGTTGGTCTTCATCCCGGGCTTTGCCATGCTGGCACACGCTGCGACGCCCCTGGTGGTCGCGACCAGTACCCGACAGGTGCGGGTAACCAGTGATTTTGTCGGGGAAAATGTCCTGGTCTATGGCGCTATCTCTGGCCCTGGGCAGGTGATTGTGGTGCTGCGTTCACCCGATAGCACTGAAGCCATGCAGAAAAAAAGCCGGAGCGGACCTATCTGGCTGAATGGTGCCAAGGTGACGGTGACAGATACTCCGGGCCTCTGGCAGAGATTATCCTCCGCACCCGTCAGGCAGCTTTTGCCGGAGGCGACCCTGCAACAACAGGGGTTGACCCGTTCTGCACTGCTGCTTCAGGCCCGTTTTGCGCCAAAACCTCAGCACCTGAATACCTGGGAGCACGCCTTTCTGGATCAAAAAACCCGCCAGCGTCAGTATCTGGTGGATCCTGCGGGGGTAGTCATCCATCAGGGTTTGTTTACGGCCAGCATTCAGTTACCCGCTGCTTTGCCTTTGGGGCATTATCAATTGACCACTTATCTGGTCCGGCAGCAAAAAATAGTTGCCGAGGACAAACAGCAACTCGACGTAAAGCAGGTGGGTTTTCAGGCCTGGATTGCGCGTTTTGCCATCCGGAACAGCTGGCTGTATGGGGTAGTGTTGACCCTGGTTCTCGCCACCTTGGGTTTCGGGCTGGGAATCATCATGCGGCGTCGTTCTGCCTGAGTTTTGTTTTAATCCCCGGCGTACTTATTCCTCGGCATGTTTCTGGGCCAGAAAAGCGACGCCATCCAGCACCTGATAAAAATCCCGGGCAAAATAGTCAGGTTGAATATCATTGTAAGACTTTGCACCTTGATTGGAGTCTATAAAAATGGTTTTCAGTCCGGCTTGCTGGGCGCCATAAATATCCCGATACATATCATTGCCCACGTAAATCGCCTGATGCGGGGCTATTTCCAATTGTTCGGCAGCCATGTGAAATAATCGAGAGTCCGGTTTGCGATAGCCGTAATCTCCAGAAATAATGCGAATATCAAAATACTTTTTGATATTCAGGGCGCGCATTTCAGGGAGAGCAAAGCAGCGTTGGGCATCTGAAATGAGCGCCAGCTGATAGTGCTCCTGCAGGCTTTTGAGGGTTCTTTTGACACCTTCGTAGCGCTCCAGGCGGGTTCTGGAAATGCCGCGATGCAGACGTGCGAGTTCTTTGGCGAGCTTTTCCCGACCATTGACCGGCTTGCTGTTTTCCTGAATCAGTATGGTATGCCAGATGGCTTCCACATCAATTTCCGGATAGCGTTCAGTCGATTGACGTTTGCGTTCTTTCATGACGGCAAAATAACGCTCGCGTACTTCCCGACGATTCATGAAAACCCGATGATACGTCAGATAGTGGGAAATTCCTCGATAAATCTCCTCCATATCTTCATTGGTTTCTATATTGATCAGGGTCCCATACAGATCAAAGCAGACAGCGCGAATAGACATAATGAGATTACCTCCGTAGTACTGAAAGGGCGGCATGAACCAGGGCCTGACTATAACGCCAGTCCAGCCAGGAATTACGGGCAATGCGCAACAGGGTCATACCCATATAAAAAGGTACTCGGCGGGTAATGGCCGCAAATGCGGCCTGCCGATCCGGGAAATGGGTGCTGTACTCCCAGAGAAAATGGCCGATAAAAGGCTCTGCCTGCGCCGCATGATGGGTATTTCGCAAGAAATGATGATGAATTTCTCCGGCAATCATACCCAGATCGTAGGCGCGATCTGCGCGCTTCATGCGTTCGAGATCAATGGCAATGATTTTTCGGGGATTGGCAAATAAAAAATTGGATGGGGTCGCGTCTCCATGAATCAACACGTCCTGATCAGACCACATGGAGGAATCGTGCTGCCAGTGCTCCCGATAATGATAGGTTTCCCGTAATTGGGCATCGCTAATCCGCTGACGACGCTGGAGGCGGGCCATGATTTTATCAAAGTATGTAAACTGTTCATTAAACTGAACCTTTCCCGGTCCGGCGGTATGGTTATGTAGCTTGGCCAGAAACCAGGCCAGATCGGTCAGCCGGGCATAGAGCAGATCGGCTTGTTGTGTGGCCAGGTATTGATTCAGGATGGTCGATAAGGATTGGCCCGGACAATATTCTTCAATAACCACGCTGTTGATTTGACGGGCTATTCCCAACGCCCGGGGAATCTGAAAATGGCTTGGATTCAAGCCGATCTGGCGAAGAAAATGCAAATTCTGCCATTCATTCCAGGCCCGATCCCAGGCATGTTGTGGATCCTTGCCGGGGCGCTGAAAAAACTTGCCGATGACTTTCTGCCGGGAGTGGCTTTCTTCATAGAGAAAGACCTCGTTGGAAGCAGGAAATTGAAATACCCGAACATGATGAATGGGCTTTTCTGATAACAGTTGCGGAAAAATGGCCTCACGCAAGTAGGCAAATAGCGGGTCCTGCCGGGCAAGGCGACCCAGATATTTCATGACCTCAGTTCCATTTGGCCAGTCTGATGCATCATGGTGGGGGTGTCTGCAGAGCTGGATGGAGGTCAATGCGCACAATCTTCCAGCCGGGTTCCAGGCGCGCCAGGGTAGGGGCGATGTTATCCCTGATCTGCTGGCTCAGGGTATTTTGTGCAGCTATGGAATGGTCTACCTGGTCTAATTGTGGAAAAGCCATGAAAGGATTGGCAATCAGGCTGTTGAAAAGATTTTCTGGCTGTGTCAATGAATGCCAGGGTTCATGGCCTTGCAGAACAGCTATCGGACGAATATTGAGCGCTTTTTCCCCGCCGGTTGGCGTTTGTACCATCACGCCATAAGAACCCAGAGGAAGATATTTTTCCTCGATCCGGGGAGTGGGGGCTTTAAGATGAGCAGGTTTTTGTGGAGGCGGTGTGATGGCTTGCAAATGCAGGGGTACCGTGAGGGCAATACCAATGGCTACGGCAGCCGCAAGCAATGCAAGGATGAGCAGCCAGATCCAGCGTTTTTTTCCGGAAGTGGCAGATTTCTTTTTGCGGCGGGCCAATGTCCATCTCTCCTGTATGAGCGGGCGTTTGTTCGGGACCGATAAACGTTTTGTATCACGGTCTGCGACCTGAGAACAAATAGCCTGGTGAGAAACGATCAGATGGGCTTGCCGGTCTGTGAGCGAGACTCGGCGGGTTCTCTGGTTTGGCTACTTAAGACCCGCTAAACTGCATGTCAATCTCAGTACCTGCAGCCGATTCTGGAGAAAGATGATTCCTGAAACTGCCGTTTTATTGCTTTTTGTGGCCGCTTCGCTCCTTTCGGTCCTCTCCAGTCGCCTGCATCTGCCCTATACCGTGGCTTTGGTGCTGGGTGGGCTGCTGTTGGGTGCGCTGCATCTGTTCCATACCCCGGTACTGACGCACGATCTGGTTTTCAATTTATTTTTGCCGGGCCTGATTTTTGAATCGGCATACCACCTCTCTGCCAGTGCCATGTGGCGTGATCGCTTGGCTATTTTTGGTTTGGCGGTGCCGGGTGTATTTCTTTCCATGGTTGTCACCGCCTATGTTTTTCTCTGGTCTTCTGAATACCTGCCGCATCTTTCCGGAGCCGTCATTCCGCTGGCCGTGGCGCTGGTATTCGGGGCGGCGGTGGCGGCCACTGATCCCATTTCCGTGGTGGCCATCTTTCGAAAATTGATGGCTCCCGAGCGCCTGACTTTCATGATTGAAAGCGAAAGTCTGCTCAATGATGGAACGGCTATTGTTTTTTTCAGTCTGTTTTTGGCACTTGCCGAAGGCAAGGTGGTGTCCATTGCCCATCTCGGTATAGATTTTGTCAGCGAGGTGGGCGGCGGTGCCCTGCTGGGCCTGGTCATTGGCTGGCTCAGTTCCGAAGTCATCAAGCGGGTGGACGATGGGATGGTCGAAATCACCATTACCATTCTGGCTGCCTATGGCAGTTTTTTACTGGCCATTCAGTTGGGCTATTCCGGGGTCATCGCTACAGTGGTCGCGGGTCTGCTCTGCGGTAATTACGGGGCGCAGAAAGGCATGACAGCTTCGGTGCGCATGGCCGTCAATATATTCTGGGAATATATTGGCTTTGCCCTGAACTCACTGATTTTTCTGCTGGTAGGCTTGACCATCAACCTCCTGGATCTGATACATATCTGGGCGCTGATTCTAGCGGCGTATGTGGCGGTTACCATCGCTCGTGCGGCAGTGGTATTTGGCATGGGGGCGATACTGAGCCGCACCCGGGCGAAGATTCCTCTGAGCTGGAATTTTGTATTGATGTGGGGTGGCATTCGTGGCGCGCTCTCCATGGTGCTGGCGCTGAGCTTGCCCATCGGGCTACCCCATCGGGAGCTGCTCATCAATTTAGTCTTCGGTGTAGTTTTGCTGACGATTCTGGTGCAGGGGCTGAGTATTTCTCCCTTGGCCAGAATGTTGAAGGTTCTGGGCAAAAATGAATCAGATCAAAAAACGGAAGTGCAACGTCTGCGCATATTTCTGGCGCAAGCTGATCTGCATGAATTGGAACAATTACAAAAAGAGGGGCTACGTGACCAACGCGCCCTTAAGGCCTTGACCCGTTATTTTGAAGCCGAGCAACAAGAGGCAAGTAACCAGTTGCAGCAATTGGACAAACCAGATAGCAACAAAATTCTGCAAGGGGATTTTGTGCGATTATACCGACGAATCTTGTTGTCCAGAAAAGAAAAAATAAATCAGGCGCGCAGTGAAGGTCTATTGAATGATATCAGTGCTGAACAGTTGATAGTGGATATTGATGCACAATTACTGGAAATAGCGTCACAACCGGAAGCCGTGTTCGCGCGGATGAACGATGTGGAAGAGGGTAAAGCCCGTGCGTGAGGAAATCCTGGCACTAGCGGTACGGCCAAGGATGATTGCTGCCTATCTGGGCAGACTCATGCTGGTCACAGGACTCTTGATGCTGGCCCCGGCTTTATTTGCTTTACTGGCACCGGGTTGGTCTGGTGTATGGCAGTATGGACTAACAGCGCTGATGCTCATAGCGTCAGGTTATGGCTTGCAACGCTACGTGTTACTTCATAAAAAGGATGTGCTTCAAGCCAATGAAGCGATGGTCATCGTTGCGCTGATTTTTATTTTAACCCCGGTTATTTTTGCGATACCCATGAGCTCAAATGGCGTAGGGTATCTCGCCGCATTTTTTCAGGTGGTTTCTGATATCACCACTACTGGAATGGGAGTGCTGCCCAAAGGGCAACTACCCATATCCTTCTGGTTAACTTCCGCCTGGTTACAATGGATTGGAGGTTTGGGGATTACCGTATTATCACTGGGGCTGGTCTCCAGTCAGGTTTTAAATATCCGGCGCTTGAGCGGGGTGCTGGATGGTGACAGCCAGCAACAGCAAGTACAACTTACTGACTATGTGCGTAATGTGCTGATAGTTTATCTTATCCTCACATTGCTCACTTTTTTTGCTTTGCTGATGGCAGGTCAATCAGCCGTGCAAAGTGCCATATTTGCCATGGCGGCAGTAGCTACCGGTTGGTGTGCTCCAGCTCGTATTGGTATCAATGATTATTCTGGTACAGTGCAACTGATTATCGCTTTGGCCAGTATGAGCGGTGCGATGACCATCGGCTCTTATTTGCTTCTGTCTCGAAATCGCTGGCGGGATTTTTTTCGAGACGTAGAATTTCGCTTGTTACTGTTATTTATTTTCATCGGTACGATGGTGCTAGGCTTGAGCTTGTATTTTTCCGGAATACCGATTGGAAATGCCTTTTTCAAAGCATTTCTTTTGGCTACTTCGGCGCAAACCACCGCCGGATTTTCCCCCCTTGATCTGAATATGGTTTCTAGCTTTGCCCTGGTCATCTTGATTATGTTGATGTTTGTTGGCGGTTCTGTGGGCTCTACGGCGGGAGGAATCAAGCTGGTAAGAGCCTGGTTATCACTCAAAATTGTGGCGTACATGATCCGGTCTACCAGAATGTCGGCGCATGTAGTAAACCCATTGCGCATGGAAGGGCGTACGGTGCCGGCTTCGGTGTTATTAAATACCTTGGCTATAGTGATGTTGACTTTGATGGTCATGACCTTGAGTTGGCTCGCTTTTCTGGTTTCGGGTTATCCCGCGTTACCGGGGCTGTTTAACGTGGTTTCGGCCATGAGTACGGCGGGGCTATCAGTGGGTGTTCTCAATGTAAGCACCCCTGTGGCTTTGAAATTGGTACTTTGCGCAGATATGCTTTTCGGTCGCCTGGAATTTGTGGCTCTTTTGGTGTTACTTGCCCCCCGTACTTGGTTCGGTCGGCGTTTACGATAATGAATAAGGAGTAAGAAATGCGTGTGGTTTTTGCTGGAGCTTCCAACCTGGTGATCAGAACCGTGCAGCAACTGAATGAACAGACCAGGCATGACATTATCATCATTGAAAATGACGCTGCGCTCATCGATAGCCTTAATGATCAGCTGGATGCTGCATTTATTCAAGGGGATGCCAGCCTTCCAGCAATTTTGAAAGAAGCTAACCCAAGCGCCTGTGATTTCTTTTTTGCGACAACAAATAGTGATGAGAGCAATATGATTGCTGCTCTGACGGCTAAAGCCCTGGGCTTTAGTCGGGTTGTCGTGCTGATTAAGGAAGAATCCTACGAGCCTATCTGCCAGGAGTTGGGTCTGGATGAAATCATTATTCCTTTGCGTGCGGTCAGAAGAAATATGATCAATATTATAGATGGTGAACGAGAGCGCCATCTTTCGGATTATATTCGTGCAGATCTCCGTTTGTTTTCATTTCGGGTACCATCAGATGCCCAACCGCAAACGCTGGATGATCTCGCTCTGCCAAAAGATACCAAACCAATTGTGATATACGACGATCGAGACACACCCCGTACGCTGAGTGGAGACATGACGATACAACCTGGCGATGACGTGGTGCTGCTCACGCATAAAAACACCCTTAAGACCTTGGAAAACAGGTTTTCAAAAAAATAGGGGCCGTGATTAATATTGCTGTTCCACATCCGATTTTATGCAATAAAATACTTATATTGCCTGTCTCTTTATGGCGACAGCATAATTTTCGAATGACAATTTTATTTCATTAAAATTGTCTTTCTGTTTGTAAATCAATGGCAAAAAAAGTATGAGCTAGTTTTATTTACGCTTTAATTCGGCGACAGTGATCAATTTCTCCTTTTTTTTGACAGATTCATGGCGCTGGTTAATACTAGTTAGTCTGTCAATTCGTGATTAATTTAGGGAGAAATCTATGAAAATTGGCAAAATAATGCCTATAACCATACCGTTGCTTGGCTTGGCGCTTGCAGGATGTTCTGGTGTTTCGCAGGGGCCACATGGCGGTCATGATATTTCCTGGTACCTCCATCATCAGAAAAAAATGACCCAGGAGATCTCTTGGTGTAAAAACAGTGCTGGGCGCGATAAGCTGGAATCGTGCAAAAATGCGGAACAAGCATCTTCTAATGCAGTATCCTATAATGCGAAAAAAACCATGAAGAGCATCGGGAATGCTTTATCTTGATCTGGTATGAACCAATATATATTTTGCTGGTCAAAATATATCCATGAGTAACTACTGGAGGTTAATATATGAGTACAAATCCTATTATCGCCATCAATCAGTCAAAAGTAGCCAATCGCCCGGAAAGTTATGCAACTATGATGAAAGTGGGGCCAAAGGTATGTATTACTACTGCATCCCATCCAGGTTTTTTAGGTTTTGAGCAATTACTTCAGACAGGCATTCATCCCATGGCTGGACGCTATGGCGGTGGTGCGGTGGATATGCATGAAACCTTGAATCCTATATCCATGTTTCAATATACCGTCTGGAAAGATGTAAAATCCCACGAAGAAATGCATCACGAAAATTTCAAGGAAATTTTTGAGTTGTGCGGAAGCTGTCTGGATATGGTCATAGAAGGTCCTTGGGAACCTTATTACGAAGTGGTTCGTTCTGATCTTCCTCTGATCATGGGTATGACCGATATCCCTGCAGCTTTAGGACAATCTTTTGCAGAGCAAAAACCAGTGCCTAAAGTGGCCTTGTCGGCAAAACGCAGTATTGCCATTGGCGATCATTGGGTGATGGATGGCCATGAGAAAGATTTTGAAAAGGGTGCAATTGAGACACTCTCCTGGATGAAAGAAAATGTGCCAGGTATGATCGGTTGGATGATCATGAAACAATTTGGTGTTTCTGCGATTGGGTCTTTCCAGTTCGATCCTAAAGGTATGCTGAAAGCCACGCTTGGCGCCAATCCACCTGAGTACAATACGAATTATGGCAGTCAGGTGCCGGACAAGCCACTCATTCCCGGACAAAAACCCACTCAGTACCTGGTGCATATGGAATGGGAATCGCCCGAACATGCCCATATGGGTATAGCCCATGCCATGCTGGACTATGAGCTACGGCAGATCCACAATGAAGGGGTTTTAGCCCATCTGGATAAAGGCCCTTACTACATGCTTTTCGGGCCGATGATGGAACAGGGCCAATGGCGTAAAAAATTAGTGTTCTAAATTTTTGACCGGTATGATCCATTCAACCCCTTTGATGTTTCAACAGATGCATTAAAGGGGTTTTTGTTGGGCAACAGCGGATGTTCAATAGGGACTTTTGTCTTCTCTGATCAAAGTGATCGCCGCGCTGTGACGAATATAGTCCACTCCCCAGTCCATGAGCGCCAGTATCTTATTGCGGCCCCCGATAATCCCGTACAGATGTATAAAAAGCCAAAGTAACCAAGCCGTTAGTCCGGCTATCTGGAGATGATAGCGGGGTATTTCGCAAACGCCATCAAACGCTTTGAGTACAGCCATACTCCCCTGATTTTTATAGGTAAATTCAGGAAGATCTGCACTTTTTCCTCCACTCAGGATATGCTTCGCTACATGCTTCGCACTTTGAACGGCAAAAGGCGCTACCTGTGGCCAAACCGTACCGTGATTTTCTCCGTAGGCAAGATCACCTATCGCGTAGACATGAGCATGATCTATCAATCGACAATGTCCATCTACGGGAATTCTCCCATGAGGCATTTTTTTACCGGGTATTTGGTGGATAAGAGGATGCGCTGTGACTCCGGCTGTCCATATCAGGGTTGAAGCTGATATTTGTTGCTCTCCAATGCGTACTGTTTGCCCATCAAATCCATCAACATGTTTTCCCAATATAATATGGGCACCAAGATGTTGTAATTTGGCGTAAGCCTTTTTTTGTAGCTTTTCAGCAAATCCCGGTAGTAGCGCATCCCCGCCCTGAATCAAAGTAACCTGGGATATGTCATGGGGAAGTTCTGGATAGTCTCGAGGAATAATGATGCGTAATAATTCAAGTAAAGCGCCACAGAACTCTACACCCGTTGGACCACCGCCTGCTATGACAAAATGTAACAGAGCTTGTTGTTCTACTTCTGAAGTGCTTGCGCTGGCTTTTTCCAAAGCGGCAATAATCTTGCTCTGAACTTGCTCTGCAGCCGCTATGGTTTTTAAGTGAAGAGCGTTTTCTGATATTTCTTTGTTTCCAAAAAAATTGGTGACTGTTCCAAAGGAAAGGATGAGCTTGTCCCAATGAATTTCAGTGTGGTCAGCGCAATATAATTTTTTTTCATTCCAATCAATTGTTTTAACGCAGCCCCAGTGAAAGTGAATATTGGATGATCTCAATAAGGGTCTCAGCGGAGTTGCAATGGCATTACTTTCCAAATCGCCGGCAGCAACCTGGTAAAGGAGGGGCTGAAATAAATGATAGTTATGGCAATCGATAATAATGATCTGGTGCCCGGATTGGGCGAGATCTTTCGCGACCTGGAGGCCGCCAAATCCAGCGCCTATGATGACAATTTTTTCTGGATTTTGGCGCATGACTATGAAGCTGACTGTTTATGCCGACTATTTCGCCAAGCCAGCCAAAGCAGGGGTATCGCCCAGAGGGCGGAAAAGGTATAAATCTGATTCAGAGAAATGAAATGTTGCAGTGGACCCAGGCCCGTTGAGCCGATACCTTCGCCAATCATCAGCGCGCCAACCAGCAG
>NZ_JABBOU010000091.1 GCF_018853465.1 Acidithiobacillus montserratensis
GGCGGGCATGGTGGTCACAATGGCTTGCGTGATCTGGATCGGGCCCTGGGAACCCGGGAGTACTGGCGCCTGCGCATCGGTATCGGCCATCCCGGGCACAAGGATGCAGTCATCCATTATGTCCTCGGCAACCCGCAGGCAGCGGATCAAGGGTCGATAGATGCCGCCATTGACCGCAGCCTCGCCGTTCTCCCGGACTTTCTCCAGGGGCGCAGCGATGCGGCGCAAAAAACCCTGCACAGCAATTAGGAGTATGATATGGCTTTGGCTTGTGGCATCGTCGGTCTTCCCAACGTGGGTAAATCCACTCTCTTCAATGCGATCACCAAAGCCGGTATCGCGGCGGAAAATTATCCTTTTTGTACTATAGAGCCCAATGTCGGCCTGGTATCCGTACCGGACCCTCGCCTGCAGGCCCTGACCGCAATCGTCAAGCCCCAGAATGTGGTGCCGGCCACCATGGAGTTTGTGGATATTGCCGGACTGGTAGCCGGCGCTGCCCAGGGTGAAGGGCTGGGCAACCAGTTTCTCGCCCACATTCGTGAAACCGATGCCATAGCCCTGGTCACCCGCTGTTTTGACGATCCCAATGTGGTCCATGTGAGTGGTCAGATAGATCCTGTGGCCGATCTGGATACGGTGCTGACCGAACTGATTCTGGCCGACATCAGCACCGTCGAAAAAGGCCAGGCGCGGGTGACCCGTCAGGCCAAGGGCGGGAACAAGGAGGCGGTGGCCGAAGCTGCGGCCATGGCCCGCCTGCTGCCCCATCTCAACAGCGGCAAGCCGGCCGCGAGCCTCGACCTGAACACCGAGGAAAAAGCCCACTTACGCGGGCTGTTTCTGCTCACCATGAAACCCATGATGGTCATTGCCAATGTGGCGGAAGACGAAATTCAAGATGGCCCCTGGCGTCCCCTTCTGGAAGCCTGGGCGGCTGAACGCCATGCCAGCGTGGTCCCGGTCTGTGCAGCCATTGAATCCGAACTGGCGGAACTGGAGCCCGACGAGCAAAATGCTTTTCTCCAGGATCTAGGTCTGGAAGAACCGGGGCTCAATCGCATCATCCGCGCAGCCTATGGTCTCCTCGGCCTGCAGACCTATTTTACGGCCGGCGTCAAGGAAGTACGGGCCTGGACCATTCCGGTGGGCGCCACGGCCCCCCAGGCAGCTGGTGTGATTCACAGCGATTTCGAAAGGGGTTTTATCCGCGCCCAAACCATCGCCTATGCCGACTTCATCCAGTACCGGGGGGAGCAGGGCGCCAAGGAAGCCGGCAAAATGCGTGCCGAAGGCAAGGAATATGTAGTGCATGACGGGGACGTGCTGAATTTCCTGTTTAATGTTTAAGCGTTGAGCGGAAATGGCTAATCCCCGCTCGCTGGTTTATGCGCTTTACACCCACTGGGACACCGTGGAAATACTGGCGCGTTTGTCGCGGGACTTTGCCGTGCTCACCAGCGATCAAGTGTTGAATAGTATTGCCAAGGCATCTGCACAGCTGGATGCGGAGGCGCAGGGAGCGGTCCTGCGAACGTTAGTCAATGCTGACATCCTGCACAGCTTACCGCGCAGCAGTGATCTGCAACTCAACGCCTATGTGCTGGAATTTGTGCGCAGTATCACCCGCGAGCATGAGCTGGGTCTGACAGCTGTGCTGCAAGCACGCATAGCCGCCATTCGTGAGGCCACCGAGGCGCTCAACGATGGGATGGCGAGAGCAGACATGGATCGTGTACGCGCAGCCGCCAACCAACTGGCAGAACTCTTTCGTCAAATCAATCTGCAACTTGACCAGGATCGACATGCCCTGTTTGATCTGGCGGAAAACGCCAAAAGCGCCGACAGCAGCATGCCGATTACCCAGCGCTACCGACAGGTGCTCGAAGCCTACGACTATTATGTAGAGCCGATGAACCAGATGATGGACAGCGGTTCGCAGGGCACCTTTTATCGTTACCTGGAAGACGCCGAGCATGGCCTCGATATGGGCCTGGAACGGTTGTCGGCACAAGGCGCACTCTATTCCCATCGCCTGCAATTACGTCAGGTGGCCTATCAGGCCAAGGAGTTACGCCGCTTTGGCCGTCTGGTCGCACAACAGTGTGCCGACACCTTGTTGCCCTTGCGCGAAGAACTCCGTCAACACAACGCGCTGAGCAGTGCAGTCAGCCTGCTGCTGGGGCAGGTCCGCAAACGCGGTTTGCGTCATGCGCTAACGCGCCAGTGTGAAAACACGGCACTACCCGTCTGGCGTAATGAGCGCGGTTTCAAGCTGCAACTGGGCGACGAAGTGCGCGCGGTCATGGCTGCCGCCAGTCACTACCAAGCACAGACCGTGGCTTTTCCGCAGGACGAACCCACCGGGAACGAGCAATTACTGGAGCATGTTGACGAAGCCGGTATCCGTGTACATCTGAACCGCAGCCTACCGATAGAGAACCTGTTGGAGTGGCTGAATACACATTATGCCTACCTGCAGGATGCCACCTTGCTACGTCTTTTCCATGACCTGCAGCACGAATCGAGCTGGAATATGGCAGCGGCGGACCAAACCCAAACAACAACGCTGAGGACGATCCGTGTCCTGCACCATCCTCACCGAGTGAGCATCCCGCAATGACGACACCATCGCCCTTGGCCGCCACTCTGTCTCAGATGCCCGCTTTGGCCGAGCTGTTGCGGTTGTTTCTGTCCGGCAAGCACCTGAACCGGGTGGCCGAACCGGCACTTTGGGCGGAACTGGAAAAGCAGGAAGACAGCTACATCAGCCTCTTTGCCGCCTTGGGATTTGACCTGCGTCTGGATGCCAGGGGCTTTGCCTGGTTTCATAGTGGCGATGCCAGCAGCAATATTGGCAAAACCAGCCGCCACTTGGCTTTGTTGTTCATGGTGATTTTCGATGCCCAGGCCAATACTGGTAAAGCCCTGCAGAGTTTTACCGATTGGCTGATCGACAATGACTGGCTGATTGAGGTTTACAAGCAACAACAAGACTTGCTGGAGACTGAAGGCTTTAACCCAGACACACTGACGGAGCTCCTGGGCCGTGCCTGTACCCTGGGCTTTGCCGTGGCCGAACCAGCTGGCTGGCGACTGCTGCCGGCCGTGTACCGCTATCTCGATCACTTCGAGGACCTGGCACTGGCTGCCAAGGACGACAGTGACGAGGGAGGTAGCATGGCCGATGGGGATCTGGATATACCGGATGACGAGGAGGACAGTTGATGCAATATGGCTTCCAACGTCTTGTTTTACTGGGCAGCGCCGGCTTCTCTCGCGCCGAGTTGCCACTCGATGGTGCAGTTTCTCTGGTGGCACCCAACAATACCGGCAAAACCAGCCTGATCAATGCGCTGCAGTTCTTGCTGATTATCGACCGCCGTCGTATGGATTTTGGTGCCCACGATGTGGACAAGAGCCGACGCTTTTATTTTCCCAATAATAGTGCCTATGTACTGCTGGAATTATCGCTGCCGGAGTCTGGGACTGTGGTGTTGGGCTGCGTAGGCAAAGGAGTGAGCTACGAGTACGAATATTTCGCCTACGCCGGCCCGCTCCAAGTCGAGGAATTCTGTCAGCCGGATGGCACGCTGGTGGCGCAGCCGCAATTGGCCAGCCACTTGGCTACCCACGGGCGCCGGGTATTCAACTACAACAGCAGTGAATTTGCAGACATGGTATACGGAGGACGCAGTCGCAAGTTCGCCAGCCAACAGGACTTCTGCGTATTTCGCCTGGAGCATGTCAGTGATGCCACTGTTTTTCAGCGCGTCCTCACGCGCACATTGCGTTTGGATAAATTGCGCTCCAATGAAGTAAAGGACTATTTGCTGCAGATTTTCCAGCGCGACCTGCCTGATGCCGGCATCGACTTCAAGGCAGAATGGGACAAGGCTTTTGCGGATCTCAATGCCGAACGCAGCCAGTATCTCGCGGCTGTTCGTCTGCAAGATACGCTTGCCGGGCTTGAGCAGAAGCAGGAGGCGCGGCTCGTGTTACGCGGCAAGCTGTTGTGTTGGCGCCCCTTGATCGATGCGTCGCTGGGTCAGTGGCAACAGCATTACGAGGCTCGCCAACAAGAATTACAGCAGGAACTGGCACAGTGTGACGTCGAGCTGCAACGTTTGCGTGAACAGGACATTCAGTCGGCACGCGAGCAGACCCAATGCGAGCAGGAACAAAGACAACTTCGTCAGCAATGCGAAGCGTTGCGTGCGTTGCAGCAGTATTTTTCTCTGGTTACCGACCGCTCCGTGCTGGAAGAACGCCGCAGCGAAGTACAGGAGCAACGTGATGCCCTCGTGGTTCGCATTCGCCAGGCGCAAAGTCGGTCGTCTGCCAGCATCGAGCGCGAGCTGGCGCGGTGCGAACAGGAACTGGCACAACTGGCACAGGAGATACGCACCCAAGGACAGAACCTTTATCAGCAACTCGCCACTGTGCTGGCAGCAGAGCAACTCGACGCGCTGAACAAGGTGCTGGCCAAACCAGTCCTTACCTTAAGCGCAGAGGATTTCCAGATTGATGGCGAAGCATTGCTTGCAGCCTTGCCTCATGCCAAGTCAGGGCAGTTCAACCTACCCGGCCTACAGCTGCGGCTGGGAACCCTGCCGATACAGTATCAACAACGCAGCCTGACGGAACTTGGCGAACTGCAGCAGGAATTGCAGCAACAGCAGGCTCAGCTCCGCGAGCAGCTGGCTACCGCTCAAGCGCTGGAAAGCGTCCAACAGCAACGCCAGGTGCTTGAGCAGCAACTGGCGCAACTGGATGCGGAGTTGCGGGATTACACACAAATGCAGGACTTGCAGCAAAGCCAAGGCGAGCGCCAGAGTCGGCTGGAAAGATTGGCACAGCAACTCACCGAACTGGCTGCCCACCTGACACAGGCGGCAGAGCGAAACCGGACCCTGGACCAGCTCCGTCAACAGCGGCAGCAGGACTTGGCTACCTTGCAGCAGCAACATCGGCAGATCGAGCAACGCCGTAACCAAAGGATCGATCATCAGGCTCCTTTCACCTGGCTGGCCGACCTGCCCCACTATCCCTGGCTGGCCCAACCCGGGTTCGCAGCAGAACAACTGTCCGAACACTTGCCAACCTATTTGGCCGACTGCCGCGAGTTGCTGGACCTGGATGAGCAAATTCAGCAACGGCTGGCGGAAATTCATATCAGTGGATTAACCAAGTATCAGTTTATCGGCGAACCGGAAAGCGAAATCACTCGTCTGCTTGAATTTGCCCATCACCTGCCGCAGGAAGCCGAAGCCCTGGAAAAAAGGGTCCGCTCGGCGGTGGTGAATGTGGCGGCCAGCTTACGAGAGCTGCGCGACGGCCTGTTGGCCTTCAAACGCCGGATGCGCGAATTCAACCGCAAGATCAGCGGCCGCCAGCTTTCCGATCTGGAGGTATTCAAGATCGAAGCCGAGGACGAAAGTACCCTGGTCGAAGCCATCGAGTTACTCATCAACACCGCAGCCACGGTGGGCAGCGGCGAGACTTTCGAGTTATTCAACCAGCAGAGCGTACTCGACGATGATCAGCTCAATCGCGCCAAAACCATTCTGATAGAGGAAGGTAACGCACGCCACGGTCTACGGGTCGCCGACCTGTTCCGCCTGCGTTTCTGGGTCGGGAAGGCAGGTCGTGAGCCCGATGCCTTCGATGATCTCGACAGTGCCGCCTCCAATGGCACCGTGCTGATGGCCAAGCTGGTGACCGGTCTGGCAATGCTGCATCTGATGCAAGACCAGCGCCGCCCCATCCAGGGCATCTGCTACCTGGACGAAGCACTGGCACTGGATGCGCGCAATCAGCTCAGCCTGATCAATACCGCAGCGGAATTCGGCTTTTCCCTGATTTTTGCTTCTCCTGCACCCCTGACCACCGTGCGTTATTGTGTCCCCATACATCACCGCCATGGCAGCAATCAGATCAGCCGCTTCAGCTGGCAGATCATCGAGCCAGTGGAAACCTGATCATGGATCGCACCTTACGCGTGGCATTGCTCAAATTGCATACTCAGAAAGCCATACCAGCCAGCCAGTTCACCGTCGCCCAGCGCAGTGCCCTGGACCGCTTTGCCCGGCAAACCGGGGCGGTGACTTGCCAGCGTCAGGGGCGCGGGGATATATATCGCGTCAGCGACACACAGTTATTCGCAACACATCTGGCCGCCCTCTCTCCTCAGACCGAAATTGTGAACATGGCGGAGCATCTCCCGCTGCGGGCTCAGCATATTGCCCACGCCCGAGACAGCAAGGCGCGCAGTCACCAGCACGACTGCCACTACCCGCTGCTTAAGGCAGTCGGTGAACAAGTGCTGTGGCGGCAGGGCGAATACGGGAGCGAGCTGCCACTCAGTCAGCTCACGCGCAAGTTCGGGGCAAGCAGCCTGTGCATTGAATCCGCCGACACCTGGCAAAGCCAGCAGCCGCTCTGGCTGGTGGAAAATCAGGCGCTTTTTGACCGCAGCGATTGGCTGCCGACTGAAACCCGGGCCACCCTCTTGTATTACGGCGGGCAGCTGGATGGCCGGCTTCTCGCCTGGTTGACCCAGCGCCCGCGTGCCAGTCGCATCGTGCTTTTCCCGGACTATGACGGTGTGGGTCTCGCGAATTTTGCGCGACTTTACACCCGGCTTGGCGACGCCTGCGAATACTGGCTGATGCCCGACTGGCAAATCAAATTGGCGCGCTACGGCAGCCCGCAGCTATGGCAGGATACCTTTCGGGAATTCACCAGTGCCATTTCGCTGTTGCCGGATTACTTAGGCGCGTTAACCGAACAAATGCGTCAATCTGGTCTTGCGCTCGAACAGGAAGCGGTTTGGTTACCGTCTTCATAGAGACTATCCGAGAAATTGATTATCCAGTTCAACAGCTCAGAAAATCCATACACCTTACAGCAAAAAATATTATGCAACAATTTGAAATGATAGATTATTTTCCTTGAAAAGCCCTCGCTGAACTGGCGATAATCGGGTGGGACAATTCCCGTTTTATAACCACGTTCAAGGAGAATGATCATGAGTTTGCTTGATTCAGCCATGTCCGCACTCGGCGGTGGATCTGACAGTACCCAGAGTTCCCTGCTGGGCGAAGCCGTCAACTTTGTACAAAATCAGCCGGGCGGCCTGTCCGGCCTGGTACAGCAACTGCAGAGCCAGGGACTGGGCGATGTGGTGCAATCATGGATCAGTAACGGCGCCAATCAACCCATTACCGCCGATCAGATCCAGCAGCTGCTGGGCAGTGATACCGTGCAACAAATCGCCGGTAAAATAGGCATTGACCCCAATACGGTTGCGAGCGGCTTGTCCCAGGCTTTGCCCGAACTGGTCAACCAGCTGACGCCCAACGGCGAAGTGCCCGCCGATGGCAATCTGCTGAGTGATGGTCTCAACATGCTGAAGGGAAAACTTTTTTCCTAAACGCTCCGCCTCGCCTCCGCAGCATCTGCCGGAGGCGGTCCGACATTGATCAGGGGCGCCAACTCCTGCAACGCCTGCCAGTAAACCCGGCGTTTGAAAGCGATGATTTCCCGGGCCGGCATCCAGTAATCCACCCAGCGCCAGGTTTCAAACTCCGGATGCTGGGTGGTCAAGGTATTGATCTCGGCCTCATCCCCTTCAAAGCGCAGCAGGAACCAGATCTGTTTCTGACCGCGATAGCGGCGCCGCTGCGCCCGATGCCGGGAACAGGGCACTTCATAACGCAACCAACCCTGGGTACGGCCGATGATACAGACATTGGCCGTACCCACTTCTTCTTCCAGTTCGCGAAACATGGCCTGTTCCGGCGTTTCGGCACGATCGATGCCACCCTGGGGAAACTGCCAGGCGTTCTCTCCCCGGCGTTTGGCCCACAACACCTGATTGTGCTCGTTACAAATAATCATGCCCACATTAGGGCGATAGCCGTCTGCGTCTATCATATTCATCGTCTCTACCGATGCCTTTTGCACAATATAGCACGCGGCAGAGCGCACGTCAGTCTGTCAGACTGTGTAAAATTTCCAGAGGATAGCGTTTACCGGCCAGGTAATCGGTAATACAACGCCGGACCATAACATTACGCAGTTGTTCGTGCGCTGCGTCCACTTCCGCAGGAAGCATCCACACCGGGCCGATAATACCCGTGTCCAGTGCATAATCCTGGCGCTGAGGGCCCAGCTTTCCGCCAAAAGCAAAACGCAAATAGGTCAGATCCTTGCCGGGGTGTTCCCAGTGATAAATCCCCGTGAGATATTCAGGCTCAAAGGCGTAAGCGGTTTCTTCCAGGGTTTCCCGGATGACCGCATCCAGCAGACTTTCACCCGGATCCCAATGGCCGGCGGGCTGATTGAAGCAGCGCCGACCTTCTACCATTTCCTCCACCAGCAAAAACCGTCCCGCATCTTCAACCACAGCCGCCACCGTCACATGGGGTTTCCAGACCATGTTCAACCCTCCCCTCGCCATTCAATTTCCGTCAGTTCCCGCCACTGTCCGGGAGCCAGATCGCCCAGAGTGAAGGGTCCAAAAGCCTCGCGATGCAAACTCAGTACCAGATTATCCAGCGCCGCAAACATCCGCCGCACCTCATGATAGCGGCCCTCATAAAGGGTCAATTGCAGCTCCACCGGACTGAGCGGGGTCATCTCGGCGGCCTTGCAGGGGCTGCTTTCTCCCTCCAGCAGGAGGCTACCCGAAGCGAGGATAGCCACTTCATCGCCACGCAGAGGATTTTGCAACAACACCCGATAACGGCGCGGGATGGCATAACGGGGACTGGTCCAGCGATGCAGCCAGTCACCATCGTCGGTCAGCAGCAGCAGCCCGCTGGTTTCGCGATCCAGACGCCCGACACTGCTGAAGCTGGGACGACGATACCGCCAGCGCGGCGGGAAATCCTGGTAGATGGCACGGGGATCATCATGGGCGCAGACCTTGCCGAGTGGTTTGTGATAAAGCACATAAAGGGGATAGGGATGATCCAGGGCCTCATCATCCACCTGCAAGCTGGCGGGGTCCACCTTGAGCGAAGCCTTGCGCAGCGGCAACCCGTCCGCCAATACCCGACCTTCGCGCAATAGGTCACGCACCTCCGAACGACTGCAGTAACCCAGCCGGGAGAGCAAATGATCCAGTCGTTCGCTATGTTGCGCCATGGGCGGAGTTTACCCTGTCGGGATGGCTGACGAAAACCCGTGAATTGCCTATGATGTGTACATCGCTTCAGGAAGGAATCCGTTATGCAGGCAAGCTTCACCCTCCCCGCCGAATGGGCCCCCCAGTGGGGCGTGCAACTGACCTGGCCCCACCCCGAAAGTGACTGGGCGCCGCGCCTGGAGCAAGTGCTCCCGGTTTTTGTTCAGATCGCCCGGGAAATCAGTCTGCGTGAGCATCTCGTAATAGCCTGTCATGACCGGAATAGCCTACAGGACTGTGAAAGACGCCTGCAGGATGTCCGGGCTAACATGGCCCATTGTCATCTGCATCTGGTCCCCAGCAATGATTCCTGGGCCCGGGATCATGGCCCCATTACCCTCAAAAATGCAGCAGGGCAACGTAAATTGATGGATTTCGCCTTCAATGCCTGGGGACTCAAGTTTCGCGCCGATCTGGACAACCAGATTACCCGCCACCTCCACGCCCAGCAGGCATTCGGGAACTGTCCTCTGGAAATTTCCGGGATGGTGCTGGAAGGCGGCAGCATTGAAAGTGATGGTCAAGGCACTCTGCTGACAACCAGCGCCTGCCTGCTCTCGGCCAATCGCAATCCCCAATGGTCCACAGCTGAAATTGAAAAGGTGCTGTGCCAGCAGCTCGGCATGGAGCGCGTGCTTTGGCTGCACAGTGGCCATCTGGAAGGCGATGATACCGACGCGCACATTGATACCCTGGCGCGTTTTTGTAATCCCCGGACCATCGCTTATCAGAGCTGCGATGACCCCAATGACCATCATTTTACCGCCCTGCAGCAGATGGCTGCCGAATTGAGCGCCCTGTGCACCGCCGATGGCCAGCCCTACCACCTGATTCCCCTGCCCTGGGCTCAGGCACAATGGGATGAAGACGATAATCGCTTACCCCTGACCTACGCGAATTTTCTCATCATCAACGGGGCGGTACTGATACCGGTGTATGACGATCCCGCCGATCAGGTCGCCATTCAGCGCCTGCAGTCCGCTTTTCCCGATCGCCAGATTGTCCCCGTTCCCTGCCTGGAACTGGCCCGGCAACACGGCAGCCTGCATTGTGTGACCATGCAAATACCAGCGTAATGTCCTTCCCATCTTGTTTCAAGGCATAGTCGTAAAATCTGCGCAGCCTAACCAATGGCCATGCCCCCGGTGCTGACAATGGCCCCAAACAAATGCAGTTCTGCTTGCATCAAAGCCGCCAGATCGGCACCCTGCTGCAACGCCAGCTCACTGGAGGCGCTCCCGTCGTAAGCCACCATGATTTTCCGGTACATAGGGATTCTCCTCAACGCCTGGTCAATCCATGACCGGCTCTGTCGGCGCAGCAGTCGCTTCCCGCTTCGGACTGCGAATGATCAACAACAAGGGGAAAATAGCCAGAGTCATCACCAACATCAACCAGAAATTGTCGATATAGGCAATCATACTCGCCTGTCGGGTAATTTCCGTATTCAACAGCGCCTGACCCAGACTACTGTGTGGATTGTACATTTCTGCCACGGCGGGATTCTGGAAACCGGGATTACGCCCGTCCATATGCGCCGCCAGCGAAGCGTGGGCAATCTGGGTGTTGCGGGTCAGCAGGGTCTCCACCAGGGAAATGCCCAGACTGCTGCCCACATTGCGGACCAGACTGTAAATGGCGGTACCGTTGGCGCGCTTGTGCGGGTCAAGGGTGGCAAAGGTGGCGGTACTCAAGGGCACGAATACCAGACCAATCCCTAGCCCCTGCCAGACACCGGGCCAGATGATGTCCGCCTGACTGATCACCAGACTGTAACCCTGCATTTGCCAAAGAGAGAAAGCAGTGATGCCAAAACCGATGGCCAGCAGGAGCCGCAAGTCCACCTTGCCCACCAAACGCCCGACAATGAGCATGGCCAGCATCGTCCCCAAACCACTGGGGGCCGTCACCCAGCCTGCCACTTCGGCGGTATAGCCCATGAGGTCCTGAAGCATGGTGGGAATCAAGGCACGGGAGGCGAAGAGCACCACGCCGACAATGAAAATAAACAATAGCCCGGTCACATAATTGCGGTTCAGAATCAGCCGATAATCAAAAAAAGACTGTTCCGGCGGTGTCCGCCAGGTATGCCAGAGGAAATAGAGAGCTCCGAAACCGGCCAGATAGGCTTCTACCCAGATTTCTACCGAACTGAACCAGTTGAGTTGCTGCCCCCGGTCCAGCAGTAATTGCAAAGCACCAATGGCAATGCTCAGACTGACAAAGCCAGCCATGTCGAAGCGCATCCCATGCCCCGGCGCATCTTTGGGGAAGGAGTTCCAAATGCCCCAGAGCGCCATTATCCCCACCGGCACATTGATAAAAAATACCCAGCGCCAGCCCAGACTATCGGTGAGCCAGCCCCCCAAGGTCGGGCCGACAATGGGTCCGACCATCACCCCCATCCCCCACAGGGCCATGGCTGAGCCTTGTTTTTCCCGGGGATTGATGTCCAGCAAGGTGGTTTGGGAGAGGGGCACTAGAGCGGCACCAAATGCCCCCTGAAAGACGCGGGCGAAGACAATCTCGAAAAGAGAGGTGGAGATGCCGCACCACATGGAAGCCAGGGTAAAACCCGCCACCGAGGCCAAAAAAATATTGCGCTTGCCGAAGCGATCCACCAGCCAACCGGTCAGCGGGGTGGCGATGGCTGTCGCCACAATATAAGACGTCAGCACCCAGCCAATTTGATTGAGGGAAACCGACAAACTACCTTGCATATGGGGCAAAGCTACGTTGGCTATCGTGCTGTCCAGGGTCTGCATGATGGTAGCCAGCATGATGGACAGGGTAACGAGGCCGCGATTCAGACCACGATTCGATGCAATTGCGTCCGTTGCCAGGCTCATGCGCCGGGCTCTTCCAGGCGCTGCTGCAGGTCCAGAAGCAGCCTCGTCATCTGACGCAGCATTTCCGCGTCCATGTCCTGCAGTTTTTCTCGACGGAACGCCTGTGCCACCCGCTGCACTTCTGTGTACACCTCGGCCCCCTCGTTGGTAAGCCGAATCCGGCGCATGCGGCGATCATGGGAATCCACTTCCCGGCGAATCAGACCTGCCCGTTGCAAACGATCGAGCATGGCGACCACGGTCGGCTGCTCAACCGAGAGACAATGCGCCAGTTCTGTCTGGGTCAATGGTTCACTGGCCTTGGCCAGATAGGCAATACTCATCCAGCTCGCCTGACTGAGGCCCAGTCCTTTCAGACGCCGATCCAAGGCATGCCGCCAGGCCCGGGCAGTATCATGCAGCGCCAGGGCAAAGTCCTGTTGCATTTGGTCAAGTGGCATCCGTCAATCCGCAATAGATGAAAACATAGATAGCTTATACTTAGGTATCTATGTTTTTCAACTAAAAAGCACCATTCAGGGACAACGCCGACAGCTACTTGTCCCCGACCGGATGTGTTCAGATCAAAAAATCAGGCGATTTTTTTGCCTTCGATTTCCACCCGGATCTGCACCTTATTGGAAAGCCCCTCGGGCAAATAGGCTTTCATGCCGTAATCACTGCGCTCAATGGTCGTTACCGCCACAAAACCGGACAGATAGCCGCCCCAGGGTTTGGGCAGATAAGCCACTTCACCGGCACCGGTTTCCCTGACCCGGAACATGACCGGACGGGTTACACCATGCAAGGTCAGCTTCCCGTATAGGTCACCAGTATGCTTGCCGGTAGGCTGATAGTGGCTGCTGACAAAGGTCACATCGGGATACTTTTTGACATCAAAAAATGTCGGGCTGCGCAGGTATTTGTCCCGCGCAGCAAAATTCGTAAATATGCTGGCCGCTGGAATGGTGATTTTAGCCGTATCTTTGGCCGGATCCCGGGTGTTGACCGTGTAGGTTCCGGAAATCTGGTTAAAACGCCCGCTAAAAGGGCCGATACCAACATGACCAATGGTAAAATAGGCTGCCGAATGCGCTGAATCAATCTGATAGGTCCCACTCGGGTTCCCCGTCAGGGTGTGATAGTGAGGGGCCACAGCTGCAACAGGGGCCGTGGCCGCCTGAGCCATATTGATTCCCAAGGACCAGGCAAACCCCAAGGCTAAAGAAAACATCAATAAAGATTGTGATCGTCTGTTTTGCATTTTATCTCTCCTCTTTCAGGCAGCCGTACCGATCAAAGCACAAAGAACGCTCTGCACATAGCCAGTATTTCACCGTCAGCTTCCGGCATCTTTCTATTCTAGCGCAAATAGCCAGCACGCAGTTGATTTTTTACTTCCCGCCAGCCCGGCATGGCTCCGTCCAGGATGCGCTTGAAGCGTTCATTATGGAGGCGCTCCAGCAAGTGCGCCATTTCATGCACCACCACATATTCCAGACAGATTTGCGGATAACGGGCGAGTGCCAATGCCAGCCAGATGCGCCGGGCACGAATATTACAGGTACCCCAGCGCGTCTTCATGCGTTTTACGCCCCAAGCTGCCACCTGCACGCCCAGAATCGGTTCGTAATGAGCAATCATTTCTGGAATCAGTGACTTGAGGATCTGACGGTGCCAAGCCAGCAGGACCGCTTCGCGCTCGAAAATTGCCGCTCCGGGCCGACAAAACAAGTTTATACCTGATGTTTCATGCCATTCGATGCGACTTCTGCTGGCCGTTGGGTAGACTTGGAGTGGATAATCCCTGCCCAAATACCTATGCATTTCTCCAGAACGGTACTCCAGAGCCGTGTGGGACTTCTGGCTCAGAAAATGCTGCTGATGATTTTTGATCCAGGCCAGACGCGCCAGAACCGCCGCATGAATGGCTCTGTCCGTCATGCTCCAGGGAGCACTTACCCGCACCTGCCCATCCGGGGCAGACACCATGATCCGCAAATTTTTGATGGTCTTGCGGGTCAGTTGCACATTCACATCACGCACCTGCAACAGGGTGGATTCAGTCAAACGCATAGAAGCATCAAGAAGCGGAATTCAAGCGGTAAGTGGCTGCATTCAGGTACAACGCCACGCCCAACCACAATACATAAGGGATCAGTAACCAGGCAGCCAGCGGACTGATCAGGGCAAAAACAATGGCACAGCCCAGAACCAGCACCAGGAGCAACACGAGATCCAGTAGCGCCCCCAATATCTGATGGCGCCCGAAAAACAGCCAGGACCACAGCGCATTACTCAGCAGTTGCAAGCCATACAGCGTTAATCCTGCCAGCCGTAATGGACTTTCGGGATGCACGTACACCAGCGCTGCAGCAAAAGCCATGAGAATATAAAGCAGGGTCCAGACTACCGGAAACACCCAGGGCGGAGGAGTACCTCGAGGTTTTTGCAGACCCGCATACCAGCTATCGGGCCGAAACACTGAGCCCGTGGTGGCCACCCCCAGCGTAATGGCCAGACTGATCAGCGCAACCAGCGCGAAATGATGAATATGCATCAGCAATTACGCGTTCGGAGAACTACCCGAAATACCCACCGATGCCTTCCACTGCTGCATCTTGCTGATCAGCGGCGATTCAGCACAGGACTGGGCGCTGAGGGAACTACAGGCACTGGCCCACTCACTGGTGACCCCGAAAAATTTGGATGCGGATTGCATTTGCTGGGCCTCGGCACCCGTCGCGGTGCTGCTCATGTTCTGGTACTGCGCAGCCCGGGTTTTGGCCCAGTCCGAAACATTCTGCCAACAGCTGCTCTGGGCGCTGGAACTCAGCGCTGCGCACTTGGCGCTATCCTGACGGGCCTTGCGCATATCGTCCTGCCATTTTCCGGAAAATGCCGAAGTGGCCGTGTCGAGTTTCTGCTGTACCGTATTTTGTGCCTGACTCACCGCCTGATCTGCAGAATTTTTGGCACTTTCCACAGCCTGATTCACCGGTTGGGTGACAGACTCTGTGGCAGCCGTAATGGCTGATTTTGAGCTGGCCAGGGGGGCCAGTGGCAAGGCTGTGGAAGAATAAGTCACATTGGGTACTGAAGGCTTCGACAGAGCACTTGCTGCCGGTTGCGTTTGTACGGGAACCTGTACCCCGGCAAAGGGTGCCTTGTACGTTGATGGAGTTGGTGTGGCCGAAGGCACGGGATAGGCATTTTCCGCCAGCGGGGGCAACCCGTTATTGGTGGCCGAACCACAGCCCGATAAAGCCAGTACCACTCCTGCAAGCAACAGCGATCCCTGAAGACGACCCATACTGAACGGCTCCTTTGATAATTATATCCATCTTGATGGAGACAAGCTTACCATCCCTTGTCGCACACTCAAGCACTTATCTCGCTATAGAGCCCAACCCTCGACAAATGGGGATCACACACAACATTCTTATCCCCGGGCACGAACCCAGAGGCTGCCCCATGCTTGCGTTGACCCGTGCCCGGCATATCCCTAGAATATGGTCAATCTATGCGGGAGGGGACACCCTCCCTTTTTTGCATCTTCCATGGTAAACGAGGTGAGAAAGTGCAGGCGGTACTGGCATTGGCAGACGGCAGTATCTTCCGGGGTACGGGCTTTGGCAGCAGTGGTCTTGCCGCCGGTGAAATCTGTTTTAACACGGCAATGACCGGTTACCAGGAGATATTGACGGACCCTTCCTATCGCGGTCAGATTGTCACCCTGACTTACCCACATATCGGTAATACCGGCATCAATTCCGAAGACATGGAAGGTGCGCAAATATTCTGCTCAGCTCTGGTCCTGCGCAACATGCCCCGCACCCCCAGCAACTGGCGCAGCCAGCAGAGCCTCCCAGACTTTTTAACTGAACAGGGCATTCCCGCCATTGCCGGCATTGATACCCGTGCCCTCACCCGCCGTTTGCGCAGTGGCGGCGCCCAGAATGCCGCCCTGCTGGTCGGCGCCGAGGTAGATGAACAAGAAGCCCTGAGCGCAGCGCGGCGCTTCCCCGGCCTGCTGGGCCGGGATCTGGTGCAGGATGTCGCCGCACACCAGCCCTCGGAGTGGCTGCTGGCCAGTGGCCGGCCCGAACAGGCTTATCAGGCGCAGCCCATCACCCAAGCCAGACATCATGTCGTCGTTTATGATTTCGGCAAAAAGCACAATATCCTGCGCCTGCTTGCCGACCGCGCCTGCCGGGTCACCCTGGTGCCTCCCAAAACCCCTGCGGCAGAGGTCATCGCCCTGCATCCCGATGGCGTACTGTTTTCCAACGGCCCCGGCGATCCCGATGCCCTGGACTATGCTCAGGAGGCCATGCGCGAAATCATCGCCGCACGCATACCCACCTTCGGGCTCTGTCTGGGACATCAATTGCTCGGTCTGGCCCTGGGGGCCAAAACCACCAAAATGAAATTCGGGCACCATGGCGCCAACCATCCGGTGAAAGATCTGCGCAGTGGTCGGGTTTTGATTACCAGTCAGAATCACGGCTTTGCCGTGGACGCCCAAACCCTGCCCGATGTTTTGCGCATTACCCATACTTCCCTCTTTGATGGCAGCCTGCAGGGTATGGCCCACCAGAATCTCCCGGTATTCTCCTTTCAGGGGCACCCGGAAGCAGGCCCCGGTCCTCACGACGCCAGTAGCATTTTTGACGCGTTCGTGACAGCCATGCAGCAATGCGGAGCAACCCATGCCTAAGCATCAGGATATTCACAGTGTTTTGCTGATTGGTGCCGGCCCCATAGTCATCGGTCAGGCCTGCGAGTTCGATTACTCGGGGGTCCAGGCCTGCAAGGCGCTTCGCGAGGAAGGCTGCCGGGTCATTCTGGTCAATTCCAATCCGGCGACCATCATGACCGATACCCAAACGGCCGATGCGACCTATATTGAACCTGTGGAATGGCAGACGGTGGCACGCATCATCGCAATGGAGCGTCCCGATGCCATTCTCCCGACCATGGGCGGACAGACGGCCCTGAATTGTGCCCTGGACCTGCACCGGGAAGGCATTCTCGACAAATTCGGGGTGCGCCTGATCGGTGCTTCGGTAGAGGCCATCCGCGAAGCCGAGGATCGCGGCCTGTTCAAAAAGGCCATGCAGGAGATCGGTCTGGAAGTCGCCCGTTCTGCTTTTGGTCACGATATGGACGGGGCTCGCCAGATTGCCGAGGACATCGGCTTTCCGGTGATCATCCGGCCTTCATTTACCCTGGGTGGAACAGGCGGCGGCATTGCCTACAACCGTGAGGAATTCGAAGACATCGCCGCACGCGGTCTGGAAGCCAGCCCGACCCACGAAATTCTCATCGAAGAATCCATCATCGGCTGGAAGGAATTCGAGATGGAGGTGGTCCGCGATCAGGCCGACAATTGCATCATCGTCTGCTCCATCGAAAACCTCGACCCCATGGGCATTCATACCGGCGATTCCATTACCGTAGCCCCGGCCCAGACACTGACGGATCGGGAATATCAGCGGATGCGCGATGCCTCCATTGCGGTGCTGCGCCGCATTGGTGTAGATACCGGCGGCTCCAATGTGCAGTTTGCCGTCAATCCGGCAGATGGTCGCCTGATTATCATCGAGATGAACCCACGGGTGTCGCGCTCCTCGGCGCTGGCCTCCAAGGCAACGGGTTTCCCCATTGCCAAAATCGCCGCCAAGCTGGCCCTGGGCTATACCCTGGATGAACTGCGCAATGACATCACCCAGGCGACACCGGCCAGCTTTGAGCCGACCATTGATTATGTGGTCACCAAAATTCCCCGCTTTGCCTTCGAGAAATTTCCTGAGGCTGATGCGCACCTGACGACCCAGATGAAGTCCGTGGGAGAAGTCATGGCCATCGGCCGCAGTTTTCAGGAGTCCTTGCAAAAGGCTTTACGCGGTCTGGAAACCGGGGTGGATGGCCTGGATGAAAAACTCAGCGGCAACGATCCGGAAACCCTGCAGAAACTGGAGCAGGAACTGCGCATTCCCGGGCCTGATCGCCTCTGGTATCTGGCGGATGCCATTCGGCGGGGCTGGGATCAGGACAAAATCCAGCAGATCACCCGTATTGATCCCTGGTTCCTCGAACAAATCATCGAGATCATCCGGCAGGAAGAATGCTTGCGGGGAATGCCCCTGGCCAGCCTCGACGCGGCTCGCCTGCGTGAACTCAAAAGCATGGGTTTTTCAGACCGCCGCCTTGCTCGACTGCTCGGCTGCCGGGAATCCCAGTTGCGCGAACAGCGCCAGAAATGGGGTATTCGCCCGGTGTACAAACGGGTGGACACCTGTGCCGCCGAATTCCACTCCCCGACGCCCTACCTCTATTCCACCTATGAAATGGAATGTGAGGCGGAGCCTGGAAGCAAGCCCAAAATCATGATTCTGGGAGGTGGTCCCAATCGCATCGGCCAGGGTATCGAATTTGATTATTGCTGTGTACATGCCAGCATGGCGCTGCACGCTGACGGCTTTGAAACCATTATGGTCAATTGTAATCCGGAAACGGTTTCTACGGATTATGACACTTCCGATCGTCTGTATTTTGAGCCGCTGACTCTGGAAGATGTGCTGGAAATCGTCGCCGTGGAAAAACCCCAGGGTGTCATCGTCCAGTTTGGTGGACAAACCCCTCTGAAACTGGCCAACGATCTCGAAGCAGCCGGTGTACCGATCATCGGTACGACCCCGGACTCCATCGATCTGGCCGAAGATCGCGAACGCTTCCAGCAACTCCTGCAGCGCCTGGGGCTGCGGCAGCCGGAAAATGCCATTGCCCGCAGCGCTCCCGAAGCGTTGAGCAAGGCCCGGGAGCTCGGATATCCCCTGGTTGTCCGTCCCTCCTATGTCCTCGGAGGACGCGCCATGCGTATTGTGTATGCGGAAGAAGATCTGCAACGCTATATGGAAGAAGCGGTGCGTATTTCCAACGACCAGCCCATTCTCCTCGACCGTTTTCTCAATGACGCCCTGGAAGTGGATATTGACGCAGTGGCCGATCAGGATGGACAGGTCGTGGTGGCGGGCATCATGGAGCACATCGAACAGGCGGGCGTGCATAGTGGTGATTCGGCCTGTTGTTTACCGCCCTACTCGCTTCCTGAACATATCCAGGCAGAATTGCGTCGTCAAACCGTGGAGCTGGCTCTGGCCCTGGGCGTAGTGGGCCTCATGAACTGTCAGTTTGCCGTACAGGAAGACCGGATTTATGTGCTGGAGGTCAATCCGCGTGCCTCCCGCACCGTGCCTTTTGTCTCCAAGGCTACGGGTTGGCCCCTGGCCAAAATTGCTTCACGCTGCATGACCGGGCAAACCCTTAAAGTCCAGGGAGTACCGGAAATCCCCAATCCGCGTCACTTCAGCGTCAAGGAAGCGGTATTTCCCTTCATCAAATTTCCCGGTGTCGACATTCTCCTGGGCCCCGAGATGAAATCCACCGGCGAAGTCATGGGTATCGGTGCCAGCTTTGGCGAAGCTTTTCTCAAGGCGCAGATGGGCGCCGGCGAACATTTCCCCTCTTCTGGAACCGTATTTATCAGCGTCCGGGATGCCGACAAGAACAAACTCGTGCCTGCGGCACGCACGCTCGCTGACCTGGGTTTTCAGCTGATTGCCACCCGTGGGACTGCTGAGCATCTGCGCGCACAGGGTCTGGATGTCACGACCGTCAACAAGGTCACCGAAGGACGTCCGCACATTGTGGATGCCATCAAAAATGGTAAAGTACAAATCATCATCAATACCGTGGATGAACGCCAGTCAGTACGTGATTCCTTCAGCATCCGTCGCGCGGCATTACAGATGGGCCTGACCTATTACACCACCCTGGCCGGGGCCATTGCCGGCGCTGAAGCCATTCGTGTTCTGATGCGGGAAGAACGCAGCGTTCTTCGTCTTCAGGATTTGCAACACCATTAACCAGTTCGAGAGGTAAACATGAGCGATAAAGTCCCCATGACCGTCATCGGCGCACAACGTTTGCGCGAAGAATTACAACGGCTGAAATCGGTAGAACGGCCCGCCGTCATTGAGGCCATAGCCGAAGCCCGGGCCAAGGGAGACCTCTCGGAAAATGCAGAATATGACGCAGCCAAGGAACAGCAGGCTTTTATTGAAGGAAGGATTCGTGAGGTGGAGGACTTTCTCGCCCGTGCCCAGATCATCGATCCCAAAACCCTGAATACCGGCGGAAAAATTGTTTTTGCAGCGACCGTTGATCTGGAAGATGCGGATGGGAAAGAAGTAACCTATCAAATTGTCGGCGATGCCGAGGCCGACATCAAAGAAAATAAAATCTCGATCAGCTCGCCCATTGCCCGTGCGCTGATCGGCAAACACGAAGGTGATCTCGTCGAAGTGCGTGCCCCCGCCGGAGCCCGGGAGTACACGATTCTAGCCGTGCGCTACGAATAAAGTTGGCCCAACCAGTATCTAGCAATTGTCATGGGTGCTTTTTCGCAACTTTCGCTAGTACCTAGTTGTAGCTGGTAAAAATCCGTCTCCAGAAGATGAATTGTTGAACAGGTAGCTCCAGACATATCCCGATTTCTGCGACTGCCCAACTATCATGGCGGTCAAAACCTCCGAGGACTTATCGTGATCCACCATATTTATCTTTTGCTTCTGGCAATGTTGCAAGGCGTTACCGAGCTTTTTCCTATCTCCAGCCTGGGCCATATCATTCTGGTCCCAGCTTTGCTGCACTGGCCCATCAATCGCGATGCCGAATGGTTTTTACCCTTTGTAGTCGTACTGCACCTGGCTACGGCGGCGGCATTGTTATTGTTTTTCTGGAAAGACTGGGCGGCGCTGATCGGCGGCTTTGTGCAGGCGCGGGGCAAGCCGAGCAATCCCCAGTCACGCCTGTTATGGATACTGTTCATTGCCTCCATTCCCGCCGGTATTCTGGGTCTGCTCCTCGCCCATAAAATCAAGAATCTGTTTGGCGGCTTCACTTTTGCCGCCGTCGCGTTGATGATCAATGGGGTCATGCTGATCTGGGGCGACCGGCTGCGCTCCCGTCATCCCAGTCATTCCCTGGATAATCTCAGCTGGGTGCGCGCCATCATCATCGGCTTTGCCCAATCCATGGCCCTGATTCCCGGGTTTTCCCGTTCCGGAGCGACCCTGGTGGCGGGCATCGGGGTGGGGCTGGATTATGAAAATTCGGCGCGCTTTTCGTTTTTGTTGGCGACCCCCATCATTGCCGCTGCGGGAGCGCTGGAAGTGCCCAAATTATTCCACGCCCACATGCAAAGTGGCTTGCTCGGCACCATTTTCCTGGCGGGAGCCCTCGCCGGTCTCTGTGCCTGGGGCTCTGTCTGGTTTTTGATGCATTATTTTCACAAGCATGAAGTTACCGCCCTGCGCCCCTTTGGGATTTACTGCATCGGCTTCGGGGCCCTGGCACTACTGATTGGCGGCTAAAAACTCAGGACTGGTTGTCCGGCGAAAGGAGTAAGGCCATCCGTTTACCATTCCAGCTCTGGATGGCCAACAGAATGCCCACGGCTGTCAGGATATAAAACACGCCTTGATCTCCGGCGATTCCCAGCCCCCAGCCGCCGACGACCCCGCCCACAAAAATACCCAGAAACTGCAACATGGAATACACGCCGCTGGCGGCGCCTCTTTGTTCGGGGCGCGTACTGCGGCTCATCAGCGAGGGCAAAATGGCTGAAGCGATGTTATAGCCGGTAAAGAAAATCACCGCGCCCACACCTACGGGCCAGAAATGTCCCGATTCCAGCCCCATGATCAAGGCACCTATGGCAATGGTCAGGCCACTGACGATCAGCATCTGGCCGTGCTGTTTATTTTTTTCGGCATGAATAACGGGGAACAGCATGGCTACTACCGACAGCAACATCACCGGCAGATACACTTCCCAGATACCGCTTTCAGGAATGTGCATGGCATGAACCAGTTCCGGAGAGAGCACCACAAAGCTCGCGCCAAGCACCATCTGTAAAATGAAAATGCCGACGCTGGCAGTCAGTACTGGCGGATGCCGGAACATTTTCATGGCATCCGCCCAGCCACCCATACGGTTTTGCCGTGACTGATCGATGGGCGGTATGATTTTCCACAGAGGATACAAAGCCAGCACGCCCAAAGCTGCAGCCACCAGAAACACGCCAGTCAATCCCCACAGTCCGTAAAATACCGGACCAATGGCAATACCCAGCACATAGGCTACAGCAATACTTCCACCGATGGCGGCCATAGCCTTGGTGCGATGCTCATCACCAGTCAGATCTCCGGCCGTAGCCAGGAGCACCGAAGAAACCGCACCGGCACCCTGCAGCAAGCGCGCCAGGATAATGCCGTAGATATTATGGGTGAGCGCACCCAGCAAGGAGCCCAGAATAAAAAGAACGATCCCGAAAACCAGGACTTTTTTCCGGCCAAAACGGTCGGAAGCAGCCCCAAAGGGAAACTGCAGAGCCGCCTGGGCCAGTCCATATACGCCAATAGCCAGCCCCAGCAACAGGGGGGTGCTGTAACGCAGCTGATCATTATCGAGGGCCAGCACCGGCATGAGCATAAATAGGCCGAGCATCCGCGCGACATAAATAAAGCTCAGGCCGCTGACGGCCCGTTTTTCCAGTGGACTCATGGGCGGGCCTTTGACCCGCCCATGACGTTTCTCAGATGTTGAAGCCATAACCCATCACCAATTTACCCAGAATCAGAGCAGTATAAAGCAAAAACAGGTAAGAGATGGAATAAGCGAACATGCTGCGGGCGTATTGGTCCATTTCCGGGCCTTCAGGCAGGGCTTTCAGACGCAGGGCCATACCCACAAACCAGGC
>NZ_JABBOU010000092.1 GCF_018853465.1 Acidithiobacillus montserratensis
CGGAGCGTGCGGGTGCTGGCGGGCTTGGTGATCCCTGCCGCTAAAACCCCACGTTTGATGGCACGCTGAATACCCTGCTCGTGAGCATGATGCCGCCGCCGGACGCCCGAGCGGGGGTCTGCTGAGAGTTGCGGCGCGGGGAACAGCCAATACCAGGCCCAGGACTCTCCCTCCTTGGGCTTTTTACGCTCCAGCGCGTCGGGCAATTGTACCCCGGGCAAACGCGCATCACGGTCACGACGCCATTGAGCTTGTGCTATCTGTAACTGAGCCTTCAGCGCGGGAATGAGAGAAATCGGGACCATGGTCCGACGATCTTTGTTCCCTTTTCCTTCGCGGATGGTAATTTCGTGGCGTTCCAGATCCAGGTCTTTCACCCGCAGCCGCAGGCACTCCATCAGACGCATTCCAGTGCCGTATAACAACCTTCCCATCAGCGCCTGCGTACCCGACAACTGGTCCAGCAGGCGACCTACTTCTTCCGGCGTCAGCACTGCCGGTAAACGCTGTGGTCGTTTGCCACGTACAATTTCATCCAGCCAGGGCAAATCCACGCCAAGGACTTGCTTGTAAAGAAACAACAGTGCCGCTAACGCCTGCCCCTGGGTGGCAGCCGATACCTGCCCTTCCACCGCCAACCAGGACAGAAAGGCCTCTACCTCCGCAGCCCCCATTTCCCGGGGATGTCGTTTGCCGTGGAACAGCACGAAGCGCTTGACCCAATAGGCATAAGCCTGCTCGGTACGCAGGCTGTAATGCCGCAGCCGCAGCGCATCCCGAACTTGCTCCAACAACCGTGGTTGGCGAATCGGGGTGTTTGTCGTGCCCGTTGTAGTTATGTATGCTCTCTCATTTTAGTCTGCTGATGTCCATGTTACGTTGCATCACAGTGCAGTACAATTTACGTTCATCGCGATAGGCCGCCGCTTTTTCCCCGCCTTCAAAGAGAATTCCATAGCATGTATTCCGGGGCTGTATGAAGGGCGGGGGGAAATGGTAAGCTGCGAAGCGTTGTTTCGCTGTCGCATAAGCGAGCTTGATGCGCACAGCCGAAAGCAAACGCTTCGCGAGGGATTACATAGAAGAGGCACTGTCCCATGAGCTATGGTGGACTGCAAGCTGAATTTCCATTTTTGACGCTGGACGGGCGTCGACCTCTCGTGTCGAACTCAGTCACGTTGTGCGTGACAATAAGGAAGAAACATGATCGATCTATCGTATCCAAATATCCTATCTCTAATCAAGCCATATCTTGCGTCAAAGCGAAGTGAGAGTGCCTCGTTCCTAATTTGGTATTTCACAAACTACTTGCGTCTGGATTCATTGGATTCTATTGATGCAGTTTGCGATCAAAGCGGTGACAAGGGTATCGATGGTATATATTTGAATACAGAGGCGAACGCAATAGAGGTCTATCAAAGTAAAATTTCCCAAAAAGCAAGGTCTACAATTGGGGATAAACCATTAAGGGAATTTCAAGGTACTCTATCTCAACTTGAGACAAGTGAGACAATTGACAATTTGCTAGCAACTGCAGGTGATGCCCAAGTGGCCAAGTTGATAGAAAGGCTAGACTTAAAAAACATGTTGCAGAATATGACGTTATCGGATATTTCATGTGCAACAGTGAATTGGATCAGAATGGCTCCAGCTTTTTAGCTGGCACGGACAGTATACGTTTTATTGGTCGCAGCGATCTTGAAAGCACATTTGTTTCATCAGACAGAACTCTTCCAACAGCACAACCTGCTGTATTTAATATCTCAGGGCATGAAACTTCCGAATATATTGTTGACGCAGATCACAGCGCAATAATCGCTCCAATAAAGGCCAGCGAACTAGTCGGGCTTGATGGAATAGCAAATCAAGAAATATTTGCCTTTAATGTTCGCGGCCCCCTAGGAAAAACACAAGTAAATCGAGATATTGCAAAAAGCATCGCAGATGATTCAAAGCATAAATTGTTTCCTCTATTTCATAACGGGATAACAATCATCGCGGAATCTGTAAACAGGACAGATGACGAAATTACAGTAGATAAATATTTTGTTGTAAATGGATGCCAAAGTCTCAATGCACTTTATAAGAATGGCCGTCACATAACTGACAACTTGCGGATTTTAACAAAGTTTATTCAAACCCCTCCTGCATCCAAATTGTCCGAAATGATTACTCGGATTTCGAACAATCAAAATGGTGTGAAAGCTCGTGATTTTAAGTCAAACAATCAAATACAAATACGGCTTCAGAACGAGTTTGAAACTCTTTATCCTGGTCGTTACTTTTTTGAAATAAAGAGGGGGGAAGATGCCAAGGGTGTTGCAGTTATTAGTAACGAACTCGCCGGCCAATATCTTATGTCTTTCGACTTGAAAGCGCCGTGGTCAACACATAGGAAATACCAAATATTTGAAGATAAGCATTCAGACTTATTTGGTAGGCCTAGTGTGACAGCTCACAAAATAGTTCTTTGCCATGTAATAGCTACGACTATCCAAGAGCATCAGGCATCCATAAATAATGAGTTGTTTTCAAAATATATCTTGACGAGATTTTTTATTTTATACATTGTGAGGCTCATACTAGAGAGTGATGACACGGCCTCTAATGTGCTTAATGCGCCAGAACAATATATACACCATGAAGGAGCAACGAATGCTTTTGTTTCCACAATAGGGAAATTATTGGATGAGGTCATAACTGATCTAAATGCGGAAATTGATCAGCTTGCGGATGATTTCGATTACCGCGGGAAATTAAGGGATGAGCAATGGTGTAATACATTGGCTCATGAAATTGCGGCGACACACAAAAAACTTGTTAGCCGTGGAAGAATGGAGTCATTTGGCGACCTGTTCGCACAACAAGTAGCTCTAGCGGACTCGTAAACTCGTCGCTGAGTTTGGCATTAGCCGCAGTCATCACCCATAACTCACTGAGAGAAGCATGAAAAAAACACAATTGACGATTGAAATCTTGCAAGAAGAAGCATCGAAATTTGCAGAGATGGAGACCGCATACTACGAACGAGCTATAGTCAATTCTGGTGTATCAGCATTTGCTGGCATAGGTTCAGGCGGCATCCTGTTGGTTATCCGGCAGGGTTTGGTTGGCCGGTAATCCATCGATAAATTTCACTCCAG
>NZ_JABBOU010000093.1 GCF_018853465.1 Acidithiobacillus montserratensis
ACCCAAAATCGCCTGAAAATGCCGCATTTCCACCAACTATAGTCCCTTCAAACCACCATTAAAATCAGTGGCGAAAACCTCTGCTACTATATCCGGCGAGCTTGACGGAGCCCTGGCCAGGGGATGTAGTTGGGAATTATTTTTGCTTCGCTGCTCGTAAATATGAAATGTGCCAGGCTACCAATAAAAAACCATATAAATACGAAGCTCAAGATTATCTTTTTCACCAATACTCCCTGTTTTGGTAGTTTCTTTCAGGCCAGCTAGTCATATTTCTGTCATGGCAATGAATACGGAGGATATGCTGACCTGGATGCAAAAAATTCTGCTGCATCCGTCTGCGCAAAAAAACCGTATTCATCTAGGTGGAGGCGGTTGCCTCCTTGGTGAAACTGAAAACGATGTTAAGGAGAAGCTGATGAATTACATGAGATCAGGAATTGCAGTGGTGATGGCGGGATTGGCTGTGAGCCTCGTGGCTCCTTTGGCTGAAGCCGCTCCGAGTGCTGCATCAGTGCAGCGGGCTGATATCAAAATGCCGATTCAAAATCATATTGATGCTTTTGGCGGCAAGTCCGGAGTTAAAGCGCTCATTAATACCTTTGTTGGTTATGTGGCGGCAGATCCCCATATCAATTATTATTTTGCCCATACCAACATCAAGGCCCTTAAATATAATCTGACACAACAGGTTTGCGAAGTGGTTGGTGGACCCTGTTCCTACACTGGCCCGACCATGACTGCGGCACACAAGGGTTTGCATGTAACCACAGCAGCATTCAATTATTTGGCACAGGATATGATCAAGGCGATGGATCAGCGGGATATTGCCAAACCAGCGCAGAACTATCTTTTGGCGCAACTGGCAGCCATGGAACCACAAATTGTTACGGCCAATGGCCCATTGGGTTAATCTACGCGAGATTGGTTATTCGTTCAGGTTCTAATGACCGGGTTTACGTTTAATTTTTCGGTATTTTCTGTGGATGACCAATCATGTCCTTAGCTGTGAGAATGAGCAAATTATTCATTGCCGGGGTGACGGGCGTTCTTTCCGCCTGTTCTCCGCTGCAAATGATCAATCGTCTTACCCCAACCAATACCTATAAGGTCACTCAGGATATTCGTTATCAGCATCAGGCACGCGGGCATCTGGATGTATATGCACCTGTACCCAAGGATGGTTATCCTGAACCGGCGGGAGGTTACCCTGTGGTGCTGTTTATTTACGGTGGTGCCTGGGATAGTGGCAGCAGGCAAGAATATAAGTTTGTCGGGGAAGCCTTGGCCGCCCGTGGTTTGGTGGTGGTCATACCCAATTATCGCCTTTATCCACAGGTACGTTATCCTGCCTTTTTAAGGGATAATGCTCGTGCGGTAGCCTGGACTTATCGGCACATTGCCGCTTTTGGCGGCAATATCCGGGATTTTTATATCATGGGCCATAGTGCGGGGGGCTATAATGCCGCCATGTTGGTGATGGATCCGCGCTGGCTGCAGGCTGTAGGACTCAAGCCGGATATTTTTAGTGGCTGGATAGGATTGGCGGGCCCCTACAATTTTTATCCAATTACTTACAAGCCAGTTCGCCCCATTTTTTTCTATCCGGATTATCCCCCCAATAGTATGCCTGTTGATTTTGCCAATAATGCGGATATCCCCAGAACTTTTCTAGGGGCTGCAGTTCATGACAATTTGGTGAACCCAAAAGTGAACACCGAAGTATTGGCGGCCATGTTAAAAAAAGCGGGGGTCACTGTCGAGTTGAAAATGTATCGCGGAGTAAACCACGAAACCTTGATTGGTGCTTTTGCCAAGCCGTTACGCTGGATGGCCCCGGTGCTGGATGATGTGGTGGCTTTCATCAAGGAGGGTCATGATCAGCGCATTCATCAATAACTATTAAAAAGCCCCGGTCCTCAAGGAGGCCGGGGCTTTTATGCAGCCAGAATAAGAGAATGCTTAGCTGGCTTTCAGGGACTTCATGAAAATTGTCGCAAAACGGATGAAGAACTTGAGCAGGTACTGGGTGTCCTTGGCGAAGACAATTTTCATCAGGCCAAAAATACCGCCGCCCTTGTTGGCTTCGTTCTGCATTTCGGTTTTGGTCAGCTCCAGGGCCCTGACGGCCTTGTCCACGCCACCGGCAAATACGGCGTCTGAAGGGATCATGGGGACAACTTTGCTCATGACCATATTGATCTTGCCCACCAGGCCGGCCTTCTGCAGATTGCCCACCAGAGCAAAAACCTCAGGTAGCATATCCACCAGATGGGCATCGTGCAGACCCTGGACAATGCCCTTGATACGGTGATTGATGCTTTCAGCATCCCCCTTGAGGGCTTTGGTGCCAATCTGGGCAATTTCCATCCAGACCAGGGCGCCCTGACTGATGGTGCTGCCAATATGCTGAATGGTGCCGTCATGCCACAATTCGGCGATGAAGTCGGCGCCGGTGCCAAAGGCGATATTGAGATCCCCGCGCGGGGTGAGGATATCTTCGAGGCGGATGCCCTTGGCTTCCAGAGCCTTGGCGGCAGACTGCAAAGAGCCGCCGACGGTTTCAGCCATTTTCAGGAGACCACCCACACGATCGGCCAGACTGTCAGCATCTCCCTGAGCCAGATTTTTGGCGCGCATGGCAATTTTCAGCCATTTTTCGGCTTCTTCGGCCAGATCATCCAGTTTGTCGGGCAGATCCATATCGTTGATGATGCCCTTTACCGCGCCGATGCCATCCTTGCCCGCCTGCACAAAGAAGCCGGCGCTGGCGGCGTAACCGGCCAGATGCTCGACCTGATCCAAAAGCCCTTCAACGCGAGTGACCATATCTACGGAGCCATCCCCCTGGGTAAGCTTCTTGACCCGCATGGCGACCTGCATCCAGCGATTACCGCCGGAACCGATGCTGGCCAGAGCGTTGCCCATATTGGCGCTTTCCAAAACTTCCGGCATGGTGTCGCGCAGGGTGCCGATAGCAATATTCATCTGCCCACCGAGAATCTCGGCCATGTCGAGCATGCCGCTCAGGCGGGTTTGCAGATCGGGGGCATCGCCCTGAATGAGACGCTGGGCGCGTTTGGCCATCTGGATCCACTGATCGGCCATTTCCTGGATTTCGTCGAGGCGATCAGGCAAATCCAGTTGCCCCACCATGTTGCCGACTACGCCCACGCCCTGCTTGGCGCTTTCCATCCAGTACTGAATGGTGGTCGTGCTGCTGTGGATTTTCTGCACCATTTCTTCGGGATTTTCGCCGATGATTGGACATTTCAGCTCGGCACTGAGGGCGGCCATGGATGCGAAAAAACCCGAGCGCTGCAGATTGCCAAGCAGTTGCAGGACTTCTTTCAGGGTTTTGTCGAGTTCAGCTTTCTGGGCATCGTTGATGAGGGCACGGAGGCGATCCAGAGGTTCTTCATCAGAGTTACCCTTGACGAAAGACTGCAGGGATTCGGAGATGCCCTGGAGTTTTTCCATGTAGGGCTGCATGGTTTCCATCAGCTTGTCGGTGTCGATAGCCTGGGGGAGTTCATTGAGAACATCGCGGAGCATCTGCAGCATATCCTGGACCTGCAGGGCGGCATCGCCGACTTTTCCGAGCCCTTCCCACTGGCGTTCATTGAGACTTACTACTGCTGCTGGTACTGTATTCGCGTTGGCCATGATGCGCTGATCTCCCGCTGAAATAATGCTGCGATAAGTGCTTTTAATGTAAACAAAGCAGGCTTTGTTTAAGACTTGCCTTATTTACCACAAAAAAAGGTTCTTTCCTACCCACGACAATGGGTCCTATGATCGTCAACCAGACATTGGCAGGCTAATTATTATGCTTTATGGCAGTAAACGAGAAACATATCGGCAAGTATTTCTCGACAGTTGGCGGGCTTTTCGCGCCGGCCGACCCCTGGAGGGCGTCCAGACCCGCATTGTCGGGATCATCCTCGAACATCCGGAATATCAGTCCTTGCTCGAAGATGCCGAGCGCGGACTGGAGCTGGATTTTCCCCCGGAGCAGGGCCAGAGTAATCCCTTCCTGCACATGTCCCTGCATCTGGGCCTGGAGGAAATGTTGGCAATGCAGCAACCACAGGGTATCGTGCCCCTTTACGCCCTGGCCTGTGAAAAACGCGGTAAAGTCGATGCCGAGCATTTGTTTGTCGATTGCCTCGGTGAAATGATGTGGCAGGCGCAGCGGCAGGGAGCATCACCAGATATGGCTGCCATGCTCGCCTGTGTACGGCGCGGGCTTGGCTTGCCTGATCTGGCAGAGTGATCATTAACTGAGCGTGCTCTAATGGGCATGGTGGAGAAAAATTCATGGTAAAACAGGTGATGACAGGTGCGGAAAACATTCACTGGCACTTACAGGATCTGTACACAGGAATGGACGATCCTCAGATCGAAGCAGACATGCGCTGGGCCAACACTGAAGCCGAAAATTTTGCCCGCCGGTATCGTCCGGGTCTGGACGATCTGGATGCTGCTGAATTGGCCGTTGCCATGCAGAAACTGGAGGCCATTCGCCAGCGGCTTGGTCGGGTAGGGGCTTTTCGTTATTTGAGTTACGTGACCCATGCCGATCAGCCCGGCTATGGTGCCGCCTTGCAGGCTTATGAAGAAGCCGCCACAAGCATCAACAATCAATTGATATTTTTTGATATTGCCTGGAATGCAGTGGATGATGCCCGAGCGGAAGCATGGTTACAGGACCCGGCGTTGGCGACCTGGGCGCATTTGCTGCGTAACTGGCGCAAATACCGGAATCATCTGCGCAGTGAGAGTGAAGAGCAGATTCTTTCGGAAAAACGGGTTACCGGTCGGGCGCTCTGGGAACGTCTCTTTGATGAAACCTTGACGGAAATGCGCTTCCAGTTGCGGGGCAAGGCCATGACCGAACAAGAAGTCCTGACCTTGCTTTCCAATCCCGACCGGTCACTGCGCCATGACGCGGCGGAGTCCTTGAGTACCGGGCTGGAAAGCCGTCTGCATACCCTGACCACCTGCTTCAATGCGATTCTGGCGGACAAAGCTCTGGATGACCGGCTGCGGGCTTATCCCCACTGGCTGAGCGAGCGGAATCTCAGCAATGAGATTTCCGACAACATGGTGGAGGCCCTGGAGGCGGCGGTAGTCTCCCGCTATTCCCTGGTAGCCCGTTATTATCGGCTCAAGGCCAAATTGCTGCGAGTGTCGCCCCTCATGGACTATGACCGCTACGCACCGATTTCCAGCGAAGCCCGGCGCTATGACTGGGCGGAATGTCAGCGCATTGTGCTGGCGGCAGTGCATGATTTTTCTCCCGAGTTGGGCGCCATCGGTCAACGCTTCTTTGCTGAGCACTGGATTGATGCAGCACTGGCTCCCGGCAAGCGCGGCGGGGCTTTCGCCCATCCGGTTACCCCCGACGTGCATCCTTATCTGATGGTGAACTATACCGGTACGGTGCGCGATGTGATGACCGTCGCCCACGAGCTAGGGCATGGTATCCACCAGTATCTGGCCCGGGAGCAGGGCTATCTGAATGCCGATACCCCCCTGACCACGGCGGAAACGGCTTCGGTGTTCGGGGAAATGCTGACTTTTGAGCGGCTGATGCGCGAGGAGCAGGACCCGCAGCAACGCCTGACCCTGCTCTGTGGCAAAATCGAAGATACTTTCGCCACCGTATTCCGGCAGATGGCCATGCACCGCTTCGAAGTGGTGATGCATCAGGCCCGGCGTACGGAAGGGGAATTGAGCAAGGAACGTCTGGCCGAATTGTGGATGCAAACCCAGACCGAGCAGTTTGCCGATAGTATCCAGTTCAGTCCCGGATACCGCTGGTGGTGGAGTTATATTCCCCATTTCATCGGTTCGCCGGGTTATGTGTATGCCTATGCTTTCGGGGAGTTGCTGACCCTGGCGCTGATTCAGCGTTATCGGGATAATCCCGCCGGTTTCGTGCCCGGTTATATCGCTATGCTCAAGCTGGGCGGCAGCAAGGCGCCCGCCGAGGTGGTCGCGGAAACCGGGGTCGATCTGGACAGTCCTCAGCTATGGTCACAGGCCCTGGATTATCTGGCCAGTCTGGTGGATGAGGCGGAAGCCCTGGCTGGAGCACGCTGAATCATGCGTCAGGAAAAAGACAGCATGGGTCTGGTGGAGGTGGCGGATACGGCGCTGTGGGGCGCGCAAACCCAGCGCTCCCTGCAGTATTTTGCCATTGGTAGTGAACAGATGCCGCTGGCGCTGATGCATGCCCTGGTCCGCATCAAGCGCGCTGCCGCCCGGGTCAACAGTGAACTGGGTCTTTTGTCCGATGATCTCGCCCGGCACATCGAGGCCGCCGCCAGCGAAATGCTCGATGGCCGCTGGGATGATCAATTCCCCTTGCATGTCTGGCAGACTGGCAGCGGTACCCAGAGCAACATGAACGTGAATGAAGTCATCGCCAATCGTGCCAATGAATTGGTCGGTCAGCCCCGGGGCAGCAAATCACCGGTGCATCCCAATGACCATGTGAATCTCGGGCAGTCATCCAATGACACTTTCCCGGCGGCCATGCATATGGCGGCGGCCCTGGCGGTGCATCAGCAGTTGTTGCCGGCACTGGTAGATATGGAAGAGCGGCTGGCCGAAAAAAGTCGGGCTTTCGCCGCCATCATCAAGGTGGGGCGCACCCATCTCATGGATGCCGTTCCCCTCACCCTGGGGCAGGAGTTTTCCGGCTATCAGGCCCAGGTGCAGATGGGTATTCAGGCGCTGGAGCAGGCATTGCCGGCGCTCTATGGCCTGGCTCTGGGGGCTACCGCCGTAGGTACCGGGCTGAACTGTCATCCTGACTTTGCGCAACGGGTTTGCGCCCGACTGCACGCTGAGCTGGGCTTGCCCTTTCATCCGGCGGGCAATTTTTTTGCGGCCCTGGCTGGTCATGAAGCCCTCCAGCAGCTGAGCAGCAGTCTGCGCCTGACAGCCATGTCCTTGCTGAAAATAGCCAATGATATTCGCTGGATGGCTTCTGGTCCCCGGGCTGGTCTGGGGGAGTTGCGACTTCCTGAAAATGAGCCGGGCTCTTCTATCATGCCCGGCAAGGTCAACCCGACCCAGGCCGAGGCGCTGACCATGGTTTGCGTCCAGGTTTTTGGCAATGATGCGGCCATCGCCTTTGCCGCATCCCAGGGCAATTTTGAGCTGAATGTTTACAAGCCACTGATTATTTATAATGTGTTGCAATCTGTTCAGTTATTGGCAGATGCGGCCCGCTCATTCACTGAACATTGCCTACAAGGCTTGGAGCCAGTGGCAGAGCGTCTGCAGGAAAACATGGAAAAATCCCTGATGCTGGTGACTTCCCTGACCCCGGTGATCGGTTACGAGCGGGCGGCGGCGGTCGCCCAGCACGCCCATCGGGCCCGCTGTACCCTGCGCGAGGCGGCCATCCATCTGGGCTATCTGAGTGGCGAGGCTTTCGATGCTCAGATGCGCCCCGAGGATATGCTCTAGGCTCTAAGCTCAGGGCCTTAGGTTCGGGCCGGGCTTGCTGCGCCTTGATCCCGGCCGCTGCCGTTGTGAAATGGGGAGCAGCCATTTGTCCCATGGCTATGAGTGTAGCGTTCTGGAGGCTGATCCTCGGATCATGTTATCCTTTGGTCCGGCTCATCCTTCCGGGACACTGTCTTGGACTCTGCCCCCGCCCCTTGGGGCCAATACAACTTTCATGCCATGCAAGAGGATGTAGAACATGATCCTGATTCTAGAAGCAGATCTGGCGGAACAGTCCCCGGTTTTTCAACAGTTGCTGACCCGCCTCAAGGCCCTCCCTGATATCCAGTTCCGGATTCACCAGGAGCAGGGGGCGGAACAGTTGTTGAGCGAAATTTATCTGATTGGTCATACCAAGCAGTTGCGGGTGGAAGACATGGAGGCCCTGCCGGGGGTGAAGCAGGCCATTCGGGTTTCCCGCGAGTATCGCATGCTCGGCCGGCATTCCGGCGACCAGAGAGCGCAGGGTTTTGATTATAATGGCGTGCATTTTGGTCAGGATAATCTCAATGTTTTTGCGGGACTTTGCGCGGTGGACACTCGCGAGCATGTCGAGCAGATGATGAAGGCTCTCCAGGACAATGGCCAGGTCTGCACGCGGATGGGCGCCTACAAGCCGCGCACCAGTCCCTATGCCTTCCAGGGCCACGGCAAAGCCTGTCTGCCTTATGTGTTTGAGCTGGCGGGCAAGTATGGAATACGCGTGATCGCCATGGAAATTCTCCATGAATCCCACATGGATGAAATTCGTGAAGCCCTGGAAAAAACCGGACACCCGACTGGGGTGATGCTGCAGATAGGCACCCGTAACACCCAGAATTTTGAGCTGCTCAAGGCGGTGGGTCGGCAGACCGAGTTCCCGGTGCTGCTCAAACGCGGTTTTGGTATCACTCTTGAGGAATCCCTCAATGCCGCCGAATATCTGGCCTCCGAAGGGAATACCAAGGTGGTGTTCGGGCTGCGTGGCATGAAAAGCAATCTGGGCGACCCGCACCGCAATTTCGTGGATTTTGCCCAGGTGCCGACGGTCAAGCGTCTCACCCGGATGCCGGTCTGCATTGATCCTTCCCACTCGGTGGGCAGTCGCGATGCCGGGCCTGACGGGATTCCGGAAGTTTTCCAGGTGACGGCGGAAGGTGTTGTGGCCGGTGCCAACATGATTCTGGTGGATTTCCATCCTGATCCAGCCACCGCCCTGGTGGATGGTCCCCAGGCCTTGCTGCTCAAGGAACTCCCCTGGTTTCTGGAAGATGTCCGCCTGGCCCGGGAAACCTACGAAGAACGGGTGCTGCTGGCCGCCGCCCAGGGGGTTGGGGAGTGAGGGTAGGATACTGCCAAACTGTTCATCACCGGTCGCAGTCAAGCTGTTCGACTCCCGAAGGAATTCCGCCTTTACCTTAATGCTGGTCCTACGCCCGCCATCCCATGGGAACAGGTTCGAAGCAAATTATTCCCGAGTAAATCCTGATGTTGGTCGTGCTCCGTCCAGAGGCGGAACAGGAGTTTCTGGAAGCGCAGGCTTGGTATGAATCAAAAGCGCTGTCGGGGGATGGGATGGTGATAAAGGCGGTGAGCTGCCCTATAATGGTATGATGTATGACGTATTAAAGAGGGTGCCATGCACAAGAAGATGACCATTTCCCTGGATGAAGCCGTGTACGACGGGTTGTACCGGACCGTTGGCAGGCGGCACATGAGCCAGTACATCGAGGACTTGCTCCGGCCGCATGTGCTGGATACGGCCCTGGATGAGGGGTATCAGGCGATGGCAGCGGACCCGGAACGGGAAGCCGAGGCGCAGGCCTGGTGCAATGCTCTGCTGGCGGACATGGCTGATGAAGCGCGGTGAAGTCTGGTGGGTGGAATTTGATCCGTCGGTAGGGAGCGAGATCCGCAAGACCCGGCCTGCCGTCATCGTCAGCAATGACGCGGCCAACCGGCACCTGGCGCGGGTGGTTGTGGTGCCGCTGACCAGCAATACCGGTCGCCAGTACCCGGGAGAGGCGCTGATCACGCTTTCCGGCAAGCCCGGCAAGGCGATGGCCGATCAGATCATGGCGGCCGACAAGAGCCGTCTGAAGAATCCTCTGGGGAGTTTGAGCAAGGCAGATATGAAGGCCATAGAAACGGCCATTCTGATCCATCTGGGAATGCCCCGGTAAGGGCGCTCCGCTACTATTTTCCGCGTCTGTGGACAGTGGTGAGCCGGGAAGTAGTCTATGCTGAATTTGTGGCGCGTCTTGACCGTACCCCCGCTCCCAATGTGCGTCTGCAAAAAACCTGCAAACGCCAGCGCCGTGGGATCAGTAACCATCACTGCGCCGGGCCTTTATGTGACATTACGATGTGGCTACTCATTTTGGCTTGAAACCGGGAACTCACGGCGAGCATGCACCACGTTCACAGTCTCAATGCTGGCGGTTGCAACGCGATAGAAAACGACATAGTTCGGATGGGCAACAATCTCGCGCAGACCTGGAGCCCGCTCGCTCTGACGATACAGATAGGGTGTTCGGCAGCAGGCAAGACAGATTCCTCCAGCAGCCGCCTCATACGTCGTGCTGCTGGCGGATTCTCATTACGGGCCGAGACCCGCCAGATAATGGGTAACAACTCAGCATTTCCTTTGAGCAGAAGTTTCCGCTTCCGCGAAGCCCGGCACTGTCCCATGTCCGAGGCCATGACAGCGACGGAAGCCTTGGCGTTCCGGATGGCGCAGCATGGCTTACGCCAATGCGACGTGCCGGAAATCGGCAATCAAGCCAAGGTATCGGAAGTACTTTCAGGGAAAAGGACCATCAATTTGCGCCAGGCGGTGGCGCTGTCCAAACGGTTCGGTGTGGGAGTGGAACATATCGCCCGTGAGTCGCTGCGGCTCCCTCCGGCGCAGGGCGCCGATTGACCAATCGGTAATGCGCTACGAGTTCTATCGAATAACGATGATTTACATTCCTGGGACTTCCGCCCATATTCTGTCTGCGGTCAAAACGGGGTGTCGCAAGCGCTTACCGAGCGCTAGACAAGCTCGATCACCCAGCGAAAGTGCCAACGATCTGGTCAATAGTCGAAGATGCGCGATCTCTGTACTGTCCTCAATGGTCAGAGGCAGAACTTCCAGGGTACTTTCAAGTATCCCACGGATTTTTAGTTCTTCTGCGAGTTTTTCTGGTGCAATACCGATTTCTATGACTTTTGATAACACTTCCGCCCAGTTTACTGTACTGATGATACCCCCGGCGACGAGGGCTTTTTCCACAAAATCAGCACCTGGCTCGTCATTGAGATAAGCGAGCATTGCCGAAGCATCAAGTACAGACTTACTCATGTTTCGCTGCAACGCGCCGTTCGGCAATCAGTTCTTCAGCTAGTAACCTTTTATGTGTGGAGTCATCAGTTGATAACGTGTGTAATAATCCCCGGCTTCTGCGTACTGCTTCTTCCGGACGGGTTAAACGCAGCATCCCATCATCTTGTAGTGTTAAAATCAAAGTCCCGCCCTGCTGGATGCCCACCCGCTGACGTACAACTGCAGGTAGCACCAATCTTCCGCGTTGGTCCACATAAACATTATATGGGTGGTTATCCATAGGGCATCTCCTTCAAAATTTGGTAGATCATTATATCTTTGTCGCCCATCAAAGGGAAAAGTGCGCAGGCCTTTTACGAGCGCGTTGGATTTGACCCATCGCCCCTCGATCCCATGACGTTGATGGTCACTATTGCCGATCTGCGCAAGGGGCTGGAATCGTAAAAGTCGAAAGATCGGGGTCAAGTGGGTGCCCCATCCTGGATTTGCTGGGCTTCCTGATTTCTTGTAATGTCAAAAGAATTTTAGTATCTCAACGCAATGGGTTTTCAGGGGTGTTCCATGGCGACAGCAAGGCAGCTTGAGCAATCGGCCGCGAATCTCTACAGCGAGGACTTTCTGGCATGGATAGACGCCCAGGCACAGTCTTCGCATGCTCGACAAGCGAGTGGCCTGGATTGGGATAATCTGCTGAAGGAACTGGAAAGCATGGGCAGAAGTGAAAAAAATGCCCTCAGAAGTCATTTGCGCGTTTTGCTCATGCATCTGATGAAATGGCAATGGCAACCGCAAAAAACAGAGCAAGAGCTGGGCAAGCACCATCAGAAAGCAACGGCTTGAACTCAAATACCTCATCAAAGACTCGCCCAGCCTCAAAAGGCTGATTCCGGAAATGTTGCCAGATGTTTGGGGAGATGCCATTGATGAAGCCACCTTTGAAACGGGGCTTGCGGCCTCGGTATTTCCAGATGCGCGCCCTTGGGATATAGACACGCAAATCCTGGCCAACTGGTGGCCGAGTAGCTAGAGAGTTTCGCCATTCAATGGCGATATGCTGCCTTTGAAACTTCCAGTAAGCGGTTTTCCCAAAGTACGGGGATCTTCAGAGCCAGTTACTTTTATTTCCATAAAATCTCTGATGCGCTTGCGGTCTTGTGCATCTATTTTTCGTATATCTTTTTGAACGGATTCGGCATAATAATTTCCTTCTTGTAGAACACGCGGATTGCTTTCATGTATTGCATGACAGGCAATACAATATGATGGATCAACAAGTCTGCAACTGGTGTCTTACCCCTAAAAAATCATCCTGAATGACTGCGTATATATCGTATGGTTTTACCGATCGCTGTTTTCAAGCCATAGCGCTTGACTGTGATGCGAAATTTGGCATAAAGATCTGACCTCCTGGTCAAGGACAAGGCGGTACGCCATGAAGACTTTACATCCAATGCCGGACTAGATATCCCCGCTGCAGTAGAAAAGCGTGCCCATGCCGCATGGGCCGCCAGCATCCCCAGCCCATGGGGATCATGTTGAAGGTAGGGTCTAGCATTCCTGGCCAGATAAGCCGCCATATCACCCGCCGTCTGTACGCCACCTACCGTAGCGCGGTACCAAAACAAGGGTTCTGGCACCAACTCCAGATGCAATCCCATCAACGTCGCTTTGGCAAAAATTTCCCAGTCCTCATGCCCGATCCCATAATCTTCTGTAAAACCGCCTACTTTATAGAAAGCGGATTTTTTCCAGAAACTGTTCATATCGCCAAAAACATTGCGATACACTCCGGCCCCCGTCGCTGGCCCCAATGGTAGCCAGAGATGCCGGGGCTCTTCTGGTGGGCTTTTGCCGGTAAAGACTGCCGATACTGTCGTGAGGATGTCGGCATCAGTCCGCAGCGCCACCGCCACAAAAGTTTCCAGCTCCTGGGACATGGCGAGGTTATCATCGTCCATGAAAAACAGATAATCGCCTCTGGCATGAGCTACCGCCTGATTGCGCGCCGCCCCTGGGTAGGCATTCTCCTGACGGATCAGGCGCCCCCCTTTTTCGGCAAGCTCTCTCTCCAGGCTATCGAGCATCTGCAGCGCTTCTTCAGTGCTGCTACCATCATCCACTACAATGATCTCATAGTGCTCGTATGTTTGGCGGTAAAGGGAATCCAACGCCATGCGCAGGGTATCGGGGCTATCATGATGAGGCATACAGACGCTGACCAAAGGTTGGGTATCGGCAGCGTATGGCAAAGACAATAATTCATGGCGCGGCTGTGCTGTGATTTGCGCGAAGAAAGCCGACCATTGAGTTTCTACTTGCTCTGCGGTCAACGCACGCCGCGCCGGGGCTAGGCCTTCTGTCACTGCATTTTCGAGTAAACGTGCCAAGGCTGCAGGCCGGGGTGGAAAGAGGACGCGAGAATGGTCTTCTGAGTCGATCAATTCTGGAATCCCACCAATGTTGGTAGCCAGAAAACGAATTTGGTGATGCAGACACTCCAATACGGTATATGGAGAATTTTCCACCAAAGAAGCAATGACCGCCAGGCGAAACGGGCTTTCCGTTAGAAATTCCAGTGCTTGCTCCCGATCATATTCTGTTTGGATGACGACCGGAGTTTTCCATGCAGCAGCCCGACGCTGAATATATCCGAAGGAGTCGAAGACATCCACAGGTAGAGCCTTACCGAGAAATGTGATCCGCCTAATCATTGCCTGAAGCTCGGGAGCTAAACGATCCATTGCATCACAAAAGATGAACAAACCTTTCCGCGCTTCCAGTCGACCAAAAAAAACCAACTCATCGATCTGGTCCAGAGCAGTCGCCGCACTTGCATGGGTAACAAGCTCATCGACCATGAGATTCTGGATGACCAGAGCCTGCTTGGGAATCTGCCATTGGTGCTCTCGCATCCAGTCTAAAAGATAGGCAGAAGGGCTCACTACGCCATCGGCAAGCCGTACTGTTTCGCGCTCCATGAAATCCAGCTCCACCAGCTCAGCTTCTCTAGGTAATTGGTAATTGCCTTCCATACTCCAGGCACTGGGTCCATGAGTATTCACCCAGATCTGCGCATGTTGCAGCATCAAACCTTGATGGCGGGCCAGCAGCGTGTAATAAGCCTCGGCATGCCACTCCGGGAAGATAATGAGATCGTAGTTGTCCCCATGCTCCCTGAGCCAGCCATAAACCTCGTAGGAGTTTCGGCGTGGCCACGGCGCGTCACTGCGGGGAGTATGGGGATCTGGCAGTAAAGGGATGAACTCCACTCTACCCTGAGCATAATAGTTGACGCAGTTCGCTATAGACCAATGCTCACTGTGCTTACCCAGAGTGTACAAGACACTGACACGCATCCCAGACTGAGCGGCAAACAGAGCCAGCGCAGAAAATGCCGTACCAATACCCCCATTGCGGATGGGGCCGACAATGTCTGGAGTGACAATCAAGGTTCTCAAGTCGCTATAGCCCGCCGACATAGACGAATTTTCACATTGTGGCTTTTTCTCCGCTTTCATTTGGCTTATCAAAGCTCGAGCTAATGACAGCCCGGAAGGATACGGCATCAGATTGGGCAACGGTAGTTGTCTTACCTCATGCATACTGGCAAATGCCGATTCCTCAAGTTTAAACTCCAGCGCAAGACCGTCTGCCTTGGAAAGCTGTAACGAAGAAAGCGGCAACTCCAGAAAAGGATCATCACTCAGCAAGTGAAGTCTGACGCCATGATCCTCATTCTCCAATTCACTCAGAGCAATATCGTTTTTTGACCACTTACGAATGGTTTTCAAATCTCCATTCCAAGACCAAAGGATTTCGCTTCCGGCAAGTAATCGGACGGCATACAAAATCATTGATCCCGGCCTGTCTGCCGGATCAAAGCGGAGCGCTTGTGCAGCCCCTTTGGGAAACGGCACAATGACTTCCCGACGCTCATTGTCAGCATACAGAATATGACAGTGGCTATTGGTTTCCACATAGAATCCCTCGTTTCCCTGCCAAAATACCTGGCAAACGGTCCTCTCCAGCAAGGGAATAGCAAGTCGGCCCGCACATTCTTGCAAGTATTGCCAGTTGGTCTCCCACAACTCTTTTGTTTCCGCTCTTTGTGAAAGCTGCCCGGTATGTATTCGGAACCTGACCACCGGTTCGGCCACGTAGGCAAGGTCACCCAGAGAGAGCATTTGTATGGCTATGCAAACATCTCCCATATTGGGGCATGGTCTTCCAAAAATTGTCATCAAGTCGGGTTCCGTAATGGATAACGCGTCCTGCCTACGGAACATCATACAACTTGGTTCGCCAAGATTATTGATTCGGCTGCCGAGAATTTTCCCCAGAACATTTTTACCATTCAGACAGCTATCTACCGCAGAAACTGGCTCAGTAAATCCTACCCACAAGTGCTTCGTGCCAAGAGGCTTGCCTGACTCATCAATGGGTATTCGGCGGCCAGCCGCCAGGCGAACATTGGGATATAAATGCCATATATTAACCAACCGCTCAACAGCATTGGGCTCCAGTAAATCGTCATCGTAGAGCGGTTTGATGAATTCCCCGTGAGCCATGCGTATGCCCTGCATGAGATTACCAGCTTCGCCCAGCGGTACTTTATTACGCTTATAGAAGATTCGAGAATCCTTAGCCTGATAAGACCGCATAATCTTTTCTACGGCATCTGTCGGACAATCATCCGAAACCATGATCTCGATGTTTAAGTGAGTCTGAGATATAGCACTCTCGAGACATGCGACAAGGAAATCGGGCCGATAAGTCGGTACGATAATAGATACCAATGAGTTTCCGACAACGGAGTCGAGGTTTTCTGCAGTACTGATATTCACTTTCAAATCATCACCTTAGTTTAATTTCATAAAAAATGGGGGCGTTCTCACAATGTCAAAGATTTTCTGCGTATGTAGAAATTATCCAGATCCGTGAGACATGATAATTATAAATAATATTCAGAACAATCAACCTATGCTGAAAAATAACTGTTCAATCGACTACGGATTTTACGTATTAGCCATGCAATATTGCGTAATGGGAGAGTCATGCGCCATGACCTAGAGCTAATAATCATATTTATACGCGCCAAGTCTGCTTCATGTTGCGCCTTAATGTGTGCAACATCAGCCTCAGAATATTTGTTGTGAATTGCACCTAACGGAAGTGAAAGCATCTGAGATAGTGTAGAATTATTGACTATGGATGAAACAAGTTCACTCATAGAACTATTCCATTTGGTTCTATCTTGTTCTGTGATTGTATTGCCAGTCTCACGCACCGATATGCCAACTAGTAGCTTGTTTATAACGACTGGAATGCTTTCACAGGCAAGCAATGTATGTAACGTCGTATAAAAATCCTCTAAATATGTAACAGCTTCAACGGCCTTATCCGGCAATGAGAGCAATGCATTTCTACTATAAATCACCCCACAAAAAGGTGAATTATTATAACCAGACAACGAATATAAAAATTTTTCTGATGAAAAATAAATCTCTGCTTTAGATTTGAATAATTCCACCTTGGTGGTATTCCCAGACGATATTTGAGTTTCTTTGTATCGCTCGCAGTCTACAAAAAATACACTATTTAATGGCGAAGAGTTTATAGTTAATGAAAGTCTCTCAGCTTCGTTGGGGAAAACCCAATCATCATCATCTATGAACCAGAAATGGTCAGCGTCAATATGATCTGCTGCGAACCTGACGAGCAGGAATCTTGAATCAACATCAGTACTATATGGCGCCATTAGAATTTCAACTGATGAGGGTACTTCAATGTTATTAGGTTTATCGTAGTTGGTAACAATATAGCTTTTAAATTCTATTAAACTGCCAGATTGGGCTATTAATGAAGATATGCTTCTGAGGCATCTATCAAGTAGTTCTGGTCGGTTAAATGTAGTGCGCGTAACTATTGCGACTTTTTTTTCGCGACGGTTATTGCAGGCCGTTCTTAATCCTTCGATTTCCAAGTCGATACCAATATGGGGTTTATATATACTGCCGGTTAAATGTATTTGTATATTTCCGTTTATTGTTTTTAGATATCGATTTTTGATGCGTTTGGAAATGTATACCTGAAAAGCAGATGATGTACTGGCTAAATCAAATTCTTTTTGATTGCCGGCGCTTCCATGCCAACATGCTAACTGTGGGGCGACAAGAACTCCAAGTCCGGCGCAGATAGCCTCTATACTAAGAATAATATTATATAGATGAAAACCTTCAAAAGCAGGCAAATTAACAGACCGCTCACGAAGCTCTTTGATATTCAATAGCATGACATTACCGTCAATATGCATTGCAGGCAGTATATGCCCTACCAAGTTTGGACCACCTTGTGGATCGGATAAGTATCGTACAGTTTGTGATGCGCTGTAACCAAATTTGCAGGTTGCAACACCTGCATTGCCTGCAACACCCCAGTTCGGCCAATCGCGATTTAATATTTCTAACAAGCTATCAATTTTATGATTAAAATCGTGGCATAAAAGAACGTCATCATGGACGATACATGCGTATTCATCAGGACTATCGTTGATAATTTTGTTTAATAATGAAAAATATGATTTTTGTCCATGCTCAAAAATTAATCTTGCTCTAAGTGAAAAGTGATTCTCTAAAAATAGACTACCAGTTTCTTGTGTTCTAGCTACTACGTGGATCATGCATTATACCTCGCAATTTCAGATAGGTAATTGGTTGCCCATCTCGTCTAAAATGAAGTAGGCCATATTAATGAAAAAAACAAATAATAAAAAAACTGCCTTTTGAAGCGGATAGATTTCCCAATCTTCGCTATTTTTCAGTGAGTTCGAATGATTGTATGGTTCATTGCAGTTGCTTTCTACAATTCTTTTCGCTGTTTCTGCGACTTGTGGCGCAGAAACCCCTGCCAAGCCATTTCTTGCTTCTGTAAACAGACCAAGCGCCACAGGTGATATACTAAATTCAATAACTCTGTTCATACCCGTGTGCGCGTTGCCAATGGTGGTTCGTACCCGTTTTCCTCCTTGCTGAACCAGTGTCACAAAAACACACTCCGTCCGGCCTCGATGATGGGATTTCCGGGTGTTGGCCAGATCCTGTGCTTTGCTGAGTGGCCCGTTGTGGTTATTTTGCGCCTGGGCCAACAGCTCCGATATATCGGAACGATAGGCAATTTCCGCAACGACTTGAGCGCTGGTATCTTGGTGGTGAACCTTGACAGGTTGATCCTGCCAGTCCGTGGGGGGGTGACCTGCTCCTGCTCTTTTCGGTGCATCTGGTGCATGGGAACTGTGACGAAACTTGCGTCAATGATTTGTCCAGCCCGTGCCGCGTAGCTCGTTTCGCGCAAAAAGCCGTGAAAGGTGGTGAACAGTTGCTCCGTCAACTGGGCCTGCGCCAGAAATTTCCGAAACAGCCACAGGGTCGTGTGAGCCGGTACCGCTTCTTCCAGACTTATTCCCAGAAACCGCTGAAAACTGAGGCGATCCCAAATCTGGTATTCGGTTTGTTCGTCGCCGAGATTATGCAGTTGTTGCAGGATCATCATCTTGAAGAGCGGTATCCTGCCGTAGAGCTTTTCCCCTCCGGCCTCTTGGGCTTGGCCTTGGGCACGCTCTTTAAGAATGGGGCGGAAACGTTCCCTGGGAATGACCAGATCAAACAGCGATAGTCCATCCCCCAGCAAGCCCAGATCCCGTAACCGACGATCTCTGGGGAATAACCCGCTTTGCCCTACTAAAACTTTCATAACCACTCACTCTGACTGAACAACCCCGAATATTTTACTGGATATGGGGGGGAACATCTTCAATTTTCCCTCAGAATATGAAAAATACCAAGCCCCAGTATCTTGACGTTGTCATGCCTTTTGGATTCATATTTTTTTGTAACTCGTTGCTTAAAAAATATTTCATATTCATGTATTGCCATTTTAGCAAGTTCATTATCTTGCAAATTCATAAGGCGCCTTATCGCTTCTTTTTCACCGCATTCTCCAAAAAATTTTTTTGAAATTATTATGAAGTTTCTAAGACTAAAATATTGTTCTGGATATAAGATGTCATCCCTGTAGAACCGCCATCCAGTAAAATGGGTTATAGAAGCCTCTGGTTCATAAATTACTGAATAACCGTTCAACCATGCCTGCCATGATAGATCAACATCTTCCATATATAAGAAATAGATGTCATCCATACCCCCGATTGATCGATAAAACTCGGCATCTATAAGGGAAAACGCACCGCTTGCCCAAGGCGTATGCAGAGTTAATGGGTCATATTCTTTTGGATGCTCAAATGGCCACTGCCTACCTTCAACTATAGCTACACGACCATCTGTTTTTTCCATCCGCTTAATTAAAACATCAATGGAATTAATATGTGGTATACAATCTGGATTAATTATCACAAAGTTATCCAGCGGGTTACCATATTTAAACATTAAGTTATGGTTGTGCGCAAACCCTGTAACACTTGGTGATTCATTTTTAAGATCTACGATTTCCAATCCGAATCTTAACCCGGATTTAACTCTATCAGGGCTTGACGGATTATAATTAATAGTAATAAATCTGATAGGCCTTTTTGTAGAACGTGAAAGCGCAGGAATTAAACATTCTTCTATATGACGAATGTGTGAGCTTCCATATACGCACTGTATTGTGACCGGATCTGTAGCTGAACTCATATCGTTTAGTTCCACATATTAAATGTGTAAGCTGGACCTGTCACACGGCCTTAATATACACCATGATTTTATTGAACAAGAATCAGCCAAGGCAATAAAATATTTGTTAATCTCTTCTTTCTCACTATTTTCCTTCAAAATTCGGACGTTATCCTTTCGAATTATGTCGAAATACATTCATCCCCATATATGCAAGCTGTCGGTATCTTCTTATTTTCGTCAGTGCCAAGCGCATCGGATAGGTAGCTCGCCAGGATCGAGAATTGAACAAATCTAGAATTTCATTGCGTAGCGCTTCATTAGCAGTTTCTACTGAATTGAGTTCAGCTCGTAGCGCCTCATTGGCGGTTTCTACCGAATTGAGTTCAGCTCGTAGCGCCTCATTGGCGGTTTCTACCTTATGCAAATTCGTATGCAAATTTTGAGAAGTCACCCGTCTAGAAGAAGTATCTAGCATCCAAGAGTAATCTAAGCGCTTTAAATATTTTCCACACTTAATCCCATAAAAATATAGATCATGAGTCTCTTCACAAATAGAAAAAACATATTCTGAAAATATTTTATCAACATCAATTGCGGAACGTATATCTGATTCCGTTATGTTCTTGTAATGATTACCCCATTCGTTATCAACCAATTGAAGTAACGGTGCGTCACTTGGTGTTGTACGAAGCGTTCCATGCTCCGGTCTTCCGGTTGTGGCGCATGTCAAAATAAAAAGACCGCCCGGCTTCAAAAGCTTCTCAATATTTTGCAGGGTGTTTATGTAAAACTTATCATGCTCAAGACACTCTGTTGAAACAATCACATCAAAAGTGGAAGGCGGGAGATTTAACAAATGCCCAGGGGTAATTATATCTACATTTCTACCGGCCGCGACATCAACTCCAAGATAAAGAGAATCCTCAGAAAATAAAAATTGATTATTACCGTTTATGTCTAGAGATCCAATATCTAGGACCAATACCCCATTGAAATATTGTGGGAAATAATTTTTTACTGAGTGGCAAAAATTTGCTTGTTGGGTATGAGCCATATTTCACTAAACTCCACTGATAGCCAAGCCTTAGATGGCAAGAAATTTATTAACAATTTCGTTCTTGAAACTCATAAGTAACCTTTGGGATTATATTTCTGCCAGCGCCAGTAATCTTGACACACCGCAATCAACCTTTTTTTAGGCACAATGTGTTGCGCATCTTATTCCCAGGCTTCCCCAATACTTCCATTTTCTAACATAACTCCACGCTCTAGACGAATGAAATGGTCGCAAAATTTACTTACCTGCTCCTGACTATGCGAAACCAGAATCAAAGACATCCCATTCTTCCGCATCTCGGCGATTTTATCCAGACACTTATCCTGAAACGCCTGATCGCCCACCGCCAATATCTCATCAGCTAGCAGTATATCGGGTTGCAGGTTCACCGCAACCGCGAAGCCCAGACGCATCTGCATGCCGGAGGAGTAGTTTTTCAGGGGCGTATCAATAAAATGCTCCAGCTCCGAAAATTCGATGATGCTCTTGACGCGCTTCTTGACCTCTTTGTTGAGGAAGCCGTAAAGGCTGGCATTGAGGAAAATATTCTCGTAGCCCGTCAGTTCGGGGTTGAAGCCTACGCCCAACTGAATCAATGGCGCTACTCGTCCGTTGGCAATGACTCGGCCTTTGCTGGGTTGCAAAATCCCGGCAATGATTTGTAGCAGGGTACTTTTGCCGGAACCGTTGTGCCCCAGCAAACCCAAGGCTTCCCCTTGTTCCAGGGTGAAGCTGACGTCATCCAGTGCCAGAAAATGCTCGCGTTTTTCCCGTTTGTTTTTATGAAACAGGCCCAGAAAGCGGGTTTTCAGACCCATGGCGCGGTTGTGGCGCAGGATGAATTCCTTGCTGACGTGTTCGACAATAATGGCGGGGGGCATCAGAGGTCTTCCACCAGATGCCGGGCTTTGCGGCGGAACAGGGGCATGAGATTTACTGGATGGCTCATCTTAACGGAGAACCCATTCCCCATGGGCTTTGATGGCGTCATACATGGCATCAGGAGCTAAATCAACATCACCAGGCCATGTCAAGGCACCATGGTCTATTCGCACCCGGGCAAACATGTCGGGATCTTTTAATGGCGCAAAAACACCTGTCAGATGGCTTTGTTCAAACCGTACCTGTCCCTTGGTGCCATCCGCAAAGCGAACGCTGAGGGTTAATGGTGACTCTGTATGGACTTCTACGACATCCCATTCCATAGCTGTCTCCTACTGTAAAGATTCTATGGGCTTGTTGATCAGTAGCCCGTAAAATGTGCTTATGGTTGGCATCTGCATTCCTTGGACTGCGGCATCAGAGGTCTTCCACCAGATGCCGGGCTTTGCGGCGGAACAGAATCATGCCCACTGTCACCGTGCCAATGGTCCAGGCACTGGCGATGAGCACATGATTCAGCGCGGGGAGGGTGCCCGCATATAGCAGGGCATGGAAGAGGTCCATGAACTGGGTCAGCGGATTCAAGGAGATGATCTCCCGGGTCGTGGGTTTGAGCACATGGATGTCATAGCCGATAGGCGTGAACCAGAATCCGAACATCAGGGCAATATCCACCAGATGCTTAAGGTCGCGCAATTCCACCTGCAGCACCGAAAAAGTCAGTACAATTCCCCAAATAAAGGCGATATACAGCCCCAAAGCCAGCGGGTAGAGCAGTAAACCCCAGTGGTAAATCCCACCCAGAAAGGGGTAGAGAATAACCAAAATGAAAATGGCAATGACCCATAAGGCGAGAGTGAAGAGCAGACTGGAGGTAGGCACCAGAATGCGCGGAAAGTAGATTTTCTGGATGAGTCCTGAGGCGCTGGTCAGGCTTTCACAACTCTGACTGACCGCCTGGGAAAACAGATTGTAGTGCAGGACGCCAATGACAAGATACAAGATGTAGTTGGGCAGGTCGCTGCGGAAGATGTGGGTAAAGACAAAATCATAAAGCAGGATCAGGGCCAGCGGGTTGCCCAGGGACCAGAAAAATCCCAGCACCGCACCCTGGTAACGTACCTTGAGATCTTTGATGACCAGATTGCGCACCAGGTCGCGGTATTGCCAATAGGGGCGAAAAGTAGCGGCAATCGGGTTAGGCACCAAGCATTCTCATATAAAAAAACGATGCGGAAACTTAGCGTTTATGGCCGGACAGGTCAAGAACCGGCCCGCACCGCAGCGTTGAGCATTGCGGCGATTTTGCCTCCCTGCCAGGTGAATTGGGCAGCGTGGGCGCGGCCTTGCTCGGCCAGTTTTCTGCATAAGGCGTCATCCTGCAACTGCAGTATCCCTTGGCGGATGGAGGCTTCATCCAGGGGGTCGCAATAAATGGCCGCATCGCCGCAAACTTCGGGCATGGCGGTAACCTGGCTGACCAGTACGGGGCAGCCGCAGGCCATGGCTTCGATGGGGGGTAGGCCAAAGCCTTCGTAGAGGGAAGGGTAGAGCAGAGCCTGGGCGCCCTGGTAGAGGGCCGGGAGGAGCTCGTCGCGCAGGTAACCGGGCATCAGCACTTCGCCGCGCTGCATGAGGGTGTGGAGGATGGGGGCGAAGCGGCACTCCTGCCAGCCCATTTGCCCGACCATCACTAAAGGGTGTTGTCTTTTGATGTGGCTGGGTAGTCGGTCATAGGCGTGGAGCAGGCGTTCCACGTTTTTGCGCGGTTCCAGGGTGGAAAGAAACAGAAAGTAACGGCGGGTTTCTCCACCCAGTGCGGCCTGCAGGGCGCGTTGCTGTTCAGCGGTGCAGGGCTGGCGAAAGCGCTCGGCGATGCCGGGATAAATGACGCGGATACGCCCTGCCAGTTCAGGAAAATAGTGGAGCAATTCTTCTTTGCTGAATCGGGAGATGGTAAGGATGACGTTGCTTCTGGCCAGGGCCGGGCGCAGGTGTTTTTGCAGAAAGCGCACTCGTCCGGGGGGGTGCATTTCCGGGTGCCGTAGATGAGACAGGTCATGCACGACCAGCACTGTGGGTCTTGCGGTTTTAGGGAGGATGTAATTGATGCCGAGGACCACGTCGGGGTGCCACTGCTGCGAAAGTTTTCGCAACTGCCATTGTTGCAGGATTAACTGCAGGCTGCGGCCCATGGGTATCTTCTTTTTCCAGGTGCTGGCAAAGCGTTTGGGAATATGCAGGCCGGCCGGGGCGGGCATGCTTGTGGACCAGCCGTGGGCGGTGAAATAGCTCAGACGGATTCTGGGGTTTTCAGCAAGGGCTGCGCAAAGCTGTTCAGCATAATGCCCGATCCCGGCGCGTTTGCCTTGCAAGGTATTCGCCTCGACGGCAATGCGTAATTGCTGGCGGCGCTCCTGGCGGGCTTCGGCTTCGGCGTAGTCGGTGCGTTCTCCACTATAGTCCAGTCCCAGCCATGCCTGATGAATGGCCTGCCAGTTGGCGGGCTGGAAGCTGCAGAGGCGGCGGAATAGGCGTACGCTGGTCCCCAGTCCCCAGGCCAGGCCGGGATAACGTGCATAACGCTGCAGAAATGCTCCGGTGGAGCGGGTGACGTAGTAATCCTTGAGGGGGCTGGCGCGCCCCAGGCTGGATGAATGTTCGTGCCAGATCCGGGAATGGGCGGCTACGGCCAGTTTCCAGCCTCTTTGCCGCAGACGCAGGCAGAGGTCGGTGTCTTCCCAGTACATGAAAAACTGGTCTTCATCAAAAAGGCCCGCATCCTGCAGTGCCTGCCGACGGAGCAGCAGGCTGGCGCCGGTGATGTAGTCGAGCCTGGCGGGGTTTGGATGATGGAGATGGGTGGCCAGACCCGCCCAGAGCAGCACCCGGCCTCCGCCCCAGACCTCGACACTTTCCGGTTTGTGCAGGTCATAAATGACCGAACCGACCGCGCCGATCTGGAGGTCGCTATGTATTGTTTCCTGCAGGGTGTGCAGGGCGTGACGGTCGGCTATGGCGTCGTTATTGAGCAGCCAGAAGCTGTCCGCACCTGCTTCCATGGCCCGCTGGATGCCGATATTGCAGCCCCCGCCGAAGCCGAAATTCTGACCACTACGCACCAGTGTGACGGGCAGCGGGGAGGTTTTGAGCATGTTTTCCAGCGCGGCGGCGCTGTTGTCCGTGGAACCGTTATCTATGACCCAGACATGCTCGGGGGGCTGGACCAGCTCTTCCAGGGATCTGAGGCAGCGACGGGTCTTGTCAAAGCTGTTCCAGTTGATGAGGATGATGTGGGTATGTATTGCTGGGTCCAAAGGGTTGCCGACCATCGAAAATGAATGGTCGGGATGATAACGGAATTGCCAGGTACAGTCATTGTCGTCGGGAAAGTGACGCCGACAATTTCCTGCTCAAGATAGTTCCAGGCGGCGCTCGATGAGTCCTATGCGCGTAATGATCTCATCAATACGCGTTTGTTACCGATAGGTGTCTTCTTGGGCACCGAACAACATCGCGACGCAAACCGACGATTTGTTCTTCCACGCGCCCTAAACGATGTTTGATATCGCTCAGTTCCGAGCGTGTTTCGCTACGAAATGCGGTGAGATCATTGCGTATGGCCCGCAGATGTTCTAGCACCAGGTTTTCGACGGTTTCTGTCATGTTACGGCTCCAAAAGTTACTTTATGAGCATAAATCAGTTTTGGAACAGAGAGGTCAAATATGCTTAAAGGCGAGTGCATCACATCCGGAAGGTTTAATCAAGCTAACCATGCGAAAACTGTTGGCTTGTACTGTGATTTGGCGTCCCCAGGGGGGTTCGAACCCCCGTTACCGCCGTGAAAGGGCAAGCTAGGGCATACCTCTAACATTATGAGTAAACATAGATTTATATATATCAATAAAAACAATATATTATGAGTCAGAGTTTACCTAGATTTAACCACGTTTACCTATCTGTCCTTTTCGCGCTGTCCCTAATTTGTCCCTCGATTCTCGTGTGTATGGTATACCATACCTCATGTATTTCAGTAGGATAGAATTGCTAAAAGCTTGCATCTTTAGATGAATTAGCTAAGATATGTGCTGGGTGGCGACCAAGTCTTTGCAAGGACATGGTCCTCGCGGTCCAGTCTCTCTTACCGGCCACCCCGCCTAAGACAGGCGATAAAAGAGAGATAGGCGCCACAAAAAATGGAGAGACGCAGCCATGAGCACAAACAGAAGTATCGAGATTGGCCAGCGAACCGCCCGGGCCGTGATTCTGATTCTGATATCAATTCCATTTCTGCTTCACAGGTTTCCGGCACCCACTTATCTTTTGCTTGCTGCCATGGTACTGTGCTTTTCATCAATTGGATGGCTGATGTCCAGTATACTTCGTGACCATCAGGCGGATCCTATTGTCCGTGAGGCCGCCAAAAATGAATGGTCTTACCTCGCTCATCGGGGCAGTTCCATTTTTAAATCGCGTCTGAATTCTGCATTCAAGGAGAATGGTGCGCTTGGCAACCAGGATTCAGCCCTGGCGAAATCCACCGCCATCCCTCAGCGCTCAGCCGGCCGGCAGCATGGGCGACATCGTGCCGGCAGCAAGAAGTCCGGGTCTAAATCATCTGACGACGATGGCGGTGATGGGGAGCCGCCCCAATCTGACCCCGACGCCCCCTCTCTCCAACCACTAAAACTATATACCTACGAGTCCTTCGCCGATCTCGTCGGCACGGCCCGCCAGACTGTCTACAATCTTGTTTCTCTTGGGAAACTATCAAAGCCAATCAGGACTCTGGGTGGACCGCGGTTCACCATACAACACTATTTAGAGTTTGTCGGGCAAGCCCTCAAGCCTGAGCCAGCACCCCCGCGCCGCCGTGGCCGCCCCCGCATTGTTGACATTATCGATGGTGGCCGCCCATGACCGCCCCCGCCGAATTACTCGAGGCCATGCGAGCGCGTGGCCTTACCCCGCCCGACGGGTTGGTGCCCGGCAAATATGCCCGATTCCCGAGCAATGGCCGCCGCAGCGATAGGGCGGGCTGGTGCTGGTTATATCCTGACCTTCAAGGGGCCGTCTTTGGCGATAACCGGGCAGGCTGGCGCGAGGTATGGCAGGCCAAGCGCGTCGCTCCACTATCTGAAGCCGAGAGGGAGCAAACGCGCCGCCTGTTTGAAGCAGCAAAAGCCAAGGCCGAGCAAGAGCGGCAGGCCGAGCAGCAACGAGCCGCAGAGCGTGCCCGCGAGCTTTGGAACTCGGCCAAACCAGCCGACCCAAGGCACCCGTACCTAGTCGCCAAGGGGATGCAACCAGGCAACCTGCGCCAGCACGGAAAAGCCTTGCTGGTGCCCGTCCTGTCCGAATCTGGCGACCTTCAGAGCTTGCAATTTATTCAGCCGGGGCGGGAAAAGCGATTCTTGACGGGTGGTAAGGTGCAGGGTGGCCGCTTCTGGCTTCGGAAGCCTTCCGATGGTGGCCGCATCCTGTTATGCGAGGGTGTAGCGACGGGTGCAGCACTGGCGCGGGCACTCCCTGGCGTGGGGGTGTGTGTATGTTTCAGTGCTGGCAATTTGGCCCCTGTAGCGCGAACCCTGCCCCGTGGCCGGGTGACGATATGCGGAGACGACGACCGAAGCACCGTGGACAACCCCGGACGCACCAAGGCCGAAGCCGCTGCCAAAGAAACCGGGGCAAAGGTAGCCTTTCCACCGTTTGCCCTCGAAGAACCTGGCGGCAGCGATTGGGACGACTACACCCGGTTGCATGGCATCGAGGCAGCGCGCCAGGCATTACAGGAGCGGGCCAAGCAAAAGCCGCCCTTATTCTCGCCAATAGGTGAACTACTGGCGCACCCCAAGCCTATAGATTGGGTTGTCAGGGGATGGCTGGAACGCAACACCACCGCTGCCCTGATTGCCGAGCCAGGGAGGGGTAAATCTTTCCTTGCCCTTGATTTGGCCTGCTGCGTGGCCCGTGGGATACCGTGGCATGGGTGCAAAACCAAACAATCCTCTGTTCTCTATCTTTGCGGCGAGGGGCGGGCCGCGATGATTCGCCGGGCCTGCGCTTGGGGCATCGTTTATGGCGACCTGAGCAGCGCGTCTCTATACCTGAGCGCGGGGGCCGTGACCATCAACGACGCCGACGCCCTGACCACCCTGCAAAACGAAATTGACGTCTTACTCTCACCGCCCGGCTTGATAATCATAGACACCCTGCAACGCTCCCTTGTGGGGGATGAAAACAGCGCCGAGGCGATGGGCGGGTTTGTCCGTGCACTCGATACCCTGCGCGAGCGGTACGGGTGCACTTGCCTAGTGGTGCATCACCCTAGCAAAACGGTTCCCGGAGAGCCGCGCGGACATGGCAGCCTAAAAGGTGCGATCGATTCTATGGCGATACTGGAACCGCGCGAGGAGGGGGTTATCGTTGCTATCAATCCGAAGCAGCGCACCGGGGACAATGCCCGCCCGCTGGCCCTGAAGTTCCGCACCGTCGAACTTCCGCCAGCATGGAATGACGAGGATGGGGAGCCGACGACCAGCGCCATTCTGGAAACCTGCGATCTGCCCGCAAGCACGCCAAAGGCGGAAAAGGGACTAGGGGACAAGCAACGCCTGGCGTTGGCAGTTTTGAAGCGCCTGATAGCAGAGCATCAGCGCAACCTAGCCGAAGCCGGGCGGGATACATCAGCCGCCAAAGTGGAACTGAGCCAGTGGCGCAAGGTGGCTTGCAACGAATCAGACATAAACCCGCGCAACTTCTCAAGGCTGGCGCGTGCCCTTGAGGATAGGGGGACCATCGCCATAGAAGGAGGCTTTGTCTGTCTGGCGGCATCATCGGCATCATCGGCATCAAATGATGCAAATGAAGCGGGGGCATCCAGCGCATCATATGCATCAAATGCTTTTAAGCATGATGCAGATGATGCGTGCCCTGAGGATGAGGCAAATTATGAGGACTTCTGACCCTCTCACCTTATGGCGGAATCTTGAGGCCGAGGGGTTCACCCTCACCACCAAGGGTGGCCGCCTACGGGTGGCACCTGCTGACCGCCTCACCGATGAGCACCGGGCAGCGATTCGGCAGCATCGTGAAGGGCTTCTCGCCTTGGCGGAAAATAACCCCCTAGGAGCCGCGCAACAGGTGGAGATCTACCAACTCACCCCGCTCGCCCGTGACGATTCTACTGGCCTCAGCGTGGCAGCAATGGCCGCTTGCCGGGTATGCCGTGGAGTGCGTTTCTGGACAGTGCCCGGCGGTCGGTGGGTGTGTGCCACCTGCCACCCGCCCGCGCCTTCCCTTAGCGGCATCCAATGGACCGAAGCCGCGCCGCCTGAGCCTGTGACGTGCTGCGCCAGGTGCGCCAACTTCCAACACGGCGAGCCGAACCCAGCCGAGAGCCTGGGCCGCTGCGGTGTGACGCTCTCAGGACTGCCACCGCCAGGCGGCACTGGATACCGGGCACCATCACCAGGAGCACGCAGAACCTGTCCAAAATTCACCGAAAGGGGAGACAAGGCATGACGCCCGTTGCACAGGCTGCGGAGCGAGGAGGTTGGGGAGAATCGGGATTTGATTGTCATTTTATCTGCCCGGTAGATAAACCAGTGAGAGCCGCACGGCGACCGGACACTTCTCGATAGAAACCAGCGAGGCCCGGAGCGCTTCCCGGGGAAAAGCAAAGCGTACTCCCTCTTTATCTTGCATTCACCGTTAAACAGATCGGCAGTTTTGTCTACCCGGTAGACGAAGATGCCTATCTCGAAATCGTATCGTGGAATTTCGCGAATAAATTTGTCTACCCGGTAGACGAATTCAAAAAGAGCGCATGCCGGATTGGTGCTTTCGCATTATTGGCGCGTCTACCCGGTAGACGAAGATACCTGTCTCGAACTCGAATCGTTGATTTTATCGAACAAATTTTGTCTACCCGGTAGATAAATCGGGTATTCGTAATTTGTTGTGTATGGCGCATCAATTTTGGTTGTGCGTTCAGTTTCCAAAATCGTAATATCTTGTGTATGACGTGGGACGTGTTTGGTTTCCAAAATCGTAATTACCTGTGTACGCTGCACAGGTGCTATCCCGCATCCGTTGAAACAGCCCGGCCATAGCCTGGATGTCAGTCATCCAGACTGTCACAAAAAGTTCACTTGCATTTTCTCTATCTTCGACTATCTTAATCGGCAAATCTTAAACATCACTGTAAACTCAGGAGGATACCCGATGTCCACTCGAACACAGGCCGCACTGTTGATTGATACACACCATCCTTTCCCGGAACCGCTGATACCGGACGGAACCCCCAAAGAAACGGATACCACCGCCCTTCAGGCCGCCATCACTGCATGGGAACGCAGTGGGCGGCCTGATTCATTGGGGGATATGGAAGCTTTCCTCGATCAACATCCGCAGTCGGCCTGGTCTCTGGCATTGCAGGCAAACCTGGGTATCCTGTGCGCCTCCCAGGCGCAGTTCGGAAAAGCGCTCGACTGGCTGGAGCGTACTTTTGTAGCGGGAGAAGCCGCTACAGCGGTCAACCTGCGGCGACTCATGGATCGGGTGCTGGGCGAGTTATTGCATTTGCACGCCCGATTGGGGAGTGTGGAATCTCTGGACCGCTGGCTGCAGGAAGCGGATCGACGCGCCTTGCAGGGGTCCGCATTTCAATATCGTAGCGAGGCCCGGATGGCCTTGTGGAGCTTACGAAATCAGACGGGGGTGGCCCATCGCTGTGGAGCAGCAGCCGTCAAAGAGGTGCTGTTAGCCCAAGACGGCAAGCCTGCCCAAGCCCTGCTCAAAACCCTGGAGAGCGCACGTTCCGGTCCAGAAGGGATGACCTTGGCCGATCTGGAACGTCTCGCCGGAGAAGCGGGCCTGACCTTGCAGGCATTCCGCCGGGTAGACCCCCAAGCCGAAATCCCGGTACCGTCCGTCGTACACTGGCAGGTTGGTCATTTCGGGACACTGCTGGCTTTCCAGAATGGAAAATATCTCTTGCGGGACAGTGTTTATCCGCAGGAGCGATGGATTCATGGAGATATCCTGCGCCAGGAAGGCAGTGGGTATTTTCTGTTGCCTGAAGCCGTTCCGGGTTTTGAAGGTCTGGACACGGCACAAAAGGCACTTTGTACTGGACGCGGTTATGTCAGCGGCAAGCGGGCACTCACACCCAAAAGTCAGAAAATCAAAAACCCAACCTGTAAACATAAAGATGGTATGGCCACATACAATGCTTTTGCCTCAACGGTGGCTCTGACGATCGATGACCAGCCATGGAGTTACACGCCACCCAAAGGACCTGCAGTCGCGTTCCGTTTAGCTTATAATCAAAGGGATACGCAGCAACCAGCGAATTTTTCATTTTCCAATGTGGGACATCAGTGGGGCCATGGCTGGATGAACTGGATTCAGGACATTCCCGGAGAACCCGGCAACAGTGTTATCGGCTATGAACCATCTGGAGCCGTCCTTTATTATTCGGGTTATGACGCCAGTACGGGCGCATTCGCACCGCAAAGTAGTGACGGTTCCATTCTGACCATGGTGTCGCAGGACCCCGTGCGCTATGTCTTGCAACGACCGGATGGCAGCCAGGAAATTTATGCCCAAAATACAGGGGCTATCAATGGTACACGCACCATCCTGCTCTCCCAGCTGCAGGATGCTTCCGGGAACGTCCTGAGTCTCAGCTATGACGCACAAAACCGACTGATCACCGTCACCGATGCGCTGGGGCAAAAGAGCACGCTCCAGTATGGAGACACGCAGGATGACCTGCTCATCACCCAGGTCACCGACCCCTTCGGGCGTACGGCAACGCTGGCCTACGATGACACGGGACGATTGATCTCCATCACCGATGTGTTAGGCATGGTTTCGGCCTTCACTTATGACGATGGCAGCTTTATCAACACGCTGACTACTCCATACGGCAAAAGTCAATTCAGTTATGGCGAAGACGGTACGCAGAACTGGCTGAATCTGACGGACGCATTGGGTCAGACCGAGCGGGTTGAGTTCAACCAGAATGCGCCGGATATTCCCTTTAGTGATCCCGTTGCTCCAGAAGGCATGAACCTGTTCAATGCCTATCAGATGGACCGTAACAGTTTTTATTGGGACGCCCATGCTTGGGCAGCGGGCGGGGAGGATTATGCCAACGCGCATTTGTATCATTGGCTCCACTGGGAACCCAATACCAGCCTGGCCTCTGGCGTCCTGGAAAGCCAGAAAGACCCATTGACCCGTAGGGTCTGGTACAACTACCCAGGACAGGTCTGGAGTGGTGGAACGGGGACGCTCAATCTCCCATCCTTGATCGGATTGGTTTTAGAGGACGGTACCACCCAACTGACACAAATGGGCTATGGAGATTACGGACACATCAACAGTTTCATTGACCCCGCCGGGCGAGAAACCCTCTTTACCTATGCCGCCAACGGTATTGACCTGATTGATGTGGCCCAGAAAACACAAAGTGGTCAGGACCTGCTGTTCCAGGCCACCTATGACCACCGTCACCTGCCCCTGACCATTACCGACGCCGCAGGCCAGAAAACCACCTTCACCTACAACGAGGCGGGCCAGCCGCTGACCGTCAACAACGCCCTGGGGCAGATCACCACCTACATCTATGACGCCCAAGGCTATTTGACGGAGATCCGCAATGCCAACGACGTCACCGCGTCGCGCTTCACCTACGATGCCGCTGGTCGGGTGGCCACCGTCACTGACGCTGAGGGATATACCCTGAGCTTACTGTACGACGCCCTGAACCGTCTTACCGAAGTGCATTATCCCGATGGAACTCATCGCACCTACACTTACGACAAACTGGATCTGTCCAGCCAGACTAATCGTCTGGGAGTCACCACTAAATATACCTATGATGCCGTGCGTCGTCTTGTGTCGGTCACGAATCCATTAGGGCAGGTCACAGCCTATGGCTACAACAAGGCAGGCTACCTCACCAGCTTGACGGACCCGGCGGGCAACATCACCACCTGGGAACGGGATATTCAGAATCGGATCACGGCCAAGGTCTACGCCAACGGGACGAAAGAAACGTATACCTACGATCCCGCCACGGGCCAGTTGGCTACCGTCACGGACGCCATGGGGCAGGTCAAGACCTACGGCTATACCATCGACGAGCAGATCAGCACCGTGGCTTATACGGATACACGGGTAGACACGCCCAATGTCTCCTTTACCTACGGACAGGACTACCCGCGCCTGCTCAGTCGCAGTGATGGCATCGGCAATACCCTCTATGCCTATAATCCCGTGGGAGAACCGGGTGCCGGTCAGGTGGGTCAGAAAACCACCCCGCACGGGACCATTGATTTCGGCTATGACGCTCTGGGTCGGCGGATCAGCCGTCGGGTGGGCGACACGGAAGAAACTTTCGCCTATGACGCCATTGGCCGGGTCATTGAACAGACTAATCCCCTGGCGATGTTCACGATGGAGTATCTGGGTCAAAGCGACCGCCCCACGGCGATTTTGCCCGAAAACGGTTTGCTCGACACCTACTTCCGCTATGGGGCGCAACAGGAAGACCGCCGTTTACGGGCAATCACCCACAATGCCGCGTTTCCCCTGCAGGCGATGGACTTTCTGTACCAGAGCAATGCAGAGGACCAGCTGACCAGCGCCACGGACATCGGCGGCAGCATCATTCCCAAGTGGAAGCATTATCAGTACGACTCGGCCGGGCGGCTGACCCTGGAGAATGCGCTGTTGGGCGGACTGAGCACCTTCCAGTATGATCCCGCCGACAACATGACCTCCATGCAGGCCCCGGAAGGCTCCTGGACGGCCACCTACAACGATGTGAATGAGCTGGTCTCTCGTGATGACCATACCTACAGCTATGACGTCAACGGCAATATGACCGGCGACGGTATCCGCACCTACACCTGGGATGCGGAGAACCGTCTGGTCGGAATCGGTTATGTGGATCATCCCGAGAAAAAGAGCAGCTTTCAGTATGACGGTCTCAACCGCCGGGCGGTGATGGTGGAGACCCATGGCAGCGCATCCACGACCAGCACATTCCTGTGGGACGGTACGGACCTGCTGATGGAGCAGACTGAAAAGGAAACGAAGTGGTACTACCCGCAGGGTGAAATCCACGGAAAGGAAAGTCTTTTTTATGTCAGCGACCGACTGGGTTCCGTGCGGGAGACGGTGAATCAGGATCACCTGATTACCGCCCGCATGAGCTACACGGCGTATGGGGAAACTCAGACCGCGTTGACGCCGTTCGTCGGCAAGGCTCCCGACTATCGCTATGCGGGGCTGTTCTTTCATGAGCAGAGTGGGCTCTATCTGGCGGTGTTCCGGGCTTATGATCCCAAGGCAGGACGGTGGATCAACAGAGACCCGATTGGTGAAGATGGTGGAGTGAATTTATATGCATATTCTGAAACAGATCCAGTAAGCAATCTGGACGACTTAGGTTTAAAAACTTTCATTGTTTATAAACCACTGCCTCATTCTGAAATTTTTCCTGGTGGAGTCGAAGCCCCACCAGGAACCAGCTTTATCGCAGAGGAAAACTACGCAAGGTCCCATTGGAGCATTTCAGGAATAAGAACTGCATTAGGGCATGGGGGTCTCTTTGACCTTCAGCGAAAAAAATTATGTGACGGTAATTATGATGTTTTCCCGGCGTATAGAAATGCTACAAATTACGGTGTTGGTGTTTATGAAGGCTCGGTTGGTTGGATGTCATGGCCAGTGGCTTTTATATTAAATATGGGATATGCGTTGGAGTACGATAGGAATCCTTGGTCCGTCATTTGGCATGATGCACCATATTGGCGTGCTGGATATCTGGAAGCAAAAAACGGACGAGTAGCTACACCTATCGGAACGCTGAAATAAAAAGCGGGTTTATGCGCCATGATAGGGCTAAGTGCTTTTCGTATTTTGGGACCTGTTTTCCCTGCAGTATTTGGTGGTGGCTCTCTTTATTTGGGATATGTAAGTATAGTGTTTATCTCTGGAGCAGATAAACACTACAAGACTTTTGGCGCTATTTGGTCATCCGTGTCAACAGTGTGGGGATATATTGTAATAGACAATAAGCTGAGCCATTTTATGGATTTCAGATATTCGGTGAGTCAGGATATAATTTCTTTTGAGCTTTGGTATATCCTTGCGCCAACCATCCTATTTATTTTATTTCGTTTAATGCAAAAACCAGTATTAAAGCATCTCGCTGGTGAAACTTTAGCCATCATCTTGGTATTAAATTTTGCCTTTTGGATGGGGATTTTCAGCATAGCAATTGCAATGGCAGCTGCTTTTATAATATCCTGAACAGATTGAATATTATCAATTCAATTAGTGGAGTTGTGTCAATCGCGATCTAGGGATTTACTGTGATTTCACGTCCCATACAGGTTGCCCTCAGCGGTTCGGGTTTTCTACTGCCGGTACACGTCGGCGCTTTGCAGGCCATCGAAGACGCCGGATATGCGATCTCGGCCCTGAGTGGCACTTCGGGCGGCGCGATTGTGGCCGCCATATACGCGGTACAGCAGGATGCCCAGAAGCTGGCTGATTTGGTTCTAGCGACGGACTGGAGACCGTTCATGGATTTTGAATCCTGGACCAACGGCTGGCGACTGCTGACCCGACGGGGTATCTGCGCAACAACCGCCCTGGACACCTTTCTGATCCAACAGACGGAAGGCCAGTCCTTCGCAGATCTGTCGATGGAGCTATTCATTTGCGCGACCAACCTGCTGCGAGGAGAGCGTCGGGTATTTTCTCGTGCCACCACACCGGATCTCCCTATTGCCACGGCAGCCAGGGCATCTTCATCGCTGCCCTTTGTCTATCCACCCAAACGCATTCAGAATCGTTATTACGTTGATGGTGGTCTGACGGATAACATCCCCGGCAACATTTTACCCGATCATCCGCAGATCCCCTCCGTGGGTGTTTACCTGGTCGGCACGCCACCACGCCTGCATGAGAATGAACCGACCCTTTTCGCACTGACATCCCTGAGCGTGCGAGATCTTTTGCGTGGTCAGGAATATCTGGACCGTCATGCCGCCTCCTGGGTCCGCTTCGTGGCGGTGAATACGGGAAATCTGAATATGCTCGACGCCGGCATGTCTCGTGAGACACGTACACGCCTGATGCGCATGGGTTATGAGCATATGAAAACCCTGCTCGCAGAAATTCCCCACTAAAAGAAAGGGGTATTCGTAATTTGTTGTGTATGGCCCCAGATTTTCCGGGAGATGTCCACGTTCCAAAGTCGCAATAACTTGTGTATGGGCGAGCGCGTGTCCAATGTTCAAAATCGTAAAATCCTGTGTATTGTCTGAGCGTTTTTCTGAGTGCAGTGGATGGTCCATGTCGAACAGGACGTGAACTGCAGCCCCTGACTGTCACAAAAAGTTCATTTGCATTTTTCTGAGGATCGTCTATCTTTCACTCAAGTCATTGACAAGGTTAACGTAAGGAGAAGCTTATATGCCCAGCCATCCGAATGCCGCACTGCTCAACGAGGCTCACCATCCCTTTCCGGAACTCCTGATCCCTCAAGGAGGACCGGGGGATGCTGAAATCTCCGATGGAACAGTGGATAAGCGGGGCGGCCGCGAGGCGCAGACGATCTGATGCGAGGTAACTCTGATCAGAAACTTGCATGGTCTTGTGGAGCCCGTGTAGCTAGATAGTGATGCATCAGGAGTTTATCCAGAAGTATTGCGACAACTGAGCGTTGTGCGGAAAACGTGTAAAATGCTGAATGTATTTTAAAAGGAGAATGTTTCATGAGTGTCACAACAGAAGAGCAAACAGTTTACAACGAGATTTTGACCAGTTTGTACGGAAACAGGCTCGGCCAAACACCAAGCCAGATTAACAGTCAGGTAATCGTTGATGTGAATACGGTTCTGCAATCCATTGTTAAATGTTCAGAGGCATTGGGGGCCACCAAGCCGTTGCTGGATTTGCTCACACCAGAAGCAACATCATCAGCCTTCATCAAGGCGGTTTTGAAGATAGGTTACGAAGAAGTTAGCAACTGGCTTGGTGTTGTGAATGGCAACGAGGAATATCAGACCTGCATCACAGTAGCTACTGCAGATTGGGAGGACGCTATCGAGATAGCACTTCTTGGGGTAGGGTAAAAGAACTTGGACAACCCGCTCATTTTGGTATTTCAAGCTATCGGAAGGTTGCTTACGCAACTGTGCTTCTATACAAACAGTTGCAGCTTTCGGACATTCCTTGTAATTGCCGGATTCACATCTCTACTCGTCGGAATATCAACTGGGGTGTCAATATTATCCCTGTTTGGTGGGTTGTCTTGTATTTTTGGACTAATTGGTCATTTCATTCATATCAGAAATGGCCGGTAAGAATCACCGAATCGCCGCGACCATTGGTATTCTATTGGCGGCTAGCATTCTCTCTAGCGCAGTTGCGAGCCAAAATCAAGAAAGTCTAAGTTATTTTACCTGCTTATTTGGCAACGGGTTGGGTCAATATCAGGTGCAATCTTTTGAAATCCATCGTTCTGGAACAGTGACGTTAAATGCTATTTCCAGATGGGTGCGTGGTAACCCGCAAAATGTCGCAGTAGCAGGAAACCAGGTTTTTGTAAGTAATGCGGCAGCACGGACTGTTGCGCAATTTTTAGTATCGAACTCTTCTATTGCGTCTTTGGTGTCAGAGAATGTTCCTTACTCTCCATGGTTCTTGGTTCCATTTCGTCGCTACATTTTCTCGTCATCACTTTTGGGATCTACAATCTATCGTATCGAGTTCAGGCTGGGCAAGCCTTGCGCTGTTAAAAAATTCGATATCCATAATATGGCAATTTCAGGAATGCGACTTGTTTATCTAAAGAGTGGCCCACAATTGTTTTTAACCTCTGCCATCGGTGATGACCATATTCTTTTGCCATTGCGAAGCTTAGCAAGAAAAGCCTATCGTTCGAGTTATAGTCGTCCCGTTAATAAAGGCCGAATGCTCTGGTTGGTGTCATCCATTACGAACCGCAAAGTATTACTTTCAGGAATTTCTTTACAGACGGGCAACCAAATACAGTCTAGATCACTAAGAGCGGCAAATGTAAAGGGTGCTAAAATCATTTGCGGCGGAAGAATTGTCTACACTATAAGCACCAACGGGGCATTGAATGTTTATCATGTGACAAATGACGGTGGATACCGTTTGGTTCAGAGTCTTCCTTCCAAGATTTTGCGTGGCTGTGATACCATGACGATATCAGGTAATTATATGATGGTGGCCCAAGGTGGTTTTCATCAAATTGAGATATATGCAATTGCTCCCCACGGAAAGCTTGTGTTCATCGGCAAAAAGTCAACAGGGGCAAATCGGTATTTGATCGCTATTACTAGCCCATTACATCTATTTGGGAATTCATGTACCAAGCATGGCAAGCGTATTCGACGTATTCATAATTTTTGATTTTTGGCTAAAGCTTGTTCGTTGGTCATCTCCGCTTTGGAATGACTGTGCAATATCTTGTTTTTGACGATTCTTATGTTTCCCCAATGCTCGGCAAGTCCATCCATGATCGCCGGTTAACGATGTCTTGGTTGACTGTCACAAAAAGTTCATTTGCATTTTTCTGAGGATCGTCTATCTTTCACTCAAGTCATTGACAAGGTTAACGTAAGGAGAAGCTTATATGCCCAGCCATCCGAATGCCGCACTGCTCAACGAGGGTCATCACCCCTTTCCGGAACCCCTGATCCCTCAAGGAGAACCGGGGGAAGCGGAAGCCTCCGAACTTCAGGCCGCCATCACTGCATGGGAACGCAGCGGGCGGCCTGATTCGTTTGCGGCGCTGGAAACGTTTGTTGGGCAGCACCCGGATTCCGCATGGGCAATAGCCGTGCAAGCGAACCTGGGCATCCTTGCGGTGGAACAGGCGTGTTTTTCCGTTGCGCTCCGTTGGCTCGAACAAGCGTTTCTCGCCGGTCAGGATGTGCAGGAGACGCAGATGAGGTCCTTGGTGGACCGGACGTTAGGCGAATTGCTCAGGCTGTCCGCCAGACTGGGGGATGTGACGGCGCTCGACCGCTGGCTGCGGATTGCGGATACCCGTTCGATGCGGGGAGCCGCTACCGAGGCCCGCACGGCGGCACGAATCGCGTTGTGGAGTCTGCGTAATCAGACGGGTGTGGCGCACCGTTGCGGTGCAGCCGCCCTCAAGGGAGTGTTGCTGGCGAAAGAACCATCACCGGCCCTGCCGATCCTGAAAACCTTGGAAAGTGCCCGCTCCGGTATCGATGGGCTGAACCTTCTGGATCTGGAGCAATTGGCGACAGAGGTTGGCATCGTCTTGCAGGCGGTGCATCGGGAGGATGCGAAAACGCCGGTTACCACGCCCGCTGTTGTGCATTGGAAGGTGGGCCACTTTGCCACGCTCCTGGATTATCGGGACGGTCGCTATCTTCTTCGGGACAGCGTGTTCCCCAATGACCGCTGGATTGCGGAGGATACGCTAGATAGCGAAGGCAGTGGGTTCTTTTTGGCATCAACCGTCGCGCCGGGATTCCGTGCGGCCACCCCTGAGGAGAAGACTGCCACTTTCGGGCGCGGGTATGTGTCGGGGCAGCAGCCCGGGGCGAACAAGAAAGAGTCCACAAAGGTACCCACCAAGCCCCAGAAGTGTACCGGTATGGCGACCTACACTGCTTACGCCGCCACGGTGTCCCTGGTGATGGAAGACATCCCTTTGGGGTACACCCCGCCCAAGGGACCGGCTATTGCTCTGGAGATGACCTACGCGCAGCGGGAAGACAGTCAGCCGGCCAATTTCCCCTTTTTCAATTTTGGTCCCAAGTGGAACAGCAACTGGCTGGCGTGGATTCAGGACATCCCCGGCGATCCTGGCAACAATGTGAGCCGCGCGATTCCCGGCGGTGGCACCCAATATTACAGTGGCTACGACAGCGCGACCGGCCAGTTCACGCCCCAAACCGACAATGGCGCGGTCCTGCAATTGGTGAGCGAGACCCCGGTACGTTACGTGCTCACCAAGGCCGACGGGAGTCAACAGATCTACGCCCAGAGTAACGGGGCAACGAGCGGTACCCGGTATGTGTTGCTGTCAGAGTTGCGCGACGCCTCTGGCAACACCGTAAGTCTCAGTTACGATGGCGAACTCCGTTTGACGGAGATCACAGATGCCCTGGGTCAGAAGACCGCCTTCACCTATGGTGACCCCAAAAACCCTCTCCTCGTTACGGCAGTTACCGATCCTTTCGGGCGCTCGGCGCGGATCGCCTACGACGATACCGGGCGGCTCGTATCCATAACCGATGTCATGGGTATGGTGTCAGGTTTCGCCTACGACAGTGGCGATTTCATCGAGGCCCTGACGACGCCTTATGGTAAGAGCACGTTCCAGTACGGAGAAGATGGCACCACCCTCTGGCTGGAGATGACTGATCCCCTGGGAGAGACGTCTTATCTCAAATTCACCCAGAACGCGCCCATCGAGTTCAGCGATCCTATCGCCCCGTCGGGGATGAACCTGTTCAATGCCTATCTCATGGACCGCAATTCGTTCTTTTGGGACGCCCACGCCTACGCCCACGGCGGGGTGGATTACGCCAATGCGCACCTCTACCACTGGCTGCATTGGGAACCCAACACCAGCCTTTCTTCGGATGTGATAGAAAGCCAGAAAGATCCGCTCACCCGCCGGGTGTGGTACAACTACCCCGGCCAGGTTTGGGGCGGGGCGACGGGTACCCTGAATCTTCCCTCGATCATCGGGCGGGTACTGGAGGACGGAACCACCCAGCTCACCCAGATTGGTTACGGAGCTTATGGGCACATCACGAGCTTCACCGATCCTGCCGGACGCGAAACCTTTTTTACCTACGCGCCGAATGGCGTCGATCTCATCGAGGTGGCCCAGAAAACCGCTAGTGGCCAGGACGTGCTTTTTCAGGCGACCTACGACCATCGCCACTTGCCCCTGACCATCACCGATGCCGCCGGCCAGCAGACCACCTTTACCTACAACGATGCCGGCCAGCCCCTGACGGTTACCAATGCCCTGGGACAAGTCACGACCTACCGCTACGATACCCAGGGCTACCTGACGGAAGTCGTCAACGCCAACGCCGTGACCGCCCTCCGCTTTGCCTATGATGCCTATGGCCGTGTCGCCAGCGTCACCGATGCCGAGGGCTACACCTTGGGATTCCAGTACGATGCGCTCAATCGGCTGACCGAGGTGCGTTATCCCGATGGCACGACGCGGACCTACGGCTACGACAAGCTGGATCTCGTGAGCCAGACCAACCGTCTGGGCGAGACCACTCGGTACGCCTACGATGCGGTGCGTCGCCTCATCGCCGTCACCGATCCCGTGGGTCGCGTCACCCGTTACGGTTATAACGAAGCGGGTTATCTCACCACGCTGACTGATCCGGCCGGTAACGTCACCACCTGGGAGCGCGACATCCAAAATCGTGTGACGGCGAAAATTTACGCCAATGGCACCAAGGAAACCTATACCTATGATCCGGCCACGGGGCAATTGGCCACCGTGACCGACGCCATGGGCCAAGTCAAAACCCTCACCTACACCATCGATGAGCGGGTGAGCGAGATCGCCTATACCGATACTCTGGTGGACACCCCCAACGTGTCATTCACTTACGGTGAGGATTACCCCCGCATCAAGAGCCGTACCGATGGGATCGGCACGACCTTTTACGCCTACAATTCCGTCGGCGAGTTTGGGGCAGGGCAGGTGGGGCAGGAAACGACCCCCCACGGTGCTATCGACTGGGAGTACGACTCCCTGGGCCGCAAGGTCAGTCGCCGTGTCGGCGACGTGGTGGAGAGCACGGAATACGACTTGATTGGCCGGCTTCTCTCGATCACTAACCCCTTAGGCAGTTTCCAGTACGAGTACGCCGGGCAGAGTGACCTGCCCACGGCGCTGCTTTCCATTGGCGGAGTCCTGGACACCTATTTCCGCTATGGGCCGCTCAACGAATCCCGGCAACTGCGGGCGATTCACCACAACGCGCTCTTTCCCTTGCAGGTCATGGATTTTCTGTACCAGAGCGATCCGGAGGACCGGGTGGTGCAGGCGACGGACATCGGGGGGCAACTCATTCCGCAATACAAGTCCTACCAATATGACGCGGCTGGACGCCTGACCAATGAAGCCGCGTACCCTGGTGGAGTAACGAATTATCGCTACGACCCAGCGGACAATATCACTTCGATGCAGGCCCCCGAAGGCTCTTGGACAGCCAGCTACAACGACGTGAACGAGATCGTGGAGCGAAACGACCGATCGTATTCCTACGATGCCAATGGGAATCTGACCAGCGATGGGGTTCGCACCTATACCTGGGACGCTGAGAACCGCCTTGTGGCTATCGCTTATATGGATCAGCCCGAGAAGCATAGTCAATTCCAATACGATGGCCTGAATCGCCGGGCGATCATGACGGAGACAAACGGTACGGTCAGCGAGACCACGACTTTCCTGTGGGATGGAACCGAGTTGTTGCGCGGGCAGACCGGGGCGGAGGCCACCTGGTATTACAAGCAAGGTGAGATCCACGGCAGCCGCAAGCTGTACTATGTGCGGGATCGCTTGGGTTCCGTGCGGGAGACGGTTGGGGAGGATCACGTCGTTAAGGCGCGGATGAGTTACACGCCCTATGGGGTGACCGAGACGAGGCTGCCGCCATTCATCGGCAAGGCCTCGGATTACCGGTATGCCGGCTTGTTCTTCCACGAGCAGAGTGGGCTGTATCTGGCGGTGTTCCGGGTTTACGATCCGGAGGCGGGGCGGTGGATTAGTAGGGACCCAGTAAATCTAACCATATTGGACAATAAATACACCTACTCCGATAACAATCCATCAAATTATTCCGATTATGCCGGACTACTTGTTACGAACAGATTGCTTCCTGGTTCACAACTATATTATGACCCGGTCCTACATCAAGCATTCTATGCTCCTCCTTATGCCAGCTTCAGATTGGAGTCGTGGTATGCATCTCACGCACCTTGGTGGGCTATATTTCCAGCGTTGTGGCACGGTGGAACTTTCGATTATCAGCGGCCAATACCGAACAAGCCAAACATAAATTATACGCAGTATGTGTGCGCCGCAAATTATGGAGTTGGAGTCTATGAGCGTTCAGAAGGGATACCTGAGTTGATAGCGATTATTGGAAATGCCGCTGTGCTTGCGTTGCATCCGGGAACATTCTTGCAAAGATTCAAGGCAGACGAACCGCTTTGGAGTGCCGGATACAAAGGTGGTGCGTTTGTTATAGGAAAATAATTCAGTATTCACGTTGTAGCTTCTGATGCATCAAAATAAACTACGAGGTGATACGGCATTGTGACTTGGTACGCAATCTACAAAAGGGTAGAAAACCGTGGTCAAAGCGATATCGAAGTTAAATACGGCTTTTCATATCCTGCATTTTTCTTTACATGGGTATGGGCGCTATCAAAACGGCTCTACGCTGTAGCATTTGTGTCTTTTCTTTTTGGTCCGTTAACACCGTTATCCATCGTTTTTTGTATCCTCTCAGTGATGCCGCCAATGTTATGGGTACCAACCGGAAGCAAAAATCTTGAATCTTTTGTGGTGAATGCGGTGCCATTGTTGTCTGCATGGACTGTGCAGGTGACTATGGGTTTCTGTGGGAACGTTATGTACCGGAAAAAGCTGGAAAAAAGCAGCTTTATTTGCACAACGGCCGTTTGCCGTAACCGCAGTATCTCTCAGTGTTACAAACCTCATATTTTCAGACAAATAGTCATCTTTGCAAAAAGCATGAACTATTCCGGCCTTGTTCCCGGTGTGTTGTTGTCTGTCGTTGTGTTGTGGCTGGCTGTTCATGATCTGTTCCCGGTTGGATAGACGCTCATGACTGAAATTCTGCAGCTTCCTAAACTCCCTATCCGCCACGTCCAGGATCTCGGTGATCATTACCAGGTCGCGGCGAAAGGCGACAAATTTCTACTGCTTGCCCCACCCGCTATAGTGCGCTTAATCGCCGTGGCTGCCCACTTCAGACATGCGCAGATACATCCATGCACGGCATGCGTGTCCTCATCCAGATCGATCGTAAACGCTATCGCCGCAAAGTCTGCGGCAAAACTGGGTTCAAGCTAATAAGGGCCATGGACACCAAATGGTTGGCGATTACTCGATACGCCCCTGTTGCCGACAGTTCTGGTGGTCAATAGTGATTAGGCTACTTTCTCAACTCCAATCTCAAGAATCCTATCGCCGCTTCGTCTACGACGATGCAACAGGGCATGAGATCGTCCCCGGCTATACGGTTCAGGGTAACCCCACCATTGGCTATGGCCGCAATCTGATCGCCCAAGGGATATCCGAAGAGGAAGCGCGCGTTCTTTTGGAACGGGACGTCGCGCGAGCTTGGCACGAAGTGCGCGAGCATTTGCCCTGGGCGGAGAGCCAACTGTCCGTGGTGCGCTTTGCGGTGCTGGTGAACATGACGTTCAATTTGGGGATTCAGGGATTGCTGGGTTTTCACGAGATGCTCCAGGCCTTGCAGCAGGGTGACTACGCCGGCGCTGCGGATGCCATGGTTCAGAGTCTTTGGTACCAGCAGACCGGGGAACGGGCGCGCACCTTGGTGGAACAGATGCGTAGCAATCGATGGCCGGCATTGCCAAGGACCACGGCGTTGTGAACCATCCGGTTGCGGGGTCCAAAAAGCCGATCCAGGTAGCGCTGAGCGGCTCCGGTTTTCTGCTGCCCGTGCATTTGGGGGCATTGCAGGCCATCGAAGCCGCCGGGTACCGTGTCTCTGCTTTGAGTGGTACGTCGGGTGGCGCTATCGTGGCCGTCCTTTACGCGGTGCATCGAGACATTCCGTCTTTGGTGAACCTCGTCCTGGATACCGACTGGCAACCGTTCATGAATTTCGACTCCTGGACCAACGGCTGGCGTCTCCTGACCCGGCGGGGTATCTGCGCGACCGCAGCCCTCGATGCTTTTCTGACCCGGCACACACAAGGACAATCCTTTGCCGACCTTGACCTGGAGCTTTTCGTCTGCGCTACGGACTTGCTGCGTGGGCAACGCACCGTTTTCTGTCGAGCGGAAACGCCGGAACTGCCTGTCGCAAAGGCAGCCAGAGCGTCGTCCTCGTTGCCTTTTGTCTATCCACCCAAGCGGGTCGATGGGAGGCTCTATGTGGATGGCGGTCTGACCGACGACATACCGGGCGACGTGCTTCCCAAAGATAGCGAGGTTCCTTCTGTCGGCGTCTACTTGACGGGAGAACCACCCAGGCTTCACGGGAACGAACCGACGCTTTTCGCCCTGGCATCGCTGAGCGTGCGCGATCTGCTGCGTGGGCAGGAATACCTGGACCGGCATGCCGCGCCGTGGGTGCGCTTTCTTCCGGTGGACACCGGAAACCTGAACATGCTGGACGCCCGGATGCCCAGGACGGACCGGGAACAACTCATGGAGCTTGGACGGGTCGGCATGGAAAAGCTCTTGCAAAATCTCGCCGCGTAGAAAAATAGACGGCCACCCCATAAACATCTATCATTGACCTCGTAATCTCCTGTGTACGAGAACGAAATGACCGTAGCCGAACCCATGCAGGTAGAAGCCCTTGCACAGCGGATTTACCGCATACGTGGGCTGCGCGTCATGCTCGATGCTGACCTGGCGGAACTCTACGGGGTCACCACCAAACGGCTCAATGAGCAGGTCAAGCGCAATTCGGACCGTTTCCCGTCGGACTTCATGTTCCAACTGGACGATGAGGAGTATGCGGCTTTGAGGTCGCAATTCGCGACCTCAAACACCGGGCGTGGTGGCCGCCGGTATCTGCCCTACGCCTTTACCGAACATGGGGCTATCATGGCGGCCACAGTGCTCAACTCCGCCAAGGCCATCGAGATGAGCGTTTTCGTGGTGCGGGCCTTTGTCCAGTTGCGCGAAATACTGGCAACCCACCAGGAACTGGCCGAGAAACTAGACGCGCTGGAGCGCACCGTATCCACCCACGATCAGGCCATCGCCGGGTTGATCAACGCCATCCGGGAGTTGACCCACACTCCTCCGTCCAGGTCTCGCCCTATCGGGTTCACGGCTGACATCCATGGTGACGGGCAGTAGTTCACGGCGAGGGCACCCCATGGGCGAGAACCCAGCCTCATTAGAATCACCCCCCGATGCCTCGGCCAATATCATTCGGCTACCTGGTTACGCGATACGCACCCTACGGGAAACAGGACACGATTATCATATACAGATCGAAACTCTGGCACCGACGGCGGTCTGCCCAGCATGTCAGGGTGTCCAGTGCGTAGGTTATGGCCGTTCAGAACTACTGGTCCATGACCTGCCCATGCACGGGAAACGGGTGGGTCTCTATATTGACGCCCGGCGCTTCAAATGCCGGGGCTGCGGCAAAACCTTTATGGAATCGCTGCCTGCAGTGGACGGAAAGCGCCGCATGACGGAGCGACTGGCCCATTGGATCGGCCCTCGTTCGCTCAACTATACGTTTACCAGTGTCGCCGAAGAAATCGGCGTTACGGAAGGCACCATTCGCAACATCGCCCACGATTATATTGAGGCGCTGGAGCAGACTCACCACTTCGAGACGCCGGAATGGATGGGTATCGACGAAATCCATCTGCTGCGTCGCCCCCGCGCCGTGATTACCAATCTGCGGGAAAATACCGCCATTGATCTACTACCAGATCGCGGCAAGCGGAGCATTCTGCGGTATCTCGCTGCCCTGAAGCAAAGGGATCGCATCCGCACAGTCGCCATGGATATGTGGCGGCCCTACCGAGATGCAGTTCATGAAGTGCTGCCTGATGCGTCTGTCGTGGTGGACAAGTTCCATGTTCTACGCATGGCCAACCAGTCTATGGATGAACTTCGCCGCTCGTTGTCTCGCTCCAAAGATGCTGATCGTTTACGTCGGAGGGCCGCAGGGGTCAAGAAAGATGCCTATCTCTTCCGCAAGCGCGAAAAAGATCTGGACGACAGTGAGCGCCTGATACTCGATGGCTGGCTGCGGAGCATACCGGAGTTGGGCGAGGCATGGCGACTCAAAGAGGGTTTTTACGGTGTCTACGATGCTGACAACAAAAAGGACGCCCACCAACGATACATCGTCTGGGCGGCATCCGTCCCACCCGAGTGCCAGAGCGCCTTTCAACCCATTCTCACGGCTTGGCAGAACTGGGAGCCTTACATCCTGGCCTACTTCGACCAGCAGGTCACCAACGCCTTTACTGAGAGCCTGAACAGCCTGATCCGCGTCACCAACCGCATGGGCCGGGGCTACAGCTTTGAGGTACTGCGGGCGAAGATTCTGTTCACCCGGGGCACCCACAAGAAAACCCTGCAGCGACCGAAATTTCGACGAGAGTCGCTGGGCACCACCGCTTTCTACCACATGGGGATGGCTCTGCCCTTGGAGTCTGATGAAGACCAAACAGAAATCAACTATGGGGTGGATCTTCGGCTGCTCGCAGAGGCGCTGGATACCGGCGGGAATGATACCATACACAAATCGCCTCGCGATCTGGGCTAGTCCGGTTTTGGACAAATACACAAACGTGGTCAGAGAAGCCTGTGGCCAGGTTGATGCCTCGTAAACACCAAATTACGAATACCCGATAAATCAAAAAAGAGCGCATTCCGGATTTATGCTTTCGCATTATTTGCGCGTCTATCCGGTGGGCGAAGATACCTGTCTCGAACTCGAATCGTTGATTTTATCGAACAAATTTTGTCTACCCGGTAGATAAATCAAAAAAGAGCGCATTCCGGATTTATGCTTTCGCATTATTTG
>NZ_JABBOU010000094.1 GCF_018853465.1 Acidithiobacillus montserratensis
CAGGGCTCCGTCAAGCTCGCCGGATATAGTAGCAGAGGTTTTCGCCACTGATTTTAATGGTGGTTTGAAGGGACTATAGTTGGTGGAAATGCGGCATTTTCAGGCGATTTTGGGTGCAGAATCGTGAATGGGGTGGCTGGCGGACGCAGATTGCCCTCCGGAGGTATTTCCGGTTAGGTAAACCCCAGGGTGGCGGCTCAGTATCCGAGTTGGCGGAGCGTTTTGTGCGCGCTGGCGGCGAAATCCCGGCACGCTTTGGCGATATTCTTGACGCCAGTGAGACGCATAATGCTCATGGCCAGTTCGCGCAAGGTCGCCATCATATGGGGACCGTTCTGGGTACGGACTTGGGAGAGGTCCTCGTGGAAAGTCACATCGCGGACATGATGGTTCCGGTTTTCAATTTCCCAGTGACCACGGGCCAAGCCCAACAGATTTTCGGGCGTGGCACGATCCGGGGTCAGGCTGGTGAGTCCGAAGGCATAATCATCCCGAATCGTGCCCTCTTTGCTGTTGATGGTGGAGCGTTGGATCAGGAAAGCTTGTCCGACATGCGGAAAATGGAGGCCGGTTGCCCGGGTGGCGACAATGATTTTGCGGTATTCAAAGCGGCCATGCCCGACCTCTGTGGTTTCAGCGTTGAGGGGGAAAATCGCCCCAAGGGAGGCACGTCAGACGGTCGCGGAGTTTGCGTTGATTGCCTTTGACGGCGGTGAAGAGATAATCGGCTTTCTTGTCTTCGACGAGGAAGCGGGCGGTCTCCCGCTGGGTATGCAGGGCATCGGCGGTGACGACCTTGCCCGCGATGTTGACGTCCTGGAGCAGGTTGCGCAGTTCTGGAATTTCGTTGGTTTTCCGGGCGATTTGTTTTTGCGCGATGGTGACCCCCTGTCCATGCAGGAACGCGCTGAGCAGATGCACCTGAGCACCGTCTGCACGTACGGCCCCTTTGAGGACTTTGCCATCGACGGCCACCGCTTCAAAGCCCGCCGTACCCAGTAGCCAGGCGCCGATCGCCGCATCCAGCGCCTCCACATCGGCCCCTTGCAAGACGCGCCGGATGGTCGGTTCGGAGGGGGCGACGTAGCGTTTGGTTTTGGGATCGAATCGGGCGCGGATGCGCTTCAGTTGGGCCTGGGTCAGCCGACCGGCCCATTCGGCGATGGCGGCATAACTTTCGGCCTGCGTCAGGACGGCGGCCACGGCCACCGTCAGGATGGCCGGGAGGGGATGCTGCTTGCCCAGTTTGCTGCGGGTATCGGGAAGGCGGAAAAAGATTTGGCGCAAGCCTTCCATTTGCGCATCGCTCAACGTCACGGTTTGCATGGGGGTATGGGTCCATTCGAGTTGGGGCTGCGGCTGGGCCAACCAGGCCCGCGCCTGTGGATGGAGAGGAAAGAGCAGAAGACGTTTGGGTTGGCCGTGGTGGACATAGCCACCGCCGGGACGACGGGCGAAGCCCTTGGTCGCGCCGACATCCACCCAGTTGGCGGCCCGGTAGCAGGCACCGGTAAAACGGGGGGATTCCACAAAGGTCTCGGCCAGCACGATGGGATGCCCATAGACGGATTGCCAGTCCGCAGAGAGCCTGTGCAGGTTCAGCGCCAGAATACGGGACGCCAGATTCGGGAAGGATTCTCCGGGCAGGATCAGAAAACGGGCGTTATTGGCGATGAGATGCAAGCGCTGACGGCGCAAGATCCAGGACCAGCCGATCCACCGATCCCGCGCCTGGCATTGAAAAGCGGCGGCATGCCAGCCCAGTAACGCCACCCAGCGACCATCGAGCGTAGCCACATAGCGCAGGTTACGGCCCGCCAAGGTGCGAAAGCCCCGGTAGTGATACGTTTGCATCAGCGTATTCCAGCGTTCCCGCTCCGTGGGCAGGATGGGTCGCACCTGAACACGGTGCAGGCTGGCTTGCTGCTTTTCGGTGAGAGTTGGGACTTTCATGCGGCAAAAGCTACCGCATTCATCCTGAGAAGTCCAGAAAAACCCTTTGTACTACTTCATCAGCAGCTTAGATGGAAGGTTGACAGGGCCCTG
>NZ_JABBOU010000095.1 GCF_018853465.1 Acidithiobacillus montserratensis
CGATTCAATGGCATTGGTAGTGCGGATATGCCGCCAGTGTTCAGCCGGAAAATCATAAAAAGCCAACAATTCCGCCTGATCCTTTTCCAGCTTGGCCACGGCCTTGGGATACTTCGCCTGGTAGTTGCGCACAAAGGCCTCCAGGGCTTTCTCCGCGTCCTTCCGGTTTGCCGCCATCCAGATTTCCTGCAGTGCCGCCTTCGCCTTGCCCTGCTTGGATTTGGGCAGTTCGTTGAGGAT
>NZ_JABBOU010000096.1 GCF_018853465.1 Acidithiobacillus montserratensis
TTGCGCACAAAGGCCTCCAGGGCTTTCTCCGCGTCCTTCCGGTTTGCCGCCATCCAGATTTCCTGCAGTGCCGCCTTCGCCTTGCCCTGCTTGGATTTGGGCAGTTCGTTGAGGATGTTGGCCGTCTTATGCACCCAGCAGCGCTGCTGGCGGGTTTCGGGATACGCTTCGTCCAATGCGGCCCAGAAGCCCATGGCGCCATCCCCAATCGCTAGCAAAGGAGCCGTTTCCAGCCCCCGCGCCTGGAGATCACGGAGTATCTCCAGCCAAGAGGCCTTGGACTCGCGCAGGCCGTCGCTGAC
>NZ_JABBOU010000097.1 GCF_018853465.1 Acidithiobacillus montserratensis
CCCCGCCAGTGCTGGCGAAGAAATCATGAAGTCGCTGAGCGCCCAGCTTCCCATACTGGCGGGACAAACCCTGGCCGGGCGCGTGGTACAAAAAGCCGATGATTTTGCTTATACTGATCCTGTAGATGGCAGCATCAGCAGCCATCAGGGTATTCGCCTACTGTTTGAAGATGGCGCGCGCTTGATAGTCCGTTTGTCCGGAACCGGAACCGAAGGCGCGACCGTCCGCATCTACCACGAACATCTGGAGCAGGATGCTGCAAGACAACAACTTGATCCGCAAAGGGTACTGCGTGATCTGATCACCCTGGGCAAGGATCTGACCCGTATCGAACAACTTACGGGCCGCAAGGCCCCCACTGTCATCACCTGAAGAAGGAGTCTGACTATGATGGATTACGACAACGAAAGTAATGGCGGTCTTGGTTACAGCGCCCTGGGTATTGCCCTATTGGCCGGTGCTGCCGCAGGTGCCGTAGCTGCCCTGCTGTTTGCCCCTCAGGCGGGAGATCGCACCCGTGAACAAATCCGCCATCAAGCCAACCGCGCTTGGGACAGGGTCGTAGCTTCCCGTGAACGGATGAACGAACGGGTGGAAGAATTACTGGACACCATCGCCATTTACAGTGAAGAACTGGTCCAGAAAGGCAAGGAACTGAGCGACCGGGAACGGCAGCGGCTGAATGATGGTATCGCCCTGGCCCGCACCGAACTGGACCGCCTGCGTCGGAAACTGTCCCGTCTGGATTGACCCCGGCCTGCCAAGCCGCTATTCTCTGCCGCGACGGGGCGTAGCGCAGCTTGGTAGCGCGCCTGCTTTGGGAGCAGGATGTCGTAGGTTCGAATCCTATCGCCCCGACCAATAAAGTCAGTAAGTTATATTTTCTGCGTTATCCCGAATAACTTCCGCATGTTTTGCGGCAATCCTCAGCAAGGTATGGGCAGCGCAAGAAGGTTTCTGTCATCCCTGTTCCCATTCCTGCACAGTTCGTACAGACACCCCCATGAGCTTTGCAAATTGCCCCTGCGACAATCCGGCATCCATCCGGGCCTGCACAATTTGGGGCACATCCACACGGTGAACAGCAGCCCGCTTCCCGGCTTTCATCTGTCGGACAGACTCCAGAAGCTCTGCCCCTAAATCGCGCTGGGCGTCGCGTTTCAATAATCCCTGCTCAGTCTTCGGCATCGGAAATCCCCCATCAGGCAAGATGCAAGCGTTTTATCTCTGGTGGATTCTGCATCACTTTCCACAAATCATACTGCGCTTGCTGGGTCAGCCATGACTCTGCACTCCCGCCAAACGCGAGAGACAGCCGCACGGCCATCGCCGGACTGACTCCGGTATACCCGTTCATCAGTTCGGATAATGCCTTACGGGTAACGCCCAGGGCTTGCGCGGCATCGGTGACACTCAATCCCAGGGGATCAAGGCTCAAAGCTCCCGGATCACTTCGCCGGGGTGCGGTGGATTGTGCATCACACCCCCTGCACTTCCCGGATGACTTCAGGGTGCTTTGCGGCAATCCTCAGCAAGGTATGGGCAGCACCAGAAGGATTCCGTCGTCCCTGTTCCCATTCCTGCAAAGTCCGTACAGACACCCCCATGAGCGCGGCAAATTGCCCCTGCGACAATCCGGCATCCATCCGGGCCTGCACAATCTGCGGCACATCCACACGATGAACAGCACCCCGCTTATCAGCCTTCATCTGCCGGACGGACTCCAGAAGCTCGGCCCCTAAATCGCGCTGGGCGTCGCGTTTCAATAATTCCTGCTCAGTCATCGGCATTTTCAATCTCCTTCCGTAATTGTTGCAGCACATGCGCGGAGATATTCGCCTGCACATTCTTGGCGTAGATCAGCAATAGCCATATCTCGCCATCTTCACGTTGCAGGTAATAGATCACCCTGACACCCCCACGCTTCCCCATCCCTGCCCGGCTCCAGCGCACCTTACGACAGCCGCCACTATGCGGAATCACATCCCCTGCATCGGGTTTAGACGCCAGCCATGAGCAGAACTGCCCGCGCTCATCCTCGGTCCAGTAGTCCGGCCATAAGCTGCTAAAGAGTGGCGTTTCGATCAGGGTAAGCATGTCGTGCTTAATATACGTCATTGCCGTACCAGTGGAAACCCATCAAGCATTGATCGGAATCACGTTCTTCCCCTGTGCCGTTGCGGGCCTTGGGTCTGGCGGTCATGCACAGCAGCACTGACGCGCATTTCCAGCCCGCCACCATCTCGTAGGATAAAATCCGCTTTTTTCGGCAATCCTCAGCTAGGTATGGGCAGCACCAGAAGCCCTAGCGCATGCTCAGTGCCGAAGTAATGTACGCGCTCCAACGCTGCTTCGCAGACATCCCTGGACTGATTGTCGTCCGCTTAGGCCATCGCAAGTAACGCTAGCTGCTGTCAGGATAACCAAAACTCTGACGATGTTGCCTTGGACTGACGCCCACGATGCGCTGAAAATGAAGTCTGAAGTTGGCGGCTGACCCAAGGCCCACCTCACTGACAATTTGCTCCACGGAAAGTTTACTACTCTCCAGAAGTTCCTGAGCACGCTGCACCCGTATTCGTATGAGCCACTGGGAGGGCGATTCTCCAAGCTGCTCAATAAAGCGTCGGTGTAGTGTTCGTTGGCTGCTGTGTGATTGATCTGCCAGGGATTTGACGGTTAACGGCTGATTCAGGTTGGTCATTACCCAGTTAATCAGGGTTTGCAGATTTCTGTCTGTGGACCGGGTAGATGGCGGAATGAATTGCGCTTGTCCACCTTCGCGCTGGAGGGGTACCACGGATAAGCGTGCAACTTGCGCGGCAACTGCGGCACCGAAGTCGGATCGAATCATGTGCAGGCAGAGGTCAAGGCCCGCAGCAGCCCCCGCTGAAGTGAGTATCTGACCATTATCAACGAATAGCACTTTGGGGTCTACCTGGATGGTAGGATACCGTTTGGCAAATTCAGCTGCCGCTTGCCAATGGGTGGTCGCACGTAAGCCATCCAATAAACCTGCTTCAGCCAATACAAATGCACCCGTGCAAATTGAGGCAATCCGCGTTCCTCGACGAGCAGCTTTGCGCAACGCCGCTAAAACAGCCGAACTTAATGACAGCGGAGAAAAAGAAGTACCCGGCACGATGATAGTGTCAGCGCCTTCCAGCGACTTTAAGTCATGCTTGATATGGATACTGAACATGCCAAGATCCAGTTCTTGCTGTTCGGCACACACGGTAACTTGATAGTAGGGCTCGCCCGATGGTCTGGTCGCATACCGAAAGGTTTCACAGGCCGTTGCCAGATCGAACGAAATCACACCAGGTAAAACCAAACACGCAATTCGGTGATGCCCGGGAGCTTGAAGATGGTTTGATTTCATGGGAACTCCTCATGGAAGACTGGAGAAAAAAGCACGGACCGCACTTGGCTTGAAACAGTCGAATAATGTCATTATAGCCACTTTTCTCTATTCAGGCTTTAGTTAAGGATATTCACTTCATCACTATTGGATTTTTCGACGCATGCCTGATCCATTTTTTGTCCCGGTTCCACGCTTAACGGTGCTCCGAATATTTTGCCTTGTAGAGGCCACTGTTTTGTTGACGCTGCTTTTGATTGCCGTGCCCCTGAAATACTTCGCCGGATACCCCATAGCTGTTGAAGTGCTGGGACCCATTGATGGGTTCGTTTTTCTCGCCTTTGGATGGACAGTTGTGCAGGCTTTGACTGCGGGTGATGTATCGGTCTGGATGGGAGCTAAATTAATTCTTGCAGCATGCTTACCCTTTGGTGGCTACTACAGTTGGTGGTCCCTGCGATGATATATCTCTGGCTTGAAGCTCTGCATGTTGGGGCCGTACTGATTTTTACGGGTGGGCTCGTTCTTTTGGCTGTGGTGACTTCTGGATGGATTTTAAGAGATGAAACGTTGATTCTTGGCGATAAACAAATCGTGTATGGCGTATTGCGTTGGGATCGTCGAGTGACAGTGCCGGCTTTGGGAATGGTTTGGGCAAGTGGTCTCGCGCTCGCAGTATGGGGAGGGGGGTTTGGTCAGGGATGGCTTATGGCCAAGATCGGATTAGTCATAATCCTGTCGGCACTGCATGGCATTTTGTCGGCGACACTACGCAAGCAAATGCCGAACACGTCTACGCGTCAATTGTCATGGTTACGCTACAGCCCTGGTGTAGTTATTTTTTGTTTTTTGGCTATAGCGCTATTAGTCATGATTAAGCCGTAGGAAAAAATTATTTTTACTGAAAATACATTACATAGCAATAAAACATAACTTATTAACCGCTTAAGGAATTAAAATGTCTAAAAATTTTAATGAAAAGCATTTGAATATTGGTGCTTTGATATTTAATGATATAGATCAGCTTGACTTCACTGGCCCTTTTGAGATCTTATCGCGCATTCCGAATTCATCTATCCATATTATTTCCAAGGACAGAGGTATTGTTCGAGATATGCAGGGCCTACAAATAGTCGCAGACACATCCTTTGATGATACACCCCCGCTTGACGTGCTCCTTATTCCTGGGGGATATGGGCAGGAGCAGGCGGCACTGGATGAAGATGTGCTCACCTTTATTCGTCAACAGGCGGAATCTGCTTTGTATGTTTTCATGGTATGTACTGGCACGCTTATCTGCGCTGCTGCCGGGTTGCTCCATGGACGAAAAGCCACTACGCACTGGACGGCAATGGAGGTATTACCTTTCTATGGGGTTTTTCCCAGAGACGATCGTGTGGTCATTGACGGGAGATTCATCAGTGTGGGAGGGGTGACATCAGGGCTTGATGGTGCTCTCGTTCTGGTAGCGCTTCTTCGTGGTGATCAGGTAGCCAAAGAACTCCAACTTTATCTGGCATACGATCCGCAGCCACCATTTGACTCAGGGTCACCAACGAAGGCCTCTGCTGATGTTTTGGATGCTGTCCGCGTACAGGCCCAAAAAATAACGGAACGACGTTTGGCTAGTGCCCGTAATTACGCCAGCATGACATTGGTTCCATTGCAGCAGGATGATTTGTGAAATGGCTTTTTTAGAAAATGAGCAGTTGGCAAAGAAGGAATATTAACCATGAAAATTCTTGTTACTGGAGGCTCAGGTTTACTCGGAAAGAGCCTGATTCCTCAGTTAATAAAATCTGGTCATCAGGTCTTTGCGCTGGTCCGTTCGGCGTCTGCTCTTGAAAAAGTTTGGGATCTGGGCGCACAGCCGATTCATGGCGATCTGGACGATGATACGCCACTGGTGTTGCCAAAGCTTGATGCCGTTGTTCACGCTGCGGCGATGTTTCGCTTCTCTGGGTCAATCCAGCCTTTTTTTCGCACCAATGTAGATGGCACTGCCAAAATATTGGCTGCCGCTGAATGTGCTGGTGCTGCACATTTTGTCCATATCAGTGCAGCAGGTGTCATTATGGATGAGTCCGGTTCGCCTATCCTCTGCGCGGATGAAAGTGCCCCCACTTATTCACGATATTTTTCTGCGTATCTGGTGAGCAAGGCGCAGGCCGAGCAACTTGTTCTGCACGCTAACAAACCTGTTTTTCGTACTATTATTTTACGTCCAACAGCTCTCTGGGGGCCCGGTGATCAATTCAGCTTGGATGCTGAAAATGTTTATCAGGTGTTTGACTGGCTTTGGACTTCCGGGCAATTGTCTGAAAGTGACATAGGACGCTTGCCTGGGTATAACATCGCTGCAGTTATTAACTTGGCACTACCAACTTCAGCCAATGCTCTGCCTGATGAATCTGAATTGATTACTCGGCGGGGCATTGCTTACGTCCATATCCCTGTCAGCTGGGAACGGCCTGAGCCCTATCAGTTGGAACAATTTTTTTGCACATTGAAAGCGTTTAAGGGGCGTAATATTTGGGTGCATTGTGCAAAGAACAAGCGGGTGTCTGTTTTTATATATCTTTACCGACGGTTATGCCTGGCTGAGAGTGAGGATGTCGCGCTTTATCCCATGTGCGCGATCTGGATACCAAATCCAACCTGGCAGGCCTTTATTCACCTTTGCTTAAACATATATCACTAGAAGCGCCTGCCATTGATCGCAACCGGGAGGAAAAGCACCATCAACCCAATTTATCATCTGCCACATGATAATGCGGATCTTCTGATAAATTCATTTCGACAATATCCCGGGCCTTGTCCAGCAGTTCCAGACAATCCGTGCAGAGGTGACGTAAATAGAGTTTTTTGCCTCTTTCCTTATAGCGTCCCGCCAAGCTATCGATGGCTTCGATGGCAGAATGATCAACAATACGCGCATCCGCAAAATCAATGACGACCTGATCCGGATCTTCAGCAGGATCAAACAAGTTACGAAATTGTGCAACCGAAGCAAAAAACAGGGTGCCACTTAGTTGGTAAGTTTTGATGCCTTGGGCATCTACACTACTGCGCACGTCTATCTGTTTGGCATGCTCCCAGGCAAAAACCAACGCTGCCAGAATAACCCCCACCACCACCGCCAAGGTGATATTGACCATCACCGTCAACACGGCAACCAGAATTCCAATAAACACATCCGTGTGGGGAATCCTGCCGAAAAAGCGCAGACTGCTCCATTCAAAGGTTTTCTCCACTACTACAAACATGACCCCGACCAGAGCTGCAATAGGTACCTGTTGAATATAGTGTGAAGCCAAAACAATAAACGACAGTAAGAAAATAGCCGTGGTAATTCCAGACAGGCGTTTAATGGCGCCATTATTGACGTTGATAATGCTTTCACCCAACATCGCGCAACCGCCCATGGCCCCAAAAAAACCACTGACCACGTTGGCAATACCCTGAGCCATGGATTCCCGGTTCGGCTGACCACGGGTATCGGTCATTTCATCAATAAGATTGAGTGTCAGCAAGGTTTCAACCAGACCGTTGGCCGCCATGATCAAAGCATAAGGAAAAATAATTTCCAGGGTATGCCAATTCCAGGGCACCTGCGGCACATGAAAACTCGGTAAACCGCCGGCTAATGAAGCGACATCACCGACAGTCACGGTGGGAATCTGAAACACTACTACGACTATGGTCGTCACTAACGCACCAGCCAGAGTGGCAGGAATAGCCTTGGTTACTCGG
>NZ_JABBOU010000098.1 GCF_018853465.1 Acidithiobacillus montserratensis
TTCCCACGGCGTACTCCTTACGTTGCTTACTTGGTCGGAAACCCTTTGTAGCAACAGTACGCCACCTTATTCAAGTCAGTTGTAATCTGCCTGTACACCACTTTCGAGCATAGCTCGTAATTGAGTCAAATAATCATGACCCGCTTGATGCGCAAGTTGCTCTGCCAATTGCCGTCGTTGCGACACATCATGAAACACCAGAACTACCCCGAGTATTTCTCCACTGCGCGAACGGATCGGCGCAGCCGAGTCTTCAATAGCATACTCTGATCCATCGGCACTGATCAGCGTGGTGTGATTGGCCAAGCCTACAACCCGGCCTTCATCCAGCACTCGACGGACAGGATTAGCGACTGTCTCTCGCGTTGTTTCATTGATTATCTGAAACACCGAGTCTAAGGGTTGACCTTGTATTTGGGCAATTTTTTTACCCAGCATATTTTCCGCCACAGCATTGGCACCGGTTACTCGCGCCTGAGTATCTGTAGTAATGACGGCATCACCGATGGAAGCCAGCGTAACCTCTGCCCGCTCCTTGGCCTCCCAAATAGCCGTCTCTGACTCATAACGTAACTGTTCCTGTAACTCTGTTGAACGGCGCAAGTAGTGATAAATCACCCAGCCCAATAATCCCAACAGAACAATAACCACAGAAGGGCCTGACATACTGCGGCCCCACATCCCCCATAAACTACTTCGCAGCACACTCGCACCGGCAACCAGCGGATAATGGGGAGTATCCTCCACCGCTCCCAGCCGCCACTGCCCTACGGCTTTGGAATACCCCAGATAGACTCCGCCCGTAGAATGGACGTGGGAGGCTACATAACGTGCCGCTATACCCGTTTGACGTACTGCGAAGGAAGTTTTATTCGGTGGCGGATTACGGGCAACCAGATATCCATCCCGCCGGAGTAAATATCTCCCGGCAAAGCCGGGAGCTTTAGTATGTGAGCCGCTCAAAGCGGCTTAAAGGGGACGCTAACGCGGCCCCTCAGTTTTGGCGCCACCACAGGGTGGCCCAGATCAGCTCCATATGTTCAACTGATCCACCCGTGCATCTTCTTTCTCCTGATGGCGAATATAATCCCGAATCATCGCCTCATCCCTACCTACGGTCGAAACAAAATATCCCCGCGCCCAAAAATGCTGGCCCACGAAATTACGCTTCCGTTCCCCGTAGGTCCGCGCAATATGAATCGCGCTCTTGCCCTTGATGTATCCCACCACACTCGACACTGCATACTTCGGCGGTATCGCAATCAGCATCTGCACATGGTCCACCATCAAATGCCCTTCTTCTATCCGGCTTTCCTTATGCCGGGCCAAAGCCCGAAATACCTCTCCCAGATCACGCCGTAACTGCCCATACAGCACCTTACGCCGGCACTTCGGTATAAATACAATATGATATTTGCACTCCCACCTGCTGTGCTTTAGGCTCATTCCTTCGTCCATCGGGATCTCCTTCATCGTGTGCTTGGCGGCTCACAACGTCGGTTCTCCGATGGACTCCACTATATGTCAAACATCTACTGTCACCCCGGCAGAGCCGGGGGATTTCCTATTTTTGGTTAAAAACAAGCCGGTATGAGTCTGCAAGGGATAACCTGACCAAGCTTTCAAGCCGCCATCAGCCAATGGCATCAATACTGTAACACAGAGAACCAGATGATTATCCAGAAACACACGTCGTTTGAAAGGAATAAACCACTCATTGTTGCTGATATCCGGAATCAAAGATCCGATATAAAAATTCCGGGATAATTTATAGAAGTGTTTATTTTCATACACTGAATTGCTCAGCAATGGACCAGGATCGTGATCCATAGCATGATCTTCAACGAGCAGCGGCCCCCCGGGGATTTCCAGATAAATCGATTGAATCTCTGGCTGTGCTATTAGATATTTATTTAATAACTTATTATAATCTGGATGTTGCTTGGCGGATAAAACACCTAGAGCATCTGCCAGAAGATCTGTAGAAGACTGAATACCGGAAATATCCAGGGAAGTGCTTTAGGCCAGGGCGACCGCCAGAATTCGCAGGTCACCACTTTCCTCAGCATACACCTTATTCCAGGTATAAATACCTACCAAAAACCAGGAAACGACCAAAATAATAATAAAAGCCCATGCAAAAACTCTTAGTAACCTGCTGCTATAGGCTTGTGATGCTAAGTTTTTTTCGCCGGCTTGGGGCATGGGTCTAAGTTATCCATTAGAATTGACTAAATACTTTTAACCAGTTTTCCGGATATTTTCAAGAAGCGCCCACAACAAAAAGATATGGTTTCATGCAGAAACCATATCTGTAGATAACCCAGGTACTCAGTAAAAATTAACTGGGCATGGCAGAAATAAAGGCGGCTGGCACCGGGAACTCACCCAGAGCGCTCCGCAGTACGGCAAAATGCATGGCTTCATCACCCTCAATATTGGCGGCCGCATGTGCCAGTTCGGGATTACTGAATTCGGGTACGGTTCCCAGATAGGCCTTGGCCGCGCCGACTTCCAGGCCAGCCGCAAAATGCAGAACATCATTTTGGGTCTTGAGCTTATCCAGCGGGAATCCCCAGGTGCTGGCGAGTTCAGTGATGGGTGCTTTCAAAGAAACTTTCGGGGCCACCGGTGTCCCTCCCAGTTTTTTGATGGTTTCTGCAAGAATGGCGGCATGGGCCTCATGATCGGCCTGAAAGGACAGAGCCACCTTGAGTAATGCCGGGTCCAGCAGTTTACTTTCGGCACCGACCTGATAAGCAGCAATGGCCTGATGCTCAGCATTCAGCGCAAAATTCAACAAATACAAATCATGTTTGGGACCTTTGGGCATGGCGGCAGCTTCCGCAAGTGCCGGCATGGTCAGACTGCCGACTGCGGCCATTCCCAAACCGAACAAGGCACTTTTCTTGAAAAAATCGCGACGATCCAGACCAGCATTTTCCATTTCTTTCATGATGTTCTCCTGAGAATGCAGCGGCCCTATTGCCGCCGTCATTGATGATTACGCAGTTGCCAGTGCTACGGATGCATTCCGGTGATATGTTCGATTCAACTGCTGAGTTGTGTGGAAAGGATATCGGCCTTGTATAGCACCGCCGAAGTAGGCTGCCCCGTCGGTGACCCTCCTGCCGGTTCCATGGTCACTGCAATCAGGGCCACCGTACGCATATTCAGATGGTCCGGAGTCAGCAATATGGGAGTGCGTCCCGGGCGGGTGGGTAACAAGCCCATGGATATGGGTTTTTTACCCGGAACAATGGCCCAGAGCTGCAGGGATTTGTCTGCCGGCACCGGCATGCTGCGCATGGTCACCAGGGCCATATGATGGCGGTTGGCTCGCAGCATCCACACCGGCTGGCCCGCCGTATTATTCAGTACTGCCATATAAGGCATGGCAGGCGGCGCTGGCCAGACC
>NZ_JABBOU010000099.1 GCF_018853465.1 Acidithiobacillus montserratensis
GCCTGCCATTGGGTCTGACGCTGGAGTAAAAACTGTAGTTCGGTCGCCAGTGCCCCGCCAGTCTGGCGGTAGAAGTCGGGCAGGAAAGCGTTGTCTTCGGGCTTTTCCAGTATCAAACTGGCTTGCAAAGTCGCAGCAAGGCGTCTGGCCAGGGTGGTTTTGCCAGCACCGATAGGCCCTTCAATGCTGATGATGTAGGGGCGGGTCATGCGCTGACTCTGCGGCTGTTAGTTTTGATGGCCGGGGATAGGGCAGCTTCAGGGAGACGGGTAACTGACTGGGATTGAACGGCCTCCAGATAATCGGCAATGCACCCGCATCCGGGCAGCACCAAGTCAGGATCGTATTCTGCCAGAGGAATCAGCACAAAAGCTCTTTCAGTCAGGCGGGGGTGAGGAACGCGCAGGGCCGGATCAGTGGAAATCAGATCGCCATAGCTGAGTATATCGAGGTCGAGGACGCGCGGACCCCAGAATATTTCGGTAGTACGCTGCCGGCCTGCAAGGGCTTCGAGATCTTGCAGGTGAGCCAGTAATGCCCCGGCCGTCAAGCGGGTGTCCAGGCGGGCTACGGCATTGATGAAAGCCGGTTGTTCAACCCCACCCACGGGATCAGTGCGATACAAAAGAGAGTGCCAGAGTAATTCGGAATCCGGCAACCCGGCCAATGCTGCCAGAGCCTTCTGCACCTGTTCAATCGGCTGCTCCATATTGCTGCCGATACTGATCCAGGCAATTACCGAGGGTTCGTTGGCAGAATGCCCTGTTTGATCAACCATTGTTGCGCTGTTTCCTTGTCTGCTATGTCCCTGTCCAGTTGGGCGTCCCGTAGGCGTTTCAGGATATCCCCCAGTGACGGCCCTGCGGATAGTCCCAGTGTCTGCAGCTCCTGTCCGTTGAACACCGGCTGGAGAGACTTTTGCTCTTGCAAATAAAGGCGGGCACTGTCTGTGAGTGCGCAGTCATGGGGATTTATCGCCATGGCCGCCAGTATGCCCGCGAGCGAGCAAGCTTGCCAGATATTTGCTCTCTGGCTGGGGCGAATGGCCTGTGCAATGCGCCGAGGCAGATCAGGGAGGATGCGTAGGTCGGCCTCCAGTCGGTTCCGATCCGGGATGGGCCATTGATCAAGGGGACGTTGTATCTCGATCCAGGACAAATCCTGCCAGAGCAGGATGAGCATTAGGGTGGACACCGCTATATTTTCCCCGGGAAATTGTTGTTGCAGCCACTGGATTTGCTCCTGACCACGTCCAAGCAAAGCCTGCATGGCGTGAATATCCATCGGCACGGGACGCAGCAAAAACCAGAGATTCCATTCGGATAACAGGGATAATGCCTGGGGTAAAGCCTCCAGTTCGAGCAGATAGCGGATCTCCCGCCACAGTCGCGCCGCACTGAGCCGGGCAAAAATGTCGTCTTGCAAGGCTGCTTTGAGCTGCTGCTGGCTCTCCGGAGCGAGGTTCATCTGAAATCGCGTCGCAAAACGCAGGCCGCGTAAAATCCGCGTCGGATCATCCCAAAATGAACGGGAATGCAGGGTGCGCAACTGCCCGCGTTGTAGATCTATCTGTCCCCCATAAGGGTCAAGCAGCGTAGCAAAATTTTCGGGATCCAGTGGCAGCGCCATGGCATTGATCGTGAAGTCACGCCTGATCAGGTCTTCGCCGATATTGCCAGGTCGAACTTCCGGCAAAGCTGCCGGTGCAGGGTAGTGTTCCACCCGGCATTGGGCCAAATCCAGGGAAAATCCCCGGGAATCTTGCAGGGTGGCCGTGCCAAAACGCGCATGATATTGATAATCGGCGCCGGGGATCTGTGCTTTGCAGGCTTCCGCCAGGGACCGGACATCGCCCTCAACGGCCACATCCAGATCCGGCGCATCACGCTGCAGGAATAAGTCCCGGACTGCACCGCCGACCAGATAGGCTGGCGTGCCCAGTTGCTGCGCTATGTTACCTATCTGCTGAAGATATTGCAGTCTGTCGGTACCCCACTGTTTTTTCAGCAGGGGGAGAAGGTTGAGGCTATGAGCTTCCATGACATGCACAGGGACGCGACCCGTCAGTCGTTGTCCGCCACTCTCTCCGTGCTATCTACTGTCTGGGTAGCAGCGTTGTCGTTGCGCGGATTCCGGCGCCGACGCCGTCTGGGACGACGGCTGCGGGTCGCCGGCAATGGACCGAGAGCAGTTTCCTGACCGCTTTCTTCGAGCCGCGCAGCTTCAATCAGAGTGCGCCGACCCTCATGATCTGCCGCCTGAAATTGTTCCCACCAGGCGGCCAGTTCGGCAGGAATTTCTCCAGCCTGACTGCGCAGCAACAAAAAATCATAGGCTGCCCGGAAACGTGGATGGGCCAGCAATGCGTGCGGACGTCTGCCGCCTCTGCGCAGAAAACGCGCCTGCAGATCCCAGATCTCGCGCATGGGCAAGGAGAAACGCCGGGGGACCGCAACCCGTCCCATGCAATCCTGGAGAATATCACCGGCGGCTTGCTGCAGGGCAATGGCTGCCGGTTTGCCTTGCTGTTCCAGCACCTGACTCTGTTGCTGCAAAACGGGCCAGAATAGCGCGGCAAACAAAAAGGCCGGGGTCACGGATTTGTTGTCGCGGACCCGCAGGTCGGTGCCTTCTAAGGCACCTTGCAATAAAATTCGTGCAGGTTCAGCGTTATCCATATCCAGGATGGCATCCACTTGCGGGAACAAAGCCGCAAACAAGCCATGCTGACGAAGCTGTTCAAAGCTGGAGCGGGCATTGCCGTTGAGAAACAGCTTAAGGGTTTCCTCAAAGAGCCGCGCTGAAGGTACTTCCTGCAAACAATCCCGACAGGTATGGATGGGCGCGCGGGCGGCTTCATCCAGAGAAAATCCGAGTTTGGCAGCAAAGCGCACTGCCCGTAACATGCGTACCGGATCCTCGCGATAGCGTTGTTCGGGATCGCCAATGATACGCAGACGACCTGCGCGCAGGTCTTCCATACCGGTGGAAAAATCCAGAATGCTGCGATCGGCAATATTGTAGTACAGAGCATTAGCGGTGAAATCCCGGCGGCGGGCATCTTCTTCCAGGGAGCCGTAAACATTGTCCGCAAGAATGCGCCCGCTTTCACTGCGTTCGCTGGCCTGGTTTCGTTTGCCGTCGCTGGCTCCGCGAAAGGTAGCCACCTCAATGATTTCACTGCCAAACTGTACATGCACCAGGATAAAGCGCCGGCCGATCAGGCGGGCGTTGCGGCGAAACAGCTTGCGCACCTGTTCGGGATGGGCATCTGTAGCCACGTCAAAATCCTTGGGTTCGCGGCCGAGCAGCAGATCCCGGACCCCGCCACCCACCATATAGGCCTGGAAGCCTGCCTTGTGTAAGCCGTTCAACACCTGCAGGGCACCGTCGCTGATGTCCCGACGGGAAATGTTGTGATCAGCGCGCGGGGTGACGGTGGCACCGGGAATCTGTACTGGCAGCGGAGTCGATACATCAACTGCAGTGTCCGAGCCGGGCTCTGCGAGATTTAACTGACTGGTTATAAACGATTTTAAAGATACCAAGCTGGTTCCCTAGTGCGGGTGGTTTATCCATCTCGGCGATAGTGTACCTGAAATTTTCAGGAAAAGCAGTGGCTAGAGTTACCACTTATGGTATGCAAAGCTAAGCCCTATTTTTGAGAACCTATATCACCCAATAGCCACTCACAAAGAAAGCAACTTGGATAATCAGTGCAATAGCAGACAAGCTGAGAAGGGTGAAGCTCGTTATTTTGTGTTCATTGTTTTGATAATATAACCCGGCGGCAATGAAAATGGGTATATCAATATAAAGCAGCCTTACTGTTGAAGATGGTCCCTGAACAGAGCCAATAAACCACATATAAGCCGATATAACCAGAAAGCTATACATGGATAATAAATATTGTTTGCTTTTATAAAGTATCACGGTTGAAATAATAGCCATGATAATGGTGAACGAATTGGCAAAATACTCAACCGAGCCTTGTGGTATTTTACCGACCGGTTGCAAGAAGAAAATAGAACGCATGAAGCTGCTATATCCTCCTCCAAAAATTGGAGAGAGGACAATTAAATTTATGACTCTTTGAAGGTCGGATTGATATCCCTATGCTTTCTGAACATCAACAAAGGCAAAGGTATTTCCAAAAGCAACATGTTGATACAACATGAAAAAAAAGATACCGAAAATGGACAGGAAAGCGAATAAAATAAGTTGTGCTATACGCGAGATGGTTCCTTTTTTTATCTGCGCCATGAATTCTTTGGTATAAGCTAAGATCATTGTTGCACTCAAAAATACTAATAGTGCACCCGCAGTAGTGCTGATACCTGTGGCTACTGCGGCCATGAAGTACTTTTTCCTGCTAAGTGACAGAAATGCAAGGATGACCAGTAGATTCATGATTGAAGTAGGATAAGCCGACACAAAAAAAGTCGCACCCGGGTACATTGCGTAAGCCGCTGTGGCAAATAATGAGGCGTTTTCTTTTAATATCGTTCTGGCGAGCGCATGAAAAGCATAAATGGAAGTGATTCCAATGAACAGCGCAGGAAGTACAGTAGAAATACCGTTGCGCAATCCGAAAAATTGTCCAAAAAATTTCATGATAATTGGATACAAGGGAAAAAAGGCGATATTTTGTTGCATCAAATCATTGCCATTATATTGATAGCCGTGCTGAGCAATATCCAAGTACCAACCAGCATCCCAGTGAATCAGTGCTTGTAGGACATTTGCCGTATGATTGTATGTAACGCCACGAATAAAAAAATAATAACCTAACCAGATACCAATCCAGATAGTCAGTAGAAATGCAATTACAATTTTATCAATTGGTCTTATTTTCAATGTGGTTATCATGATGTTGTGTGTGTCTTTGCCATATCTGCCGTACCAAATAAATCGGTCGATGTTTGCTTTCTTCGTATATGCGCCCCAGGTATTCTCCGATGATCCCCAAAGCCATGAGTTGTACCCCTCCCAGGAAGAGGAGGGTGACCATCATGGAGGGATAGCCTTTGACGGGGTTGCCGTAAACCAGGGTACTGATCACCAGCCAGATGGCATAGATAAAGGCCAGCAATGAAACCAGAAAACCCAGATAAGCGGCCATTTGTAAGGGGACCTGGCTGAACGAGGTGATGCCTTCTACGGCAAAGTTCCAGAGTTTCCAGTAATTCCAGGTGGTCTTGCCGCTATGCCGGGGAGCGCGATGATAGTAGACATTGGTGCTGCGAAAACCGACCCAGGCAAACAGTCCTTTCATGAAGCGCCGCCGCTCCGGGAGGCTCTGCAGGGCGTCCAGAACCGGGCGTGACAGGAGCCGGAAGTCGCCGGTATCAGCGGGTATGTCTACTTCGCTCATGCGGTTGATCACCCGGTAAAAAAAATGGGCGGAAGCGCGCTTGAGCCAGGATTCACCGTCACGGGACAAGCGCACCGCGTTGACCACATCAAACCCTTCTTTCCAATGTTTGATGAGTTCGGGAATGACTTCGGGTGGATCTTGGAGATCCGCATCCAAGGGGATGGCGGCATCCCCCCGAGCGGCGTCCAACCCCGCAGTCAAGGCTGCTTCCTTTCCAAAATTTCTTGATAGATCAATTATCTGGATGCGGGAGTCGCGCTGGTGCAGAGTAATCAGTTGCAGAAGGGTATCATCCTTACTGCCATCATTGATGCAGATCATTTCCCAGGGCTCCTGACAGGCATCCATGATACTGCAAATGCGCGCGTACAATGTCGCCAGATTGGCCGATTCATTATGACAGGGAACAATGATGGAAACGGTCATGTGCAGTGGGTGGTTATAATATCTCTGGATTTTCTCGAAAGTTACTGTTGATTACTGAGTAAGTCAATTTTTTAGCCAGGCACCCTCTGGAAAATTACCGAAGCTTTGGCTATATTACGGGATGCCTTTTATCATGGGGCTGGGATGCCAAACCCGGCCCTTTTTCTGTTTAGGGGTGACTCAACTATGCAATTGATCGGCGAAGCTCTCACCTTTGATGACGTATTACTGGTTCCTGCCCACTCTGCTGTACTCCCCCGCGATGTCCAGATTGCGACACCGTTGACCCGGCGTCTGCGGCTCAATGTGCCGCTGCTTTCCGCCGCCATGGACACGGTGACTGAAGCCGCCATGGCTATCGGTATGGCCCAGGAGGGAGGTATCGGAATTGTGCACAAGAATATGTCGCCGGATCAGCAGGCGGCATTGGTTCGGCGGGTCAAAAAGTTCGAAGCCGGCGTCATCAAGGACCCCATCACCACGCGTCCCGAGGTGAGTATTCGGGAGGTCCTGCAAGTCATGGCTCTGCATGGCATTTCCGGGGTGCCAGTAGTGGAGGATGAGCGACTGGCAGGGATTGTCACCCATCGGGATCTGCGCTTTGAAACCCGCATGGATGCGCCGGTGAGCAGTGTGATGACACCCCGTGAGCGTTTGGTGACGGTGGCCGAAGGAACCAGCCTTGATGCGACCAAGGCTTTGCTCCATCAACATCGTATTGAAAAAATACTGGTGGTGAATGATCGCTTTGAGTTGCGGGGTTTGATTACCGTCAAGGATATTCGCAAGGCCACGGAACATCCACTGGCTTGTCGGGATGCCCAGGGGCGCTTGCTGGTGGGCGCGGCAGTGGGCGTCGGCGAGGGTACGGATTTGCGGGTGCAGGCGCTGGCTGAAGCCGGAGTGGATGTCATCATCGTCGATACAGCCCACGGCCACAGTCAGGGCGTACTGGATCGGGTACGCTGGATCAAGGAGCATTATCCCGACGTGGACGTGATAGGCGGCAACATTGCTACCGGAGAAGCGGCCCTGGCGCTGGTGGAAGCCGGTGCCGACGGGGTGAAGGTCGGTATTGGTCCCGGTTCCATATGTACGACCCGGATTGTCGCCGGGGTCGGCGTGCCCCAGGTAACGGCCATCAGCAACGTCGCCGATGCCCTCGCCCATACGGGAGTGCCCTTGATTGCCGACGGAGGCATTCGTTTTTCCGGAGATTTTGCCAAAGCGCTGGCAGCCGGCGCACATTCGGTGATGGTCGGCGGGCTTCTGGCGGGTACCGACGAAGCACCGGGAGAAATCGAACTTTACCAGGGGCGCTCATACAAAGCCTACCGGGGGATGGGATCATTGGGCGCCATGCAGCAGGGATCGGCAGACCGCTATTTCCAGGACGCCAGCCCCGAAGCGCCTAAACTGGTGCCTGAAGGCGTGGAGGGCAGGGTACCTTACAAGGGACCGGCTGGTCAGGTGATTCATCAATTGCTCGGGGGCCTACGTTCCAGTATGGGTTATTTGGGAGCCGAAGACCTGGTCGCCTTGCGCAACCGCGCGCGCTTCATCAAGATCACTCAGGCAGGCGTCCGCGAAAGTCATGTCCACGACGTCAATATCACCAAAGAAGCCCCTAATTACCGGGTGGAGTAGCTCATGCAAGAACGCATCCTGATTCTCGATTTTGGTTCCCAGTTCACCCAGCTGATTGCCCGGCGGGTGCGTGAAGCCCATGTGTACTGTGAAATTCATCCCCACAGCATGTCTCTGACTGACATTCAGAATTGGGAGCCCCAGGGAATCATTCTGTCGGGAGGCCCTTCTTCGGTGCATGATCAGGATGCGCCTATGGTTGATCCGGGTATTTTTGTGCTGGGACTGCCTATTCTCGGTATTTGTTATGGTTTGCAGCTGATGGCCGATGTTTTGGGCGGCAAGGTAGCCAAGGCGGAACACCGGGAATATGGTCGGGCGCATATACAGATTCACGATGCCCTGGGCCCTTTGCTGCCCTTTAAAAGCAGTGAAAATACGGAAGAAGTCTGGATGAGCCACGGGGATCGTATCGAAAAAATGCCCGATGGTTTCCGGGTGCTGGCCAGCAGCGCCAATTCACCTCTGGCGGCCATTGGTGATCCCATCCGGCATTTTTATGGTGTGCAGTTTCACCTGGAAGTGGTACATACCCCCCGTGGTGCCGAAATGTTGACGGCTTTCGTCCGGGGGGTATGCGCCTGTAACGGGCAATGGACCATGCATTCCTATGTGGAAAGCGCCATCGCCAGTATTCGTGCTCAAGTGGGCAAGGGCAAAGTCATTGCCGCCCTGTCGGGTGGAGTGGACTCGGCGGTGGCCGCAGTGCTGATTCATCGCGCCATTGGTGATCAACTCACCTGTATATTTGTGGATAATGGTCTGTTGCGCTTTGGCGAGTCAGAAAAAGTCCAGACGGTGTTCCGCCACTATTTTCAGATTCCCTTGCAGGTCATCGATGCCCGTCAGCGTTTTCTGGAGGTGTTGGCGCAGGTCAC